>JADGRB010000270.1 GCA_017881315.1 Pseudomonadota bacterium
ACCAACAATGGCGGTCACGCAGGCGGTGGAAGCAGCGGCGGTGGAACGGCCGGCGGTGGCGCAGGCGGTTCAGCCGGTGCCGCGGGCGGTGCGGCAGGTGGCGCGGCCGGCGCGGCCGGCGGCGCAGGTGGCGCGGGCGGCGCATTGCTGACCACGCAGCAAATGCGAGGTCAGTACCTGGTAACCAGCGTTCTCGGGTGCGCGGGCTGCCACACGCCGCAGGGCGGGGGCCAGCTCTCTGGCGTCGATTGCTTCGTGAAGACCGCGCCGTCGACGACGGGAGCCGCAGGCGCGGGTGGCAACGGGGCCGCCGGCGCTGGGGGCGGCAACGGCGGTGCGGGTGGCGCCGGTGTTGCGCCGTGTCTCAGCAGCGCCAATCTGACCAACGACGCCACGGGGCTCAAGAACCTCACAGATCAGCAGATCAAGGACGCCTTCACGAAGGGTATGGACCCCGACGCGACCGGCAAGTACCTGTTCGCGACGATGCCGTACTACCAGTTCGGGACTCTTTCGTCCGACGACGCCGACGCGATCGTCGCCTACCTGCGAACGGTCCCCGGCGTCTCGCACACCGTGCAAGCCAACACGGCTCCGTACGACGTCCAGCCGAGCTCGCCGGAGTGGGCCGCCGTCGATCCGACCGCCTTGCCCGCCGCGGGCTCGGCGACCGGCGCCGCGAATGGCAAGTACCTGGCGACCCTGGCCTGCGCGACCTGCCATACCGTCACGGTGTCGAGCGCCAATCCGCTTCACATCGACGCGACGAAGGCGTTCCAGGGGGGAAAGCTCGTCAACACGACGGTCAACGGAACCGCCAAGACAGTCCAGAGCTCGAACTTGACCCCCGACGCCACGGGCATCATGGGATGGACCGCCACCCAGGTGGCCACGGCGATCACGACGGCCAAGGACAACACCGGCGCCACGATCTGCGGCATGCGCGCGCTCGGCAACATGACCACCAGCGACGCGACCGACATCGGGACCTACCTCCTGGGTATCCCCGCCGTCGCGAACGCGATCACGATGACTTGCCAATAGAGCGCTACTACCAACGCAGGTGCAGCGACAATCCCCCCGCTTGCGGCGTCACGAACGGCGATAGGCTCACCCTCGATCGCTCGGGCTCTGCAGGGACGTCGTGACCGACGACACCGACGACGATCATGGCCACCGCGGCGGCCTCGATCCCGCCGAGAATGAGGGCGAACGGGTCGTTGGGCGTCCCCGCCTCGCGCGCGCCGAGCCAGGGTCCAACGATCGGGATGAGGGTCAACGCCTGCGCTTTTGCGCAGTAGCTGCACGGCTCGTCGTAGGTCTGGATGGTGGGGGAATACGCCAAGGTCGATAGCATCTGCAAGAGATAGGCGGGGATGGCTATAGCCACGCCCGTAACGAGGAAACCGGCCCGGGGCTTGTGGATCATTATTGGCCCGGTCAGGGAGGGAGCCGGCGCCGGTTGCATCAGGGGTTCGAGCACAGGGTGGGAACCGGGGACGGAAGGCGGCGGAGCATCTGACGAGGGCGGAATTGGTTGGCCGGCGGATCCAAGGCCGGGCTGGTCGCCGGGGACGTTCTCGGCCCCCCGCGCGCCGGATGCGTGGAGGAGTAGCCCGCCAATCATCGCGACGACTATCCGTGTCTTGACGCTCATGCGTGTCGGAATTGCATCGGTCGCGCCAAACTTCGAGACCTGCGAGCTCGCGTCCTTTGCCGCAAACGAGCAAGTGCCTGTCAGCTTTTCAACGTTCGGCGCTCAACCAACTGTCGGGGTCGTCCAGCGTGATCAGCCTTGGGGTTGCTTGAGCGGCCTTGCGAGCAATGGTTTCGAAGATTCACGCACAAGGGCGGTCACACTCGTGCTTGGCAATCCGTCATCTAGATCCAGGAGGACGACATGAATCCCATGGAATCGACCCTGCAAAACCCGACCCTCTCGCCTACGGCTCTGAGCATTTCCCGATCGAAAGGAATGGTCATCGGGTTCTGGACCGTCACCGCGCTCTTCTGCCTGCAGATAGGGTTCACCGCCTACGCGCAACTGCGCCTGCCGCAGGTGGCGGAGATGTTCAGCCACCTCGGGTTCCCTGCCTACTTCCGGGTGGAGCTCTCGTGGGCCAAGCTCCTCGGCGTCGTGCTGCTGCTTGCGCCGGTGCCAGCGCGGCTCAAGGAGTGGGCCTATGCTGGCTTTGCCATCACCCTCGGCTCTGCGCTCATCGCCCACTTTTCGGTGGGAGATGGCCTGAAGGTCTGGGGCTGGGCGGCGGCCACCGGCGTGCTCTGGGGGCTCTCGTACTTCTCCTGGCGCCGTCTCCAGCAGGCCCGGAAGATCGCAGTCGGAGAAGGCGTGGATCGGGACTGACCCTCTGACGAGTCGCCAATCTCCACGAAATAACTAGGTTCGCATGGCGCTCGACCGTCGTAGAGAACGACTCGTGCCTGCACCCTGCCAATTCGCGAAGTCGAACGGGGGCGCCCGTGACGCCGCTTGGCCTGGCACCTACCAGGTTCCGCGCAATGCGAGCCCAGTCTGTCGGGTTGCAGGCTGGTAGACAGGTGTCACCGTCAGGGCTAACGCCTTTGGTGTCGTCAACCTGTAGGCGAAAGCGGCATCGTCGACGACCATGGCGACCAGGCCTCCACTTATGAGCCCCAGGACACCGCCCACCGCCAGGCCCCCGAGGCCACACGTCTCGTTTGTTCCACAGGATCTTTGCGAACCGATGACACCGCCGACGATCGCACCGGCAAAAGCCCCAGCTAGTGGCGCCACCAACCGAAGGCCCAAGCTGGCAATGCCCTTCCCTGACTCGTGCCTACTGATATGGACAATGGGACCACCCAGGAGGTAGGCGCTGACTCCCGCAAGCATGAGTCCAGTACCGACGTTGGAGCCGTGATCTGCGGCGGTCGTCCCGCCGAAGAACAGGCCGAGCGCCGCGATATCCGTGACAACGATAGGAGCGCCGTACCACTCCTTCGTCACCACTTCTTTCGAGTCAGATACCGACGGGGCGTTGTTCGATGGTTCGTGGGCTGGTTCTTGAGCCCGAGCCACCAGCGTCGCGCAGTTGAATGCGAGCAGCACGAGCGTTCCAACTATCCATCTGGTCAGACCTACCCACATGTCCTCTTGCCTCCAACCTAGGAAACTGCAGGTCTCAGGCCAACGGCTGCGAGGTCGACATCCCGCAGAGTTGGCGTCGCGTCCTGGCCTACGATCACGACATCACTGTCGCGGCCTGCGTCCGGGGCCGCTGACGGCACTTGACCCCTGTCCCCGCTGCCCGGGAAGGGTTTAACCTATAACGAACCGATGGTTCACCGATGTTCGTGAGTGGCCCCATCCCGTCGCGCCCGTGGCTGGCTCGGTCATGTCTCGCCGGCCTCCTGATCCTCGCGCAGGGCTGCGGCTCGACAAATGGGGCCCCGGACGCGTCCGGCAGCGCGGGCACGTCCGGCAGCGCGGGCACCTCCGGCAGCGCGGGCGCGTCTGGCAGCGCCGGCACGGGCGGCAGCGCGGGCACGGGCGGCAGCGCGGGCATGGGCGGCAACGCCGGAACCGGTGCGGCTGGAACTGGCGGAGGCGCGGGAGGCGGTCGGGGCGGCACGAACAGCGACGGGGGCACGAGTCCGGACGACGCCGGGGCGGACGCGCGTCCCGGCAGGGGGGACGCTGGACCGTTCTATCCGCTCGAGATGAGCGACGTGACGATCTTGGCTCCGCTTCCACAATCGATCGCGACGCCGGTGCTTCTACGCGGAACCGACCTCGCGGACGACGGGACATCCCTGGTCCCGAGCGCGCTTTTCGATCGGTTGGTGGCAGACAGCGCGAGCGGACAACTCATCCTCCAGCCGGGGACGTATGAACGCCTTCAGCTCGTCGCGGTGCGCTTCGATCTTTGCGATCGCCATCTGCCGGGCGTGTGCCCAGAGGCCGAGGACGCGCGGATGCGTCTCGTGTTCCAGCCCCTCTCGGATGGGTCCACCGCCCAGGACGTGGGGTTCCATGCGTTCTACACGATCCGGAACGACGAGATCGCCGGAGCCGTCGCGGCGCTGCGCGATCTCGCCATGACAGTGCCCGCGCAGAGCGGCCCGCTTCGTATCAGCCCCGCGCTCAGCGCAGCCGATCCGGAGGCGTACGCGACGAAGCTGCGCGCGTTCGTCAAGCGATACGGCGGCGACGCGCGCCTCGTGCGCCTCACGATGAACGCGCTGAATGGGCGGTTCGAGCAGCTCGTGTGGGCGCTCCGCGGCGTCGAGAAGAAGGATGATGCGTTCGTCGACATCACGCTGGTGGGCGCCACCGAGAGCTCGGAGTCGGTCGCTCTCTTCGGCGGCACGACCTTCGACGTCATGCCGATCACCGACACGCCGGCGGGCCTCCTGGGAGCGATCACGAAGAGTATGTTCGACGGAGCGGACTCCGCGACGAAGCGCGCGGACCTGGCGGCGCTGGCGGCCGTCGAGAATCCGATGAGCAACACGACCGAGACGGTCGCCTGCGTCGCCTGCCATGTCTCGACGGTGGTGATGAACGCGCGCGTGACCAGCTCAGCGATTGACCCGCTGACGCTCCCCGGACGCTACACCTCGAAATTCGATCTCTCCACCGCCGGCGGAAAATCGGCCGAAACGCAGGCTACCCGCGCCCTCGGCTACATCGGGATCCAGCCGATGATCTCCCAGCGAGTCGTCAACGATACGGCGCAGACGCTGACGGAGATCGAAACACGCTATCCGGCACCTTGAAGAGAGAACCGCTCTGCCACTGGGCATCGGTTCCCTCGCTTCTTCAGGCCGGCATCTCGTAGAGCTCGTGCAGCTCGCAGGTGCCGTTGCCGCCGACCACCTTTAGGAATTTCTTGGTCAGCTCGATGACCTCGTCCTTGGAGTTGGCGCGCAAGATCGCGTAGCCCCCGATGACTTCCTTGGCCTCCGCGAACGGCCCATCGACGACCGAGATCTTGCCGCCGCTCGCGTGGACGCGCGTCCCCGGCGAGCTTCCCGCAACCCCCTCGGTGACGATCAGCCAGCCGGCCTTCTTCCCCTCCTCGATCAACTTCCCCATCGTCGCGATCTCCTCCTGCGTCGGCCCGGCGGCCGTTCGTGCCTCGTGCGTGAACAAGCTGATGTAGCGCATCGGAATCTCCTCGCGGTGGTTGGTGCGGCCAGGTCGTCCGCCGGGCCTTCTACCTCCACGACGAGCGGCGGGCCGCCGGATCGACACGCCCCGCAACCTTTTTTCTTCCGAATCGCACTCACTTTGGCCACCGAGCTGCGCTTTGTTGCGCCCGTTCCGCGGAATCGCGCGGCTCGGCACGTTTCCTGCCCTAGGATAGCGGTATGGTGCGCAAGCGATCGACTCGGTCAGGCGGTGCGAGCTCGTGCAGCTGGCTGCCCATCTGCGGTCTCCTCGTGGCCCTCGCCGCGATGTCGTGTGGCTCTAGGACGCTCGGCGGCGGCGACGCGGCCGCCGGTGGTTCGGGCGGCGGAGCGGGCCAAGCGCCAGGTGGAACGACGGGAGGCGGAGGCGACGCGGCCGCCGGGACCTCTGGCAGCGCCGGGACCGGAGGCACATCCTCCGCGGGGACGTCCGGCAGTGCCGGGACCGGCGGCGGCGGCGCGGGCGGCGCGCTCGCGGCCTGTGCGCCCACTCCCGCGACCATTCGCAACCCGTGCGTCTACGCGGCGACGGCGAAACCGTTCTCCGTCGACCTAACGGTACATGGAAGTCTCACCAGCAGCGGAACGACGCGGCCCGTGGGCCTCATGACCTGGTGCGGGCATCAGTCCCAGTATTTCTTCACCGTGCAGGATGCCGCCGGGGAGTCGACGACGGTGGGGTACGACGTGGCCGGTGGCGCGTCGTCCCCCGCCCTGGCCAGCTTGATCGGTCAGACGGTCTCGCTGCGGGTTCGATTCACGCAGGAGTTTCAGTACGACACCGAATCGGTCGGGTTCGCTCTCCAGGACAGCGCCGGCGGGCTCCTCTTCGCAAGCTACGGCGGCGTCTTCCACATCGGAGCGGTCTTCGCGAAGCTGGCGCCCGCCGACCTGCAGGGAATCGACATCACCGCCGCCGATCCTCTTTGCTCGGCGAGATCGGACTGCGGCCTCTCGACCTACTACGCGCTGCAGTTTCGGGGCTCGAGCACGATCACGCTCCCCTCGAGCGCGTCCGGGACCGTCGAGGCGGGCGGTGCGAGCTACGTCGCGTACCACGTCGCAACGCTCGATCTCGGCCAGAGCTGCGGAGACGCTCAGGACTGGCAAGCCTGGAGTCTCGTGCGCGGCGATCTGTAGTCGATCAGTTCGTCACGCCCGAGATGATGACGTTCGCGAGCATGAGGCTCTTGCCCGAGGTCGCTTCGCTTGACAGCGAAGGTTCGAGAACGATAAGCGGATAGACGTGGGGCGCGGATTGGCCGTTGGCGTGGTCTTGGTCATCGTCGGTCTCGCAGCACCCGCCGTGGCGCAACAACCGGTGAGTATCCAGCTGGAGTATGACCGGAGGGAAGGGGCGACCGCTTGTCCCGATGTCCGAGCGGTTGCCGCTGGAGTCGCAGGACGGCTCGGATACGAGCCGTTCGACGCCAAGGCGGTGAGGCGGGTCAGGGTCACCGTGCGCAGGAAGGAGCGAGCCCTCAGCGCGCGCATCGAGATGATCGAACCGAACGGTGAGCCAATCGCCGAGCGCGTGCTGACCTCTCAGCAAGCGGACTGCGCGGAGCTGGCAGCGACGATGGAGCTGGCCATCGCCATCGCCATCGACCCGTTTCACGCGGCCGCTCCGGAGCGCGGACCCAAGGACGAAAGTCCCCCGCCGTTGCCGGTGTCACAGCCAGCGTCGGCGCGG
>JADGRB010000035.1 GCA_017881315.1 Pseudomonadota bacterium
GCACCGGCCGATCGGTGCAGCGGACCATTCGTTCGGCGGTGCTGCCGAGCAGGAATCGTTCGAGCGCAGGGCGACCGTGCGCTCCCATGACGATCAGATCCGCCCCGACCGCCTTGGCGCGGGACAACAGGGCACCCTCCACGCTGCCCTCGCCGAGGTGAGACGTCACCGGGACCAGACCCATGAGCTCCCTGGCCTCGGCCGCCAGCTTCGTCTTGAGGCCCTCACGAATCTCGTGCTCGAAGACACCGACGTCGACCGTCAGGGCCTGGATGTCGGCGCTCGGGGTGGCGGCGATATGGACCAGCTCGACGGATCCCCCGGTGGCCCGGGCCAGATCGATCGCGACTCGGGCGGCCGAGCGGGCGCGCGGGGTGAAATCGGTAGCGCAAATGATCTTCATGGGTCGCTCTCCCGAGGGAGTTCCAACTGCAACGGGTGAGCCAAGGGGAATCGCCGGGCCAACGACGGAATTCGCGCATTCCTTGCGCGCTACCGATCGGCCGACGGGGTAACGCGACGGTTTTGCGCCTGGACCCGATCCCGTGCCAAATTCTCAGCTTGCTTCCAAGCGGAGGAACCGGGCACGGCTCTTGCGTGGGAGAGGTGACACCCATGCGGCTCACCTTCTTCGAGAGCATCAAGCAGTACGTCGGGTTCACAGACGAGTCGTCCGCGGCGCTGCGAGCATTCCACCCCATCGCCAAACCGTTCTTCGGACCGATCATCGACGACTTCTACGACGCCATCGAAGCGCACCCAGACGCGAGCGCGGCGATCACCGGCGGCCAGGCGCAGATCGAGCGACTCAAGCGAACTCTCGTCCAATGGCTCGAAACCATGCTGCTCGGGCCCCACGATGAGCCGTACTACGAGATGCGCGCGCGCATCGGGCGGGTGCACATTCGCATCGCCCTGCCGCAGGCCTTCATGTTCACGGCGATGGATCGCATTCGGGTCCGGCTACTGGATATCGTCCGCGAGCGGTCGGCGGGCGGTAATTTCCCCGACGAACGGCGGATCGCGACGGCTCTCCACCAGGTCCTCGACCTCGAGCTGGCCATCATGCTGGAGACCTATCGCGAAGATCTGGTCACCAAAAATCGCAACGCCGAACGCCTGGCGACTATCGGACAGTTTGCGGCCAGCATCGGCCACGAGCTCCGCAACCCGCTCGGCGTCATGGAATCGTCGCTCTTTCTCCTCCGCCAGCATCTCGGGCCCGAAGCCGCCGGCGCACATAACGTCGCCAAGCATCTCGATCGCATCGGGGGAGAGATCACGCGCGCCAACAAGACCATCGACGATCTCCTCGACCTCGCCCGCAACCGTCCGCCGCATCGCCAGCGCACGGACGTCCGCACCTTGGTGGAGAGGACGGCCGCGACTACGCTGCTTCCCGCCACCGTGACCGTCGAAGTGAACGCGCCTCCCGATCTCACGGTGGACGTGGATCCGAACCAGTTTCAACAGGTCTTGGTCAACCTCTTCATCAACGCCGGGCAGGCCATGAACGGGAGCGGTCGGATCTTCGTCGAAGGGGCGGCGTTACCGACGGGCGGGACCCGCCTGCGCGTGCGCGATGAAGGCCCGGGCATCCCCGTCGAGGCGCGCTACCGGATCTTCGAAGCCCTCTTCACGACCAAGGCCAAGGGGAGCGGTCTCGGGTTGGCGCTCTGCCGGCGCATCCTCGAAGCGCACGGGGGCACCATCGACCTCGAACCGTCGGAACGGGGCGCCAGCTTCGTCCTCAACCTGTCGAGCCCCGAGGAGTCCGTGGTCTCCGGTACCGCGGTCGGATGACGGGCGCCGTTCTCATCGTCGATGACGACGACGCCCTCTCGGAAAATCTGGCCGAGATCATCGCGACGCTCGGGGTGAAGACCGAGGTCGCCCGCGATCGAAAGAGCGCGCTGGTGCTGGCCGAGAAGCAGGACTTCGACGTCGCGCTCATCGACGTCCGCCTTCCAGATGGCGACGGGATGTCGCTGCTCGCATCACTTCGCGACAGGTCACCCTTCACGCAACTGGTGCTGGTCACCGGAAACGCGACGCTCGAGGGCGCGATTGCCGCGGTGAGGGGCGGGGCCTTCGCCTACGTGCTCAAACCGGTCTCTCCCTCGGACCTCCTCGAAACGGTCCGTCGAGCCCGTGACCGGTCTGCGCTCCTCCAGGAGAGCAATCGCCTTCGACTCGAGCTCGAGCGGTCTGAGCACCGGCACCGGGACCTGGTGGAATCCATTCCGGCGTTCGTCCTCGCCCTCGATGAGGGTGGGCGAATCACGACCTGGAACCGACAGCTCGAGCAGGTGACGGGCTACGCCCGTGGCGAGATGCTGGGCGTGGACGGGACCGCTCTGGTCGGCGTCGACGAGAGCCCCCGCGCTTTGCCGCTGAAGTCCGGAGGAACACGCGAGGTGCGCTGGCGCCGCGCCGAGATCCCCGGCGCGGGAGCGACCCCTATCGTCTACGCGGTCGGAATCGACGTCACCGACGAGCGGGAGATGCTCCGGCGCACCCTGCGGGCGGAGCGGCTGGCGGCGGTGGGGACGATGGCCGCCGGGCTCGCCCACGAGATCCGAAATCCGCTGAACTCGGCCTCGTTGCAGCTCACCTTGCTCGAGCGACGTCTAGGCCGGGGCGATGGGCCCGAAACGACGTCGCCCATCATCCACATCATCAAGAGCGAGATCGATCGGTTGGAGCGGCTGCTCCGCGACTTCTTGGCCTTTTCGAGGCCGAGACCGCTCGAGGTGCAATCCGTCGAGGTGGGGCCGTTGATGCGCGCCGTGGCGGAGCTCATCGGGCCAGAAGCGGAGTCCGCCCATGTGGAGGTGGACGTCGAGAAGATGCCCGCCGCTCTGTCCGTGGGTGGCGATCCGGAAAGACTCCGACAGGTGCTGATCAATCTGACGCGCAACGCGATTGAAGCCATGCAGGAGCACGGTGGCCGTCTGACGCTTCGCGCGCGACGGGTGGGCGACCTCGTCGAGATCGAGGTGGAGGACAACGGACCCGGGTTCGCCGAAGAGCTTCCCGTGTTCGATGCCTTTTTCACCACCAAGGTACAAGGGACCGGCCTGGGGCTGTCGCTCGCCTACCGCATCATCGCCGATCACGGTGGCGTGCTGCAGGTGCAGTCGCGCCCCGGAAAGACCTGTTTCACGATCGCGCTCACGATCGGCTGACAGCCGAATTCTCAGTCGTCATCTCGGACCGGACCGCGCACCGACTTCGGCGCGCTCTCGTACTCGTGCAGCTTGTACTGGATCTTTCGCACGCTGATGTTGAGGATCTGCGCCGCTTCGCCCGTGGATCCGCCGGTCGATTCGAGCGTCTTGGTGATGGCGTGACGCTCGATCTCGTCCATCGTCGCGCCCGGAATCTGAAGCCCGGGCCGTGCCCTGGTGGAGACGAACTGAGCGGGCAGATCCGCCGCCGTGATCTCCCGCGATTGTGCCACTACGACCGCGCGCTCGACGACGTTCTCCAGCTCACGCACGTTGCCAGGCCATGAATAGCTGGTCAGGCATTCGAAAGCCTCCGCGGTGAACCCGCTCAGCTCCTTGCCGTTATCTGCCGCGTACTTGTGCAAGAAGTGAGAAGCCAGCAAGGGCACATCCGACGGGCGGGCCCGGAGGGCCGGCATCTCCAGGTTGATGACGTTCAGTCGGTAGTAGAGATCCTCCCGGAACTTGCCTTCGACCACCATCTGTTTGAGATCGCGGTTGGTCGCCGCGATGACCCGCACATCGACGCTGATCGTCTCGTTGCCGCCCACCCGCTCGAATTCCCGTTCCTGCAGAAAGCGCAGCAGCTTCACCTGGACCGCCGGCGCGATCTCGCCGATCTCGTCGAGGAAGAGGGTGCCGCGGTTGGCCTGCGCGAATCGCCCCTCTCGCCGGGTGAGGGCGCCCGTGAACGAGCCCCGCTCGTGCCCGAACAGCTCACTTTCGAGCAGCGACTCCGCCAGAGCCGCGCAGTGCAGCTTCACGAACGGCCCCTGCGCGCGCGGGCTGCGTTCATGGATCGCCGCCGCGATCAGCTCCTTGCCGGTCCCAGATTCCCCGGTCACCAAGACGCTGGCGCGCGAGGAAGCGATCTGCGAGACCGTCTTGAAGATTTCCTGCATCGGCGCGGCGTTGCCGATGATGTTGTCAAAGCGGTACTTCTCGGACAGGCGCTCGCGCAAGAGCCCGGCTTCCCGTCGGACGCGACGGTGCTCGAGCTCGCGCGCCACGACCACCGAGAGCTCGGAGACGTTCACCGGCTTGGCCAGATAGTCACGTGCCCCGGCCTGCATCGCGCGGACGGCCGAGTCGACCTCGCCGAAAGCCGTCATCAACACCACCGGCAAATCGGGTTCGTCTTCCCGCAGGCGGCCCAGCAGGGCCAGCCCGTCCATCCCCGGCATCTTCAGATCCGTGAGCACCAGATCCGGCGCGAAGTCGGCCGCCTTGCCCAGCGCCTTGAACGCATCGGCCGCCGCCTCGACGACGTAGCCCTCGTCGCGCAGCAACTCGGCGAGCGCGGTCCGGGCATTGACCTCGTCATCGACGACCAGGATCCTTCCTTTGCTTTCCACGGGTCGGGCCCCTCCCCTCCAGGGCAAGTCGATGGCGGCTGGCTGCAGCATGGTCATGGTACCGCTAGGCGGCCTTCTTGGAGAATGGGACGGTCAGGACCGGGCAGATCGACCGCCGGACGATCTTTTCCGCCACGCTGCCCAGCAGGATGTGCGCGAGTCCCGTCCGCCCATGCGTTCCGACCACCACCAGTTCGGCCCCGATGTCTCGGGCGCGCTGGATCACCTGTGTCGAGGCGCTTCCCTCCAGCACCTTGGTCTGGCAGGTGACGCCCTCTTTCTGGGCTCGGGCGGCCCGACGCTTGAGCTCTCTGTCGATGTGGGCCATGAGTCCCTCCAGGTCGGACCCGAAGGGCGTGAGCCCAAGCGGAAACTCCGCGACGCCCAACTCGAAGACGTAGATGATCTCCAGCTCTCCGTTCGACTGCTTCGCCAGTGCGATGGCCTGGGTCAATGCCTCGTCGCTGCCGGCAGAGAAATCGGTGGCGACCAAAATCCGTCTCGGTGAGCCGGTCATATCCTCTGTAACTGCAACCGCTGGACCAGTTCGGGGCTCGGGAAGAAAAGGAGGGGTCGTCCAGAAACCGCAGGAACTGCGGCAAGCCGAGCGGAGAGCGCAAGAACTGCGCGGCTCATCGGAGCTTGCGCAGGAAGGCCAGCAGCGTCGTCGCGCTCACCAGCGCCACCCCGCCCATCGCGGCGGCGACCGCCAAGCTGGCCTCGACACCTCGCAAATGCATCACGATCATCATCCCTCCGATGGCGAGCGACATGAGCACGCCAAAGCCGAGAAGGATGGGAACGAAGATGACCCCGAGTGGTTGCCTTCGCAGCAGCCAGATGGCGGCCAGGACATGCGCCGGCAGGATGAAGGAGAGATCGATGACGTAGACGGGGTTCGTCGGAACGCCGGCATCGGCGATCGACCTGGGAACGGTTCCCCGGACAAGTGCGGGAACGACATCGGCGAGCCACAACACCCCAAACAGAATTCCAATCCCTAGCAAGACGCCGGCGGCGGTCCGTACCGGCAGAGCCCCCTGCCGCGGAAAGGCGAGTGGCTCGCGGATGAGTCCGCCCGTCAGGTGCATGAACGAGAACAGCGACAAACCGAGGGTCGCGCAATAGATCAGAAACAGGGCATTGAAATGAACGGCAAAGGCATAGATCAGAAATTCATAGGCGGTGTAGAGGATCCCGCCGGCCAGCAGGAGCCCCGCTCGCCGTGAGCCCCGCGAGGCACCGATGCCGGTGACCGTCAGCCAAGGCACAGCCAGCAGCAGATCCACCCAGTCTTGACCGATCGCCTGACCTGCCCAACCGACGGTCTCATGCGCATAAACCGACGGGATCAATATTCCGCCGAGCGAGGCGACCGCGACCAGCGTCGCCAGAACGAAGGAGGCCGGGGCGGTGTAACGGACTTTCACGAGGCCCGCCGATCCACAGCCGAGATGCTCCCCATGCCACCGGGTTCAAGCGGCGAGGTGACGCTCTCGCCCGGTCGCAGGTTCTCGAACCGGGAGCTGCTCTTGCGCCGGAACGTGCGCTTGGACCGGGCGAGCGGCGGCCGTCCAGCTGCGACGCGGGGGCTCGCTGAGCGGGCCCGCCAGGGAGACAAACATCATCGTGCCCCAGCAGACGACCACCACCTCTTCCAGCAGCGTCGACGGGAAGATGAAGGCCGTCAGCGCCACCCAGCCGCCGATCGCCACCGCACCGAAGCGAGCGCGATCCGAGGCCATCGCCAACCCGGCCAGGATCGTGGCGAGCGTGCCGGCAACGATCGCGTTGACCCTATGCGCCGATCCAAACGGCAGAATTAGCGCGGCGGTGGGAAGGAAGGACGCGAACAGAATGGCAAATAGTCTGGAGAGCATGGGGAACCTCCTTTTCTTGGTTGACTCAGTTGAGCAATGGGCGGTCGATGCCCAGAAGTCGCTGCGCGAGCGGGTCGTCCGCAACGGGATCGCTGATGCGGGAAATTCGACGGAACCGCCGCGCAGCCAGTATCGCGGCGCCGTAAGCGCCGGCGAAGATCGCCTCGGGCGAGATCTGGAGCGAGACGTTGCTCTCCGATGCGAGCATGCGGAGCCAAAGACTGCGAACGAAGTCCGCGTCCAGAACCGTCCCGCCGGTCAGAACAACCCTTCCGTCGATGGAAAGCGATCGCAGGAGGCTGGTGGCCTGGGTCGCCAGATCGCCCCGCGCCATCGTCACTCCGGGGACTGCCCCCTCGAGTGGGCTCGCGGCGTAACGGCGCCCATCGGGCGGCTCGTTCAACAAAGCACAACGAATCTGCGTGACACCGATATCCAGCGCGGCGGTGGCATCGGGGAAGAGCAGGCTGGCACCCAGGGCATGGCTGAACCGCTGGTAGAAGTGCCCCACGCGCACGGTCTGGCATTCGCGGCTTCCCGTCGATGCCACGCAGTCGATGTCTCCCACCGATAGACCGGCATCCGCCAGCAGGCGACCCCAGCTCTCCCGAATGGCTACGAGGTCGGTCCGGGTGTCGCGGTTCCCTTGAACCCGAACCAAAGCTTTGGCCAGCACCACCGAGCGGGTTCCCCCGTGAGAGAGGATGGCGATCTTGACCGAGCGAGCTCCGAAATCTAGGCCACTGGTCACCAGCATGGCGATTCCATGGCCGGCGAACGTGCAAGCTCGGCGCCAAGCGTGTGCCGACTGCATTCGTTCGACGATCTCAGCGGAAGCCGCCGATCGGCGCGCGAGCTCTGCGTACCAGATCCGGCCGCGACGCAGTTCTTGCGCAGATCAGACGACGGTGCGGTGAGCCGTCGCAACATCCTCGACCGCGGAAAGCGACGCGCCGGGCGCCAGCCGACCGTCGCGCATCACCAGACGTCGGGCGCAACGCGCGGCGACATTCGGATCGTGGGTGACGATCAAGAGCGCCGCTCCCGTCCGGCAGACCTCGGCCATGGCATCGAGCACCGCGAGCGACGCCTCTGAATCGAGGCTCCCGGTCGGTTCATCGGCCAGGACCATCTGCGGCCGGTTGATGAGCGCGCGTGCGACAGCCACCCGTTGCGCCTCACCGAGAGAGAGAACCCGTCCGGGCGCGTCGCCACGTGCGGCGAGGCCAAAACGATCGAGCAGAGCATCCGCACGATCCAACGAGGCCCGCCGCTGACCGGTGGCCCGCCAGGCCGGCAGCGCCACATTTTCGCGGGCGGTGAGCGACGGCAAGAGGTTGCTCTGCTGAAACACGAAGCCCAGCTCTTCGCGGCGCATGACGGCACGGGCGGCATCTGAGAGACGGGCCGGATCGCGCCCCAGCAGCAGCAGGCGTCCTTCGTCCGGGCGATCCAGCGTACCCAGAATGTGGAGCAGCGTGGTCTTCCCGCAGCCGCTCGCCCCCATCAGGCTGACCATCTCGCCCGATTCGATGGTGAGTGAGACCCGGTCGACGACGATTCGCTGGTCGTAGCGTCGGACCAGATCCGAAGCGACCAGAACGCTGGACGATCCACTCATTCGATCCCCCGGAGAATGCGCGACGGGTCGAGGCGGGCCGCGCGCCAAGCGGGATAGCTGCCGGCGATCAAGACGGTCCCCAGGATGGCGACGGCCGTCCGCACCAGGTCGTGCACGGTCAATACCGGCCGCACGACGAAGCTCTGCCAGTCGAAGATGGGGTGGGCGATCAGATAGCGCACCAGCGCCACCGCCACCAAGCCGCCGACCGCCACCCCGGCCGCACCGAGGATCAGGGCCTGCAACAGGAACGTGACGAACAGATCCACGCGCGTGAACCCCATCGCGGTCAGGAGACCGATCTGACGTCGCCTGTTGAGGGTGCTGATGTAGAGGAGCGCCAGGACCGGGATGCCGACCGCCAGAACCCCCATCAGCCAAGAAGCGCCCGCCAGGGTCTCCACCGCGCGCACCGAGCTGTGGAGATAGCGGCTGTCATCCATCCAGGCCCGCACCTGCGCACCCGGCGCGGCGGCAGCGACGGCAGGAACGATCGCAGGCGCGGCCATGTGGTCGCGAACATGGACCAGGACGGCGGAGGCAAGATCGTCGTCGCCCATCTCGCCGGCCAGAAATGATCGGGAAACGAAGGCCCCGTTGGAGGCGCCGAATCCGACCAGGCCGCGCACGGTCAGCGTATAGACGCCGTATCCGCCGTCGTCGAGCACCAGGCGCGGGTAGGTTGAAAGGAGCACGCGCAGCTCGACCTGGTCACCGACGGTCAGGCCGGACCGCTCCGCGATGGAGGCCCCGAGCAAGACCTCGTCCCTGCTCTCCCGGAGAGTCTGTCCCGCGATGACTCTATAGGGGTGATGAAGAGCCAGAGGATCGACGCCGAAGAGCGTGACGCTGGTGTCATGACCGTGCCCGCGCACGCTCGCGGGCGCCGCCAGCACCGGCGTCGCCTCGAGCACACCGGGCACCTTGGCCAATCGCGCCGAGAGCGCCTCAGCGTCGTGCAGCACGACGCCGCGTCCAGGGCGAACCCGCACGTCGCCAAACCCGTCGTCGAGCGATTGCGCGAGGAGCTCACCCCTGTACCCCTGCAGATTCGCCGCGCTCGGCACCTCGAAACCAATGGCGACCGCGACGGCCAAGATCAGGAGTCCCGTCGAGAGCAAGCTTTCGCGCAAGGCACGAGACGCCAGAAAGAAGGAGACGCCGATTCGCATGGCGAGATCCCGCAAGAGCAACTCGCGTTCCACCCAACGACCGACGGGGTTGGTCCACTCAATCACGGCCCTGGGGGTCCCCCTCGCAGCGCCTGCCGCTGGGAACACGACAAAATTGCGTCCGGGTCCGGCGGACGCGCAAAGTTCGCGCCCAGGCTGGACGCCCCAGGGTCTCACCGTCCCGGAAATCCTCGAACCGCATCTGGCACTCGAGCTGCACGTGTTGCGAGACATGGGAGGGGAACTCGCGCAGCGAGCCGGCGCCGTGAAGCACAGCGATCGGTGGGTTCGGGCGGGCGCCTTGGCCGGGGCTCTGACGGCGCTCTTGCTGGGTTTCTTCGCTCTCGTGCGTCCCTGGTACTCGAGCTGGGGCGCGGACGCAGCGCTCGGACGTGCGTACCTGCCTGGCGATACGCTGCTATGGCAAGGAGCCCCACGGGAGACCCGCGCGATTGCGATCCGGGCTCCCGCGGCCGCCGTTTGGCCCTGGGTCGCGCAGATCGGGCAAGACCGCGGCGGCTTCTACAGCTACGAGATCCTGGAGAACCTCGTCGGCTCCGAGATGCGAAATCTCGACTATCTCGTGCCGGCGCTGCAGCGCTGGCAAGTTGGCGACAAGCTCTGGATGTTCCCGCCCCGGAAGCTCGGCGGCGTGGGCCAGGCGCCTCTTGCCATCTACGAACCGGGCCACGCCCTCGTGTTCTATACCCGCCGCACCGGAACGGGACTGGACGATCCGCCGGATGGCACCTGGGCGTTCGTCGTCGAGCCAGTCGATCCCGCCACCTGCCGGCTCGTCATGCGCGCTCGGGCGCGTGGCAGCTTGGGCCTGCTCGGCGCCGCATTCAATCGGGGGATCTTCGAGCCGGTCCATTTCGCCATGGAGCGGAAGATGATGGAGGGGATAAAGGCCCGCGCCGAGGGGCGGCATTTCTCGAAGGCGGCGGACGACGCCCAGGTCGTGCTCTGGATCGTCACCTTCGTCGGCCTCGTCACTTCCGCCGTGCTGGTGCTGATCGGACGGAGATGGCGCCAGCGGACGATCACCTTCGTGGGGGCCGGCGCGCTGTTTCAGCTCCTCACGTTGGTCCAGCCGAGTCTCTTCATCGGGATTCCGCTGGTCATCATCCTCTCCCTCGCGATCTGGGCTCCGCTACTCGATCGGCGGCTGCCGGCCCGGGGGAGTCCCGGACGCTGAATCCGCGGTGCCGTGCAGGTAGAGATCGTGGCAGGAGATGCAAGTCTTGGTCAGCACACTGAACTCCTGCGACAACTGCGCGCTATCTCGACGAGCGGCCGCGGCCACCAATCGTCGTGCCTCGCCTCGCAGCTCGTCCTGGAGCACGAAGAACCGCTCAGGAAGCACGGCGTTCAGCTCGTCGCCCGTCAGCGGACGCGCCAGGGTCGGCTCGTCGTAGATCTCACCCGCCGTCCGCGCCGCACCGTCATAGTCCAGGACCACCACCCGGGACACCAAGTTCCCGAGCTGCTCTCCGTGGCGTTGCATCCGGCTGCGAATGACCGCGCGGGCTGCGGGAGGGATGTGTTCGGGCGTACCCAGCTCCGGCCGTGGGGAGATCGAACGGCTCGGTCGCAGGATGAGGGCGATCGCGATCGCGCCCGCCACCAACGTCGACGTGGCGACAACCAACTTGTTTTTCATGACCCCATAACTAATGCGAAGAGCGTGCCATAGTCACACGATTGACGCGAAGATCTGGGTGCGTGTACCCTCCAACATCGAGGTTATGCCGGAATGAAGTCCGGACGAGTGCTCGTCGTCGACGATCAGATCGAATTCGCGGAGAACATCGCGGAGATCCTGCAAGGCCTGGGCTTCGAGACCGACATCGCGGCCTCGGCGGAGGCGGGCCTGGAGAAGATTCGGCAGGGCGGCATCACGGCGCTCATCACCGACTTCAAGCTGCCCGATCGAAATGGAGCCGACCTCATAGAGGAGATTCGCCGGCTGGGAAACCGCATTCCTGCTCTCGTCATGAGTGCCTACACCGACGATGGGACCTTGGATCGCGCCCAGGCGGCCGGTGCGTGGATGTTCATGCCGAAACCGGTTCCGCTGAGCGCGCTCATGGAGGCTTTCGAATCGCTGGCCCAACGCCCCGCGGCCGCGCTGCTGGTCGACGACGAGCCCGCGCTGACCGAAAATCTCGCCGAGGCCCTGGCCAGCGCTGGCCACGATGTCATCGTCAGCCAAACCGCGACGGAGGCCTTATCGCAACGCCGCCGGCTCGAGACCGCGGTGGTCGACTATCGTCTGCCCGACGGCTCCGGTATCGAGCTGGCGCGGCGGTTGCGCGCCCGCGATCCGTCGATTCGAATCCTGTTCATCTCGGGATACATCGATGAGCTCCGGAAGAAGCTCCCGACCGAGCTGTCGAAAGCGGAGACCATGGAAAAACCCATCAGCACGGCGCGCATCATCTCCTGGGTCGGGATGGCCGTTAGCCGTCCAGGGCCACCCCGTTCAGACTGACCCCTTTGGTCCGGCCGGACGGGCTCCGGGTCGGTTCAGAGTCTACGCTCGGCGCGAATGACGCCGCCCGATTCTTCGTCGAAGGTGAACCCAAGCCGCTGGCAGAGGCGCTGCATGCGCAGGTTGGCGCCCAGAATGTCGGCGTAGATTCGGGAGATCTTCTCGCGCCGACCGACCTCGATGAGACGCCCGAGCAGCTCTCGTCCTACTCCCCGCCCCTGCCAGGGGTCGGCCACCAGCAGGGAGAACTCGGCATCTTCTGTGGCAATGCGATCCCGGCTCAGCCGGCCCACCGCGACGATCTCGCGAGCATCTCCGGGGAGCTCGTGCTCCGCCACCAGGGCGATCTCGCGGCCATAGTCGATGAAGCAGATCCGCGCGAGGCGCTGGTGGGCGGTGCGATCGTCCAGATTCATCGCCTGCATGTAGCGCATCCGGACGCTCTGCTCGCTCAGCGTCCGATGAAAGGCGCTCACCAGCGGTTCATCGTCGGGACGAATGGGGCGGATGACCATCGGCGTCCCGTCCCGCAGGCTGCCGCGCCACAGATGCTCGATCGGATACGGTCGGATCGCCGGCCGCGGAAGATCGGCATCGCCGATCGCCTGGTCATAAAGAACGACGCGCGCGTCCAGGGCCAGAAGCCCGTTCGGCGAGGCCAGCAACGGGTTGATGTCGATCTCGCGGATGCGCGGGTTCTCGACGACCAGATCCCCGAAGCGAACCAGCAGCGCCGCCAGTGCCTCGACATCCACGGGAGCCCGCCCCCGCACCCCCCCGAAGGCCCGGGAGATGCGGGTCTGTTCCATCATGCGTCGAGCCAGCGTGGTGTTGAGCGGCGGCAGCGCCAAGGCCCGATCCCCGAACACCTCCACCATCTCGCCGCCGGTCCCGAACAGGAGGACCGGGCCGAACTGCGGATCCGGCGCGCTGCCGATGATGAGCTCGAGCCCCGATCGGCGGTCGACGGAGGGCTGCACCGTCACCCCCAAGAAGTGCGACTCGCCGGCCCTGGCCGCGACGCTCGCCCGGATCTCGCGGAAGGCCCGGGCGACGCCGTCGGCGTCCGCCAGACCGAGCTTCACGCCCCCGACGTCGGTCTTGTGGGTGATCGTGCGCGACCAGAGCTTGACGGCCACCGGAAATCCCATCGCCCGCGCCACGTCGACCGCTTCGCTCTCGTCGCGTGCGACCCGCGTCGGGACCACCGGGATGCCGTAGCCCGCCAGGATCGCTTTCGACTCATGCTCGTCGAGCAGGGTTCGGCCCTCGGCGCGGGCGACGTCGATGACCGCGCGCACCTCCGCGGGTTGGGTGTCTCCGCCCGATCGCCGGGAAGGCGTTTCGTAGAGACCGCGGAGGTTGTCGGCGTAGCGCCACATATGGCAAAAGGCCCGCGCCGCATCGTCGGGAAATGGAAATGTCGGAATCCCGGCCCGGCTCAGGATCGCGACGCCGGCCGCCACCTGCGCACCGCCCATCCAGCTCGCCAGCACCGGCTTTCCCGCGACGTGCGAAAGTTTGGAGAGGCCCTCCGCGATGAGCGTCGGGTCGGTCATATCCTGCGGCGTCAGGATCACGAGCAAGCCGTCGCTGTTGTGATCCGCGGCCGCCAGCTCGAGCGCCGTCGCGTAGCGCCCCGGATCGGCGTCGCCGAGGACGTCGATCGGATTGCCGTGGCTCCAGGGAGCCGGGAGCGCGTCGCTGAGGCGCGCCAGCGTCTCGGGTTCGAGGGGCGCCAGCTGGCCGCCGGCGGCGACGAGGGCATCGGTGGCCAGCACCGCCGGTCCACCCGCGTTCGTCACCATCGTGAGGCGGGGACCCGCGGGGCGCGGTTGCTTCCCCAGCACCTCGGCCAGATGGAAGACGTCGCCGATGTCGGTTACGCGGAGCACGCCGCTCCGGCGAAACGCCGCGTCGAGCACATCGTCGGAACCGGTGAGCGAGCCCGTGTGCGACGCGGCGGCGCGGCTGGCGGCCTCGCTGCGCCCCGCCTTGATCACGATGATCGGCTTGGTGAGCGCCACTTCACGCGCCGCCGAAAGAAACGCGCGCGCGTCGCCGATCGACTCCATGTAGATGACGATGGCGTGCGTGCGGGGATCGTCCCCCAGGTAGTCGATCAGATCGCCCCACCCGACGTCCAGCATCGTCCCCAGCGAAATGAAGGCGCTGAACCCCACCTGCTCGCGCAGGCTCCAATCCAGGATCGCGGTGAGCAGCGCGCCGCTCTGGCTCAGGAAAGCGACGTTTCCGGGACGCGCCATGCCGGCGGCGAAGGTGGCGTTCAGACCCGTGAGCGGGCTCATCACGCCGAGACAGTTCGGGCCAACGACCCGCATGCGGCCCCGCCGCGCCTCCGCGAGGATCTGCCGCTCGAGCTCCGCGCCGTCGGCGCCGGTCTCGCGGAAACCCGCCGAGATGACGACCGCCGCCGGCACGCCCCGCTCGGCACATTGAGCGATCACGGAGGGAACGGTTGCCGCCGGCGTCGCGATCACGGCCAGGTCGACCGGCGCCGGGATGTCCGAAACTGACCGGTAGGCCTTTACCCCGAGAACGTTGTCGCGCTTCGGATTGACGGGAAAGACGGTCCCTCCGAAAGGGGTCCCCAGCAGGTTGTGGAGCAGCGTTCGACCGACGCTGCCCGGTGTCTCCGTCGCACCGATGACCGCCACCGAGCGCGGCTTGAAGAACGGCTCCAGCGGGTGCCTCTCCTGTCGAAATATGTCGTGCGCCAGGCTGGTCTCCCGTGAGACGACGACCGGCTCGGCACCACTACCTACACCTGGCGGAACGTTGGAGCTCGGCATGCGCGTGTCCCAAGCATACGCCGATCCACCGCCGCCTCGCCGGACGCGACGTCGCCGCACGCCTCTGGCCGGCAACCCCTGCGCCGAGGGATCCACGAAACGCAAGATATTCGCACTTCGGGGCGACCGGCCGCGCCCCCGCGGGTGGCCTTCTTATTGCTGAAGACTAGAGGAGTGGAAAAGCTCGACCGTTCGGCCGTTGATCGGATTCCCCCCTGCTCGCTGGCTGAGTTCCTTCGACAGCAGCGCTCCGATCAAGGCGGCGGTGTGGCGAGCGAGCCCGCCATTCGGGAAGAGTGGCTCACCGATCTGAACCAGCTCTATGATCTGGTCGAAGGCTGGCTTGGCCCGGAACAGGCGGAAGGGTTGATCCACCTCACCCGCGGCCAAGTGATCGTCATCGAGGAAGGTCTGGGGTGGTACGACGCGCCGTCGCTCGTGATCGGCGCGGGGGGGAAAACGGTGCAGCTCCACCCCATGGGAAGGCTCATCGCGGACACGACCGGACAGGTCGATTTGATCTGCGATCAGAGAAGGCTCCCTCTCGTGCGGGATTCGAAACACCGATGGTTGGTCGTCCCCGGCGGGCCAAGCGGTCGACCGCTGGTCAACGCGCGATACTTGCTCACGCGACAGAGTCTCTCGGAAGCCCTGAAGCTGCTTCTGAAATAGACACCCGTGACCAAGCCCCACGCGATCGAGCTGCGGGTGCCGCCGACTTGGCGGTCCGACTTTCTGAACGCCACGCTCGAGGTCGCGGCCATCGTCGGGGCTCTTCTGGCGGTCCTCGTGCTCACCTTCCGATCGCCACCACGGTTCGACCTGGGGGCCTATCTGATCATGGCGGCCGCGGTCCTGGTGCTGGCCTTGCGTTTCTTGCCGCGATTGCCGTTCGGGTTGCGTGCCTGCCTCACGATCGCCGCGATCTACGGCTCCGGGCTGCCGACGGTCCTGCGCTCTGGGTTTTCGCTGAGCGGTGGGGCCGTCCTGCTCGCCGCCATCGTTCTGGCCGTCATTCTGCTGGGCCGTGGTCCAGCGGTCCTGCTCCTGGTCGTCACCGCGATCATCTTGATCGCGGTCGGCGTGGCTGCCCGGGGCGGACATTTCGTCGCCCACCCGCTCGATTCGGACCCTCGAATTCCCCGCAACTGGATCCGCATGGCAATCGGTTTCGATCTGGTGGCCGCGACCCTCATGGCGGCCGTCGCCTATGCGGTCCGCAGCATCGAAATCAACTATGCAGAGATATCCTCGGCGCTCGCCCTGCTCAGCAGTGAACAGCGCCGCCGGACCGGCCTCGAGAGCGAACGGCAGCGAACCGAGGGCGACTGGCAGCGATCCGCTCGCGCGCTGACCGCGCTCGGAGTGAACCAAGAGATAGAGGGTGGCAACGTCCCAGCGGCCTTCGGCGCGCTCGCAGAAGCCGGGGCGCGAGGTCTAGGCGTCGAACGCTGCGGCATCTGGCTCTTCGATGGGGCGCGTACCGAAATTCGCTGCCAGGACCTTTACGAACACCTGGCGGGCCGCCATTCCGCCGGTATGGCGCTGGGTGCCTCGGCGGCGCCCGCCTACTTTGCCGCCTTGGAGACGGGGCGGTCGATCGCAGCGCATCACGCCCAGACCGACCCCCGGACCCGCGAGCTCGGCCCCGGTTACCTCGATACCTTGCACATCAGCTCCATGCTCGATGCGCCGATCCGTGTCCAGAATCGCGTGGTCGGCGTGGTGTGCAACGAGCACATCGGCGACTCGATTATCTGGAGCGAGGCGCAACAGAGCTTCGCCGGTTCATTGGCCGACTTCGCGGCGCGCGTCCTGTCGGCGGCAGATCGGACCACAAAGGCCCTCGCGCTGCGTACCTCTACCGACGAGCTCGCCGAGATGCTCGAAGCTCTCAAGCGGGAGCTCGCCACGAGCCCGCCCGGTCCCGACACGGTCGGCACAGCGACCGAAGCAAAGGCGCTCGGCGTCGTGGACGGACTCATCGACAGGGTGCGTCGGCTGTCGTTGGATCTGCACCTACCCTCTCTGGACGAGGTCGGTCTAGTCCCAGCGCTCCGCGCGTACCTCGATGCGCAATCGGCGGCCTCCGGCGTGAAGATCGCGCTGGACACCTCGGGATTCGTCGGCGGCGCGGCTCCGGCCGCCGAGATCGCCTGTCTTTGGATCGTTCAGGAGGCCCTGGCCAATGTCCTGGGCCACGCCAGGGCCCACGCTGTTTGGGTCCGGTTGGAGAAGCAAAACGGCCAGCTTCGAGTCAGCATCGAAGACGACGGCCAGGGGATGGCCCCGGGCCAAGTCTTCGACACCGTGCCCTTGGGGCAAGGGCGGCTAATTCGCATGCGCCAACGCGCTCGAGCTCTCGGGGGCGATCTCGCGATCAATTCGGTTCAGGGTGCGGGAACGGTGGTCCTGGCAACCTTGCCGTCCGAGATCAAAGCGACATCGCGCTAGACGCTTGGCTTCCCGTTTGCTTCTTGACCATCACATGACGAACAAGAGAATCGATCGAGGCGGTCGCGATTCGATGGGCTGCGGGGCCCGCCTGCTCGCCGTCTGTCTGCTCGGCCTCGCCTGCGCCACCGGCTCGCGACCGCGGGCGGAGGCACCGCCGCGTGTCAAAGACTCCGCGCCCGACAAGATCGCCGCCCAGCGCGCGGCCTCGGGGAACCTGCGGCTAGAGGCGGACGACGATCGCTGGGGCATCGACGCGGCCCGTGAACGCAAGACCACCTCGGACCAGAGAAAGCCGCCTTCATCGCCGCCCGCACCCTAGCTCCACACGCCGAGCGCGCGGAGACGTGAGGTCTTCTTGTGCTGGTGCCCCTGCATGCGACGGAAGACGTCGTCGACGATCGCGAGGGCCTCCGGAAGAAAGTCTCCTTTGTTCAGCATCACGCACTCCGCTCGCTGGGCCATCACGACGTCGCTGATCTCCGCGCGGGAAGGAGTCCCCTTCTTCACGAAGCTGTCGAGCACCTGCGTTGCCCAGATGACCGGCGTGTATGCCGCCTCGGCCAACCAGAGAAGCTCCTCCTGGAGCTCGGCAAGTCGCTGAAAGCCGACCTCGACCGCCAGGTCGCCGCGCGCAATCATGACGCCGACCGACGTCCGGCCCGCAGCCGCTACCATGAGACCGGGCATGTTGTGGACCGCCTGCTCGGTCTCGATCTTCAAGATGAGCCCGGGGAGTGGCCGTCGGGCGCGCGCGATCCGAGGCTCAACTTCCTGCCACAAGGTCTCGATGTCCGATTCGTTCTGGACGAACGAATATCCGATGAGATCGGCATTCGCCGTCACGACATCCAGATCCTCTCGGTCCTTGTCGGTCAGCGCGGCCATGCCGAGGACGGTGCCCGGGAAGTTCAAGCCTTTGTTCGGCTTCAGCTTGGCGCCTCCCTGCGGGGTCCGGGTCACCCGAGCGAGGACGCCGCGCTCTCCCACCGATTCGACCAATGCTCGGATGCGCCCCTCGTCAATCGACAGAACCGTACCCGTTACGAGGTGAGGGAAGATCTCTGCTGGGAGACATTGCACCTGGAATGGGTGCTCGCTGATTCGAGGATCGGGCGCCGATGGGCGCAGCAGCAACGAGTCGCCGCTCAGGAGTCGGCGGCCATCGCGCGCAAAGACCGCTCCCGTACGAGCACGAGGGCCGCCGAGGTCCATGAGCACTCGACAGGTCCGCCCGAGCTTCTTCCCCGCCGCTCGAACGTGGTGGATCATCGCCACCCACTCCGCGTGGGTGCCGTGTGCACAATTTATTCGTGCGCAGGACATTCCCCGCTCCACCAGCGATTCCACGAATGCCCCATCCTCGGAGGCACACTCGGGCAAAGTAACCATGATGTGGGTGTCTCGACCCGGAGGCGGGCGGCCGAACAACAGTCGTGTATTCCGCGCGAGCAGGCGCTCACCGAGGGTGAACGCCGTGCTCTTCGGCCGTGGCGGAAGTCGGAGATCGGTACGGCCGGTCAACCCGGCCAGGCTGATCAGAACAGCATCCAGATTGGCGAGCACCCTGCCCTCGCTCCGTCCGAGAGACGAAAGACCCCACGGGGTCAGCGCGTCTTGCAGCGGACGGACGTCCCGTTTTCGCAACGCGAGGTAATGCGCCATGTTGAGCGCGCCGGGTCGGAACGCCAAGCCCTTCAACTTTGGGCGCCAGCGATCGAATCTCTCTTGACCCTCTTTCTCGACTTGTTGACGCAGCTCAAGAAGCGAATCGACCAGCGCGACTGGCTCGTCAACCGACGAACTTGGTGCCGAGGATGCAAGAGCCTTCTTCGTTCGAGTTGTGGACATGCCCACTTCTGGATGCAGGTCCGAGACCGTGGCGGCCTTCAGAGCCGTTACGAAACACAATCGTCACAGGTAGGAACAATACGCACCTCCGACTGGATCTCGTCGCGCCGAGACAGCCTCGGCCGACGGCGGCCTTCCAAGAACCGGACTCCCGGACACGCACGGCTTGCGCCCCCGTATCGGGCGCGGCGCAAGATCTTCGCAATCGCCCCCCAAATCATCAGCCGCCCGCTCCTGGTACTTGGTTCCTAGGTTGCATGAGTTCCCCTCGGGCATTCCCAAGGAGCCATCATGATGAATCTCGGTTGGTGTGCACCCCCGCGTCGTATCGATGCGCAGACTGCGCGGCAGAATGTCCACAAGCAGCACGACCGGATCCGAGGCCTGCTCGATCGGGCGCGCGCTGTCGCCGAGCTGGCGCTGGATGGGCATGCTCCCTCGGCAGACGCGGTGGCCTCTGCGATCGGCGACATTCACACCACGATAACTGTCCACCTGGCGTTCGAGGAGAGCGTCCTGCTGCCCATTCTCAACGACGATCTGCCCTTGGGACCGGAGCGGGCCAGGCGCCTGGTCGAGGAGCACGCGCATCAACGTACGATGTTGGAGGCGCTGCATCGGGAAGCTTGCGCCGGTCCCCTGGTCCCGACGCTGGCCGCCAAGCTGGCGTTCCTGACCTCCTGGCTGTTGACGGACATGGAGGAAGAGGAGCGGACCTTGGTGACGCCGGAGACAGTCCGCGACGACGCGATCATCATCGATCAAGACGGGGGCTAGCCAAACCTGCGACCGACGCGGCCAAGTGAGCAAGCGGTGAGTCAACCGAGAGGAACGGAGCCTTCGCGGCGTCAGCTCCTCGAGGCGGGGGTGGCGGCGGCCGCCTGGATCGGCGCGACCTGTAACCGGCGATCGGCGCCACCGCTCGGCGCGGCGCCACCCGTCGACCCGGTCGGCCCGGTCGGCCCGGCGCCCTCCTCGGCCGTCGCCCTCGAGGTGGCTCTTCGCGCGGAATTCTCAGAGGCGGTGCTGGATTCTGCTGGCGGCCGCGCCGCCCAAATCTGGCGATTTGGTGGGAGCCTCCTCTCGGGCAAGTCGGAGGCACTCCTTTCGTCGAAGAGCTATCTCGGTCCAACCCTCCGGGTGCGACGCGGGGAGCGCGTGCGCGTCCACTTCGAAAATGCGCTCGACGAGCCGTCGATCGTCCACTGGCACGGCCTGCAAGTCTCGCAGGAAGACGACGGCCACCCGCGCTTCGCCGTTGGTCGAGGCGGCCGATACAACTACGACTTCACGGTCGCCAACCGGCCCGGGACCTATTGGTACCATCCACATCCAGACGGCCGTACGGGGCCTCAGGTCTATGCCGGGATGGCGGGCCTGTTCTTGGTGGTCGACCCCGACGACCAAGCGCGGGGTCTACCGACCGACGAATTCGATCTCTCCCTGGTGATCCAGGATCGACGCCTCGGGTCCGACGGTGAGCTCGTCTACGATCCGAACCCGATGGTCGGCTTTCTTGGTGATCGTATCTTCGTAAACGGCCAGCAGAGGCCCGACATCAACGTGCGGGCAGGCAGCTACCGGGTTCGGATCCTCAACGGATCCAACTCGCGCATCTACAAGCTCGCCTTCAGCGACAACCGTCCCCTGATTCTGATCGGAAGCGACGGCGGCCTGCTGGGCTCGCCGGTTCGCAAGCCGTACCTGGTGCTGGCGCCGGGTGAAAGGGTCGAGCTCTGGGCGGACTTTGGACGCTCAACGGCCGGCGCGGAAGTGTGGCTCGAGAGCCGCGCCTTCTCGGTGGGGGGCGGTGGGATGGCGATGGGGGGGATGATGGGCATGGGGTCGATGGGGGCGGGCAGCCGTTTGCCGAATGGCGCCGCCTTCCGGGTCTGCCGGTTCCAGGTGCGGGGCGGCGGCCGGACCCTGAGAGTTCCAGCTCAATTCGAGCCTCTCGATTGGCGACCGGACGAAGAGGTCGTGAACCGCAGCGAGCGCCGGCGCATCGACGTCTCGATGGCCATGATGCGCTGGGTCCTCAACGGGCGGACCTTCGAGATGACCGACGTCGCGCCGAACGAGCGGGTCAAGCTCGGCACCACGGAAGATTGGGAGGTCCAGAACCTCGGCGGCATGATGGCGATGCCTCACCCCATCCACCTTCATGCCGGCCAATTCCAAATCCTCGAGCGGGTGGTGTCGCCCACCTGGCGATCGGTCGCCGCGACCCTGCAGGATGGGTTGGTAGACGAAGGATGGAAGGACACCTTCCTTCTGCTGCCCGGCGAGCGGGTCCGTCTGCGGATGCGCTTCGAGCGGCATCCGGGGCTCTTCCTCTATCACTGTCACAACCTGGAGCACGAGGACGCCGGGATGATGCGCAACTTCCTCATCGAGGCGTGAGCGGATGCGCGCCGGCTTCTCGCCATGATGGCTCGGGACGACGCGCCGGGCACCGTCGCCCAGATTTCCCCGTCGACCAAGGCCGTCGGATTCTGGTCCGCCGTGCTCGCCACGGTCTTCAGCATCACCTACGACGTCGGGCAGCTCGCGGAGTGGTTGGGACTGCTGGGTTCCCGAGGGGGCCCCGAGAGTGCCAGCACGCCTGCCGGCCTGGTCGTGCTGCTGACGCCGTCGCTCTTGCTGGGCTCCTCGTTTCTGCTGCTGACCGTCGCTATCCATCAACTGGCGACGCCCGGCAGAAAGATTTGGAGCCACGCCGCCGTCGCGTTCGCCACCGCCTACACCGTCCTCATCAGCATCAACTACTTCGTTCAGCTCACGCTCGTCGCGCCGCGCATCGTGCATGGACGGGTTCAAGGCATCGAGGCATTCCTGTTCGTGCCGTTCGACTCATTTCTCTATGCGGTGGACATCCTCGGCTACAGCTTCATGAGCGTCGCGACTCTGTTCGCGGCGCGCATATTCACGGGCGGTGGGCTACATCGAACCGCGCGCTGGTTCCTGACGGCCAATGGGTTGTTGTTACCGTTCATCGCGCTCCAAATGTATTTCCACCCGCTGATCTGGGTCGCGTCACTCTGGGCGGTGACGTTCCCCGGTTCGACCTGGACCCTCGCCGTCCTCTTCAGGCGTACCACGGCCGTCACGGCCAGCGGCTGAACCCATCACACGGCTCGACGCCCTGAAGCGGCGCCACGCGATCGAGCTCATCTGCGCCGTCGCCGATCGTCACTACCCGCAAGTGCAGAAGCAGGCGTTGACGCAGATCCGGGGCGCCGGATCGTTCGACGAGCAGCCGCACATCGGGTTGGGCGCGGAGCACTCCGAGGTGGACCCGCACTCCTTGTGACAGGTGCAGGTCCCCACTGGGCCCGCGCCACCACAGGCGCACCGATAGCCGACGGGACATGGACCACCGTCCAGCGTGCAAGAGATCGGAGCCGGGCCGTCGCTCTGGCCCGCATCCTGCTTCGCGCCTCCGCCGCCGCCAGCTCCTCCGGCGCCGCCAGCGCCTCCGCGACCGCCAGCGCCTCCGACGCCTCCGCGACCGCCGCCTGTTCCCGAGCCGCCGGTCGCTCCGCTTCCGCCGCTGCCTCCCGCCGCACCTCCTCGACCCGCTGCCCCCGAGCCGCCGGAACCTCCGCCGCCCACGCCAGCACCACCACGACCGCCGAGACCCGTCCCGGCGATCCCGCCCGCGCCACCACGACCGCCGAGACCCGTCCCGGCGATCCCGCCCGCGCCACCGGCTCCGCTCGACCCGGCCTGCCCGATTCCAGCCCCTCCCCCGATTCCCGTTGCGCCACCCGAGCTGCCGCCCGCGCCGCCTGTCCCAATCGAGCCGGCGGCGGATCCACCTCCACCGCCCTTTCCAGAGCTGCCGCCAGCGGCACCGTCCACCCCGCCACTGTTGGAACTACCACAGGCGCCGTAAACGACCGCCAGCAACGCCAGGGCCGCGACCTGAAATCGAGCTTGCGACGCGTTCATTGATCGGTCCTCCCAATTAGTCTAGTCGGCCTACATCTTAGCCCGGTCCCGATTGTTCAGGGTTCCCCCTCGCGGCGCCGGAGCGACGCGAGGTCGAGCGAATCGATCTTGTCCATCATCCGGTAGGCGCGACCGCGGCTGATCCCCAGGATCTCCGCGGTCTGCTTCACGTTGCCGTTCTGGGCACGCAGGGCGGCCAGGAACATCCCCGAATCGGGCGCGCTCATCTCCAGCGTCGGCCGCCGGGACTCCGCGATCCCGAGCTCGGCACCCGGGCGATCCGAGAGCGCCGTGTGGTCCAGGACGGCCGCGTCGGGATGCAGGGCCAGGAGCTTGCGCGCGAGCAGCGTGAGCTCACGGATGTTGAAGGGCCAGTCGTGCGCGCAGAGGCGTTCGATGAGAGAGGGATCGAGCCGCGGCGGCGCGGCCCGCCCGCCGTACTGTTCGACGATCTTGCCGAACAGCGACGGGATCTCCTCGGAGCGCTCGCGCAACGGCGGAATCGCCACGGTGAGACCGTCCAGCCGCGCCAGCAGATCGCCGCGAAAGCGCTTGCTCGCGACCGCCAGCCGGAGCGGGCTCTGCGTCGCCGCCAGTAGCCGGACGTCGATCGCGACCGGCGCCGACTCGCCGAGCGGGACCAGCTCGCGCTGCTCGACGGCGCGCAACAGCTTGGCCTGGATCGGCAGCGGCAACTCGGCGATCTCGTCGAGGAACAGCGTTCCCCCCTGGGCGGCCCGCAGGTAGCCCGGGCTGGCGCGCTCCGCGCCCGTGAAGGCGCCTTTGCGGTAGCCGAAAAGCTCCGCCTCCGCGAGCGCCTCGGGGAGCGCCGCGCAGTTGAGCGCCACGAACGCCCCTCGCCGCCCGCTCCAGGCGTGAATCGCGCGCGCCGCCCCCTCCTTGCCGGAGCCCGTCTCGCCCTGGATGATCATCGGCAGATCGGAGGCGGCCACCAACTTGGCCGGCGCGAGCGTCGCCTGCAGCAGCGGACCGCCCCAGTAACCGGCCGTCAGCTCGCGAAAGCTCCAGGGCTCGGCGACGAGGCCCGCGATCGAGGTGACGATCCCGACCCAGTCGCCGAGGCGCACGACGTCGCGCGGGTTGAGGTTGGCGTGCTTGACGGCGCGCCCGTTGACGAATACGCCGTTCGTGCTGTTGAGGTCGAGCAGCAGCGGCGTGCCGCCGACCGTCCAGCGAATCTCGGCGTGCCGCCGGGAGACCGAGGCGCTCGGCAGATGGCTGGTGCATTCGGGATCTCGCCCCAGCGTGGTCGCGCCGGGCTGCAGGCGGGTGAGCGCGCCGTCTTCCGCCGGAAAGACCCAACGAATCGCCATCGTCGTCCCGCCCCCGATCGGTCCCGCCAGCACCGTGTCGGGAATGGTCGTGTCCTGCCGCCGCGTCCCCATCCCGGATCCGAATTACCACCGCCGGCGAGAACGCGCAAACACCGAGCACCCGACTCATTGCGCTCGTCGTTCGGATATGGTCGACTCGAATCAGAGTTCGGCGAGGAGGAGCATCATCAGCGGCGACCAGGTGACCAGGGTTCCCGGGAGGGCCAAGGACGGTCCGCCCGGAACCGGCGTCGATCCGACGTCGCGCGAGAGCGTCCCGGATCGCTATCAGTACCTCGCCCCCATCAGCGCCGGCGGGATGGGGTCGGTCCACGCCGTCCGCGATCTGGGCCTGTTGCGGATCGCCGCCATGAAGGTGCTGGCGCCCAATCTGGCGGCCTCACCGCGCGAGGTTCAGCGGTTCATCCGCGAGGCGCAGATCACCGCGCAGCTCGATCATCCGAACATCGCGCCGGTGTACGAGATCGGCGTCGATCGCCAGGGGAACCGCTACTTCACGATGAAGCGGATCGAGGGGGACACCCTGGCGGACTGGAGCGCCCGCGCCGGACGGCAATCCGGCTTCACGGAGTCGCTCAGCGAGATGATGGCGGCGTACCTCAAGGTCTGCGAGGCCGTCGCCTTCGCCCACAGCCGGGGCGTCCTTCACTGCGACATCAAGCCCGGCAACATCCTGGTCGGTACGTTCGGGCAGGTCTATCTGGTGGACTGGGGGCTGGCGATCGTCGGGTCGGCGGCTGTCATGCCGAACGAGATGCCGACCCTGGTCGTCGCCGGGGACTCGAACCTCGACGTGGGGGGCGGGCCCTGCGGAACGCCGTCGTTCATGTCTCCGGAGCAGGTCCAGGGCGTGCGCGATCGGTTCGACGAGCGGACCGACGTGTTCGGCCTGGGCACCGTCCTCTACAACATCCTGACCGGCGTCCCGCCGTTCGATGCCGAAGACCTGACGGCCTGTCTCGACAGGGCGACCGCCTGCGTGGTGACGTTTCCGCCCGGCGATCCCACCGCGCCGCTCCCCATCGGCCTCTGCCGGATCGTCAAGCGCGCGATGGCCCGCGATCCGAACGATCGGTACCAGACGGTCCTCGAGCTCAAGAAGGACGTCGAGATGACCCTGCGCGGGTTTCCGCTGACCGCCGAGATCTTCCCCGCGGGGACACAGATCGTCGTCGAGGGGGATCCCGGCGACTGCGCCTACATCATCGTCCGCGGCACCTGCGTCGCCTACAAGACCGCCGACGGGCAGCGGGTCGTCTTGCGCGAGCTCGGCCCAGGCTCCGTCTTCGGTGAGACCGCTGTCCTCTCGGGCGGCGTGCGGACCGCCAGCGTCGAGGCGGTTGATGACGTCTTGCTCAAGGTCGTTCCCCGGCAGCTGCTCGAAGAGAACCTGGGGCTGCACACCTCGTTCGGCCTGTTCGTGGTGGCGTTGGCCGAGCGGTTCAAGGAGCTCGACAAGCGGCTGTCGGATGGCGTTCCGCCCCCGGCGAGCGAGAAGGGCATGCAATAGAACTCGACATTGATCGCCGGTCTGCCCCGGCTCAAGGCTCGGCGCGGCGCTCCGCCGGCAGCCGTCGGCCGCCGCGGGCGGGAGCACGAGGGGATACCTCGGTCCCACGGCGAACCGAGCCGAAGTCCACGTTCAACAACTGTTCGGCCTTGATCGGATAGAGGTGGGGATCGGCGGAGACGGCACGCGCCGCTCGGATCCCT
>JADGRB010000271.1 GCA_017881315.1 Pseudomonadota bacterium
CCCCGCCCGCCGGTTACGCGCCGCCGCCGATGGCGCCGCCGGCTCCGTCCGCGGGCTCCGCGCCACCGACGACGGCGCCGGCTCCGCCCGCGGGTTCCGCGCCGCCGGCGGCTGCGCCGCCTCCGCCCGTCGGTGATGCGCCACCGGCTTCGCCGGCCGGCGCGCCACCCCCTTCGCCGCCAGCGCCCCCGCCCGGCTCGGCGCAACAGATGCCCCCGCCAGGCTACGCGCCTGGGTATGGGCCGCCCAGCTACCCGCCGCCGCCGCGTAGCTACGCGCCGGGCAACTACTATCCGCCCGGTTACACACCGGTTGGCGCGGGGCCGCCCCCGAACCTTCACGACGGGTTCTACCTGCGCCTGCACCTCGGCGGCGGCGGGACGCACGTGTCCGGATCCGACGCCTTTGGTGACTCGGTCAAGATCTCGGGCGGCAGCGTGAGCTTCGGCATCGCGCTGGGCGGCGCGGTTACCCCCAACCTGATCGTTTTCGGCAATCTCTTTATCAGCGGCCTCGGGATGCCCGACGTCTCGATCGGTGGATTCGCGGCGGGCTCGAGCAACTCCTCGGCCTCGGTGGGTGGGTTCGGGCCCGGCGTGGTCTATTACCTCGAGCCCTTCAATGTTTACTTTTCGGGGACCCTGGGCGCGATGCAGTTCGAGATGGACGACGCCAACGGAAAGCCCATCTACCAGACGGAGGTGGGGATCGGGTGTCAGATCCTGGTCGGGAAAGAATGGTGGGTCTCACAGGACTGGGGTCTCGGCGTGGCGGGGGAGTTTGTCGGCGCATCGATGAAGGACCTGAGCGACCACAGCATCACCTGGAGCGCCACCGCCTTCTCGCTGCTGTTCTCGGCGACGTACAACTGATGGGAGGCACCATGCGCAACGCAACAGATCTTTGTCGATTCGTGTCGTTCGTTCTGGTCCTCGGCGCCTCGGGGATCGCCCTCGCGCAGGCGCCCGCGCCCGCGCCGCCGCCCGCTCCGTCCAGCGCGGCCCCGGCGGCGAATCCGCCGTCCGCCGCCGCCGAGGTGATGCCGGCGCCCGCGTTCGCGTCCGACTACGGCTATCCCGCCTATCCCGCCTATCCACCTTCCTACGCGCATGGGGGCTACGGCTATCCCCCGCCGCCGCCCGAATCGATGCAGGGTTATCACGTCCACGACGGGTTTTATCTCCGGGTGCAGACGGGAATTGGATTTGCGAGCCTGGGTTCCACCACCGCCGGGGTCAAGACGACCATGGGGGGCGGTGGGCTGGCGTTCGGCGCCGCGGCGGGCGGGGTCATCGCGCACAACCTGATCCTCTACGGCGCGCTCTTCGAGACCGACACGGTCAACCCCGACGTCCAGGTGGGGGGAACCAGCATGGCCAGCCCGATCGGGCACATCGCCATGCAGGGAATCGGCCCCGGCATCGCGTATTACTTCGGGCCCATCAACCTGTATCTCTCCGGAACGCTCGCGCTGTCGCGGTTCTGGACCTACGACGGCAACGGCAGTCGGCTCGACACCTCGAAGATCGGGCTCAGCTTCGAGCTCCAGGTCGGCAAGGAATGGTGGGTGTCGCGCGACTGGGGCCTGGGCATCGCCGCTCGGCTCGGCCTCGGATCGATGAAGGATCAGAACAATCCGGACCTGACCTGGTCGGCGGGGGCGTTCTCGCTGCTGTTTTCCGCGACCTATAACTAGACGCGCGGTCGACGGCTCGACTCGAGATGCTCACCGGTCGCGTGCGTCGGCCCCGACCGCGGTCCCTGGCCGTCTTGGTCCGGTGGGTCCGTGGGCTGTGGACATTGCCGACCAACCTCGTCGGGCACCTGGCGGGACTGGTGGTGAGCGGCAAGCTCCCGCGTCGGGTCGGGGGCCCGATCGCGGTCGGGTGGCTCTATCCGATTCGATCGGGCATCGGCCTCGATTGGGTCGGCGCCGTCACGCTGGGGCACGCGATCCTGAGCCGCCCGGGCATGCTGGACGACGGAACCTTGACGGCGCGCCTAACCCTGGCGCACGAGCTCGCGCACACCCGCCAGCACGATCTCCTGGGCCCGCTCTATCTGCCGCTCCACCTGCTGGCGCAGGCGGCGAGCGCGCTCGTCACGCGTGGCCGCGCCACCGTGGTGAGCCGGGTCCACGACGCCAACCCGCTCGAGCAGACGTTCATCTGCATTCCCGCCAGCGCCGCGCGCGGGCCGCTGCCCGACGACCTCGACCTGGAGGATCTCCTGCGGGCCTTCGGCGTCTAGCCCGGACGCAATCGATCGCGAACCCGCCGATAGACGGCGTCGAGGTTGGCGGTCAAGGTCAGGAAGAAGCGCGCCGAGGGACTCCAAAGTGGGCTGCGGCGCGTGCCGTCGGGGGCCAGCTGACCCGACAGGTTGTAGTACCCCAGGCTGACCGAGAGCTCATCGTTCAAATCGTAGGCCACCGAGGCGGTCAGCCAGGTCTTCACCGTATAGGTGGTGGGATCGGCGATGCTCGTGATGATGGCGGGGCCCGTGTCGCGGGGGAGCTGGCTGGCGGTGGTCGGATAGCGCCACTGATTGATGATCAGGTACGAGAGCGACAGGCTCAGGCGCCGCACGAGCTGCAGCTCGCCCGAGAAGGAGAGGCTGAGGGCGTTCCGCACGTTCATCTCGCCGGCGATCTGATCGTCGATGACCGAGACGCCGTCGAAGTCCTGGCGGAGCTGATGGAGATCGCCGTTGACCGGCGCCGTGTAGCGGTCGAACGGGTGGCCGTAGATCGCGCCCACCGCCAGGCGCCCGCCGCGCAGCGCGCGCGCCCCTTCGCCCCGCAGCGGAAACGTCTGCGAGGCGCTGCCGATCGCGCCCAGCTCGATGAGCTGGCTGGTATCGTAGGCCGCCTTGTCGGTGGGCAAGTTGGCGCGCGGGCCCACCGACACGGAGGTCTTGTAGCCGCGGACGTCGCGCAGGGTGCGGTTGTACGTGGCCCACAGATAGGTCGGGCCCAGGAGCAGCTCGCGATATTCGGTGGTGGTGTCGCTGTTGGTGAGCTCGAGATAGAGGTTCATCCAGAGGTTGAGGCTCACCGAATCCTTGTGGCGTTCGAAGAGGGTGTACTTGGGCTTGAAGGCGATCCACCACTCGTAGGTCGGGTCGGCGGTCTGGTAGTCGCCACCGACGCCGACCGTCTGGGTGGTCAGCGACTGATCGAACAGCAGGATGCTGCCCTTCCAGCGGCTCCTGTCGGCGTCCTCCGCCGGCGCGCCGGGGCGGGTCAGCGACGGCGAGGCCTCCACCCCCCCGACGTCTTCGTGCGCGACGGCTGGACCGGAGGCCGCGGCGAGGCCCAGCGCGGCCAGCGCGGCCAGGGTGCTCGTCGGGGCGAAGGTGAGCTGCGGGAGCTTCAATGCGACCTCACGGTGCCCGTCCTCAGAACACGCCCAGCGCTCCCGCGGCGTTGAACCAGCCGTAGACGGCCTCGGTCTGCCAGAGATAGTCGGGGACCGACTTGTACGATTTCAGCTCCGTCGCCCAGTGGTTCTGATCCGCGGTGAGCGGCGTGCAGGTGGGGCTCACATTCTGGTCGCACGCCACGCTGGGCGCGGTGCCGCCGGCGGTGGTGATGTTCTTGATCGCCGGGTCCGGCAGGACCACCGGCGTCCCGTTCGGTTGATGGACGACCATCGCGCGGCCGAAGGCGTTGAAGCCGGCGGGCTGCCCCGCGCTGGCCGGAAAATTGACCACGTCGAGCTCGTAGCCGCTCGCCGTCAGGCGGTTGGCGTATTCGAGGACCCGCGCCGCGATCCCCTTCTGGGCGATCTGGCCCCCCGCGCAGTTGTTGGTGGCGTCGCCGAACAGGCACTCGGTTCCCAGCGTGTGCGCGTAGTAGATCTCGCCCGAACCTGGATCTTGCCATTCGATCCGCGGGGTCACGTCGGGCGCGGAGTTCTCGCCGAGGCGCCAGATCCGCAGCATGTCGGTCCAGTCGGTCTTCTGGTTGGCCTTGATGAAGGAGATCGTCCAGACGATCAGGAACTTCTGAACCTCCCAGCCGACCTGGGGATCGACGGCCACCATGTTGGCGGGTGCGGCGGGCGCGAACCCGCCGTCGCCAAAATAGTTGGTGCAGGCGTTCCGCCCATCGGTCGAAAAGCAGATCTCCGGGCCGCCGCTGGGCCAGAAGCTGACCCAACCGAGCGGGAGGGCGGGATAGAGATTGGCCAGCGGATCGAGGGCGGTGCTGGCGGTGGTGTCCAGCACCGGCGATCCGGTCGCGTCGGCCTGCAGGCGCGGCGCCAGCAGCGACCGGTCGCCCGTGAGCCCGTTGGCGATCAGGCGCCGGAAGCCGTCGGGAAGGATGTCCGCCATCCCGACCGATCGGAAGCGCGCGTCGTAGAAGTCGCGTCGCGACTGGCTGATGAACCGATCTTCGGACAGCGAGAGCAGGATCGCGGTGTTGATCTTGTCGTAGTACGAGCCCGCGTTTTCGATGTACTCGACGTTGAAGTCCCCGTTGGTGGTCGACAGGGCGTTCTCGAGCGGGTGTCCGCCGAAGCCGACGTCGCGCAGGAAACCGGTGGTGCCGTTGGGGATGACCACCGGGGTCTGGCCGAGCATGCTGTTGACGGGACCGTTGTCGTCCGGATCGGTGGCCGAGTGGAGAACCGGATCGTTGAAGGCGCCCGAACGTTTGTAGTGGCGTCCCGGCTCGGGCCGGCTCAGCTCCCGCGCGAAGTGGTCAAAGGCGACCGTCGCGGCGATCAGGTTGTCGTGCATCTGGGTTTTCGCGACGAACGGCCACAGGGTGTTGAAGGCATAGCCCTGGTTGGCGCCGAAATCCCGATAGATCGAGGCCAGGAATCCCACCCCGCTGGAGATCGCCTGCAGCTTGGCGTTGTAGCGGTCGAACGAGCGCTGGGCGGCGCCCAGCAGGCTGAAGGAGGTTCGGTCTCGGCGATAGTTGTCGATGATGTGGCGATCTTCCTGGGTGGTGACCAGGAACTCGACCTGCTCGTAGGGATCGGCGCCGTTGTCGTGCCGGAAGACCGAGACGTTTCCGATGTCGACCCAGTTGTCGCTCGCGAACGCGTACGGAACCCGGAGGTGGCCCGTAGTGGGATCGACGCTGGGCCCGCCATTGTAGAAACCGTTGTTCTGCTCGGCGGCGGTTGGGGCCCGCAGCTGCGAGTAGCCAAGGTAGTCGACCGGTTGCTGCCGACACTTCTGGGGGGCCCCGTCCACCGACACGATGTGGCCGTCCAGGACCGAGTCCCAGACGCCGTCGACGGACGCGTCCCAGTAGGACGGCGCCTGCGGTGAGGTCGGCTTGCAGCCGGTCAGGACCTGGTAGTTCTTCTGGAGCTGGGCATAGTGAAAGTCGTCGCTGCCCGTACCCGTCGTCGACTTGAGGCCGTAGCGGATCCCGTAGAGCCCGCCGAAGGTGTCGGTCGCCAGCGTGATGCCGGTGCCGATGGAGGTTCCGGCCTTGTAGCTCGGATTCGTGTAAACCGACACGTTGTCGCCATAGAAGAGGCGAGCGGCCGCGAAATCGGTCGCGCCCAGGCCCAGCATGTCCTGCGAGGTCTCGCCCGGATAGTCCATCACCGAGGACTGCATCCACATCCAGATCAGGTTGGACTGCTCCTCGGTGGTCACCGGATCGAAGTAGCGGGGTCCGATGCAGGTTCCGCCATCGGCCACCGCGTCGGTGCAGGTCGTCGTCACCTGGCCGTTCTTGGTTCGCAGCTGCCAGTATTGTGGGCGGTAGAAGAGGGGCGCGGCGCTGCTCACGAAGTCGTGCCGCATGCCGATCGAGTGACCCATCTCGTGGGCGATGACGCCGTAGTGATACCGGCGACGGACGTACTGAAACATCTGATCGTAACGGCTCTGCTGGCCGGCGGCGGTCTCGTTGGCGGCGGCGGGAAACTTCTTCTTGAGAATGTCGGCCAGGCCGGTCAGCGAGGACGGCTCGGGCGCCGCGTCGAGCAGGCAGGCGCCGCGCGCGGCCAGCGCGTTGTCCCGCAGCTGGTGGATCTGGCGTTCGACGAGAGGGTTGTTGAGGGCCAGGGGCGAGATCTGAGCGCCGACCGCGCCCGACAGCGAGGCGGTGGGCGGCAGCCCCGCCAGCTCGAGCATCGCGGGGTTGACGAGCTGGGTCTCGACGTCGCTGCCGCGCGCGCTGGCCAGCGTCGCCGCCAGCTGGACCTGGCCGGGCGAGGCGACATCGTTGCGGGTCTGGACGTCGAGCGCGGCGGCCTTGCCCGCGTCGAGCAGGGCCTGGACCTCCGGCGCGGGCGTGGCGGCGGTCAGGGCGTTGAAGCCATTGATGTCGAGGTTGGTGGTGCTGGCCAGACGTCGCGCGATGTCGTCGCGCGGGAGCGTCGGAAGCCCACCGCCGCCGATGAGCTTGGCCGCCGCCGCCCAGTTCTGGACGTAGGTGCCGTTGGTGATCTGGTCAGTCGCGAGCTCGCCGTTCGCGTAGCGGACCAGATCCACCAGCTGCTGCGCGGCGAGATCGGTGGTGGCCGTCCAGATGTTGATCGACGCGGCCACCTTCTCGCCGGTCAGCGGATCGTCGCCGTCCGTCATGATCCCCCAGTAGCTCGGAAGCTGCGGGTTGGGGATGTCGAGGACGATGTTGTAGCGAATGTCGCCCGTGCGCGGGGCCAGGCCGGGGTCACCGCAGGCCGGGTTGTCCGTTTCGTCGACGGGGTTGTGGCAGAGCACGATGACCGGCTGCATGGCGGCGATGGTGCCGATCGCGAGCGTGCTCGTCATGTCGGTCCCGCCGCGCTCCGTGGCGAGCGTGTTGGCCTCGTCGCTGGCGAGCTTGGCGCATTCTGGCGCGTCCCAACCATTGGTGCGCCGGCAG
>JADGRB010000036.1 GCA_017881315.1 Pseudomonadota bacterium
CGAGCACGAAGGGACGAACCTCCCCCGCTGATTGCTCGGGCAGCTCCGAGCTCGACGCCCGCTGCTGCATCGACGATCCCGACGCCCGAGATCAGCGAGTCCACGATCGGGCCCACGCTCGTGGTGCCGAGCACGAAGACGCGTCCGCCGTAAATCGATTCCTCGACCGCCTCGCGCAGCGCGCGCACAGCGTCGCCGGACCTGAAACTAAATCCTCATCTGCATTCCGAGGGGTAGGCGGAAGAAGCGCGGTTTTCGCCCGAGCCCGCGCATTTCCGATGTCAACGCCAAGTAGAGATGTCCGGTTTTCTGCCAAGTAGAAATGTCCGATAAGAAATATTCCGTCAACTAAACGTTTTTCAGCGCCAGCACCCTTCGGCGCGGCCGCGGTGGCCGCCAGAGCCTCGACGCCCTCGTCCCGTTGGGAAACGAAGCGCGACGACGACACCTCCGCCTCGGTGGAGAATCGCGGCTCGTCCGCGAGGCACGACGGGCTGTACTGATCGGGCGTGTCAGGCGGCAGTGAGCACTCGCGGCCCGTCGTCGGTCACCGCTACCGTGTGCTCGACGTGCGCCGAGAGGCTCGCGTCGGCAGTGACGACCGTCCAGCCGTCGTGGAGCACCCGAACGTCGGCGCCGCCGACGTTCAGCATGGGCTCGATCGCCAATACCATCCCGGGCCGGAGCCGAAGGCCCGAGCCCTCGCGGCCATGGTTCGGCACGCTCGGTGGCTCGTGCATGGCGCGGCCGATGCCGTGCCCCACGAACTCGCGGACGATCGAGTAGCCGAGCTCCTCGGCGTGCCCTTGGATCGCGGCGCCCACGTCGCCGAGCCGCGCGCCCGGAACGCACGCGCGAATCGCACGCTCGAGGCATTCCTGGGTGGCCGAGATGAGCGCGCGGGCCGGCGCGCTGACGATTCCGACCGCGACCGTGCGGGCCGCGTCCGCGCAGTAGCCATCCTTGTAACAGGCGAAGTCGATCCCGACGACGTCCCCTTCCCGCAGCACCTGACGCCGGTCCGGGATGCCGTGAACGACCACCGCGTTCACCGACGTGCAGAGCACGGCCGGATACGGCGGCGCGCCGCCTGGAGCGTACCCGAGGAACGCCGAGCTCGCCTTCGCCCGCCGCAGCTCCCGCTCGGCGATCGCGTTCAGCTCCGCGGTGCTCACCCCGGGCACGCAGGCCGCCTCGACCGCGTCGAGCACGGCCCTCACGATGAGGCCCGCCTCCCGCATCTTCGCCAGCTCCCGCTCGCTCTTGAGCACAATTCCCATGAGCGAATTGTACCCCGCGCCTACGTCCACCCGCCCGATACACCTTCACCCACACCGGGCGGTATCGACGCGGCAGCGTCTACGCTCGTATCAGCAAGAGTTTCCGGGTCGTCAACGTGCGTGGCGCAGAAGATTTTAGTCGAAGAGCTACAAAGAGCTGCGTGCCCCGATTCGCCTCTGTGCTACCCTTGAGTCGTAGCCCGATGGACTTCGACGAGTTCGAACAGCTGGTTCTGAAGGTGCTGTTCGAGACCGATGTCCCGGTGACCGCGGCGCACGTCGCCTACCTCGGGCGAACGTCGGTGCGGACCGCGGAAAAGCACCTCGCGCGCATGGTCGAGCACGGCACCCTCAACGTGCGCAGCAGCGCCGCGGGCGTGGTCGAGTACGTCTATCCCGGTCGCAAGCCGATCGCGACGCGCGTGGGCGGCGACACCTCGCTCGGCCCGCCGCCGATCTCGAGCGGCGATTCGTTCTTCATGACGCTGCGGCCGAAGGCCAACCCGGTGACCGCCGTCATGTTGTCTATGTTGATCCCGGGCGCCGGTCACATCTACTCGGGACGCGCCGGCGCCGGCGTCGCCTGGATGGCGACCACGCTGATGGGCTACGCCTGCTGCTTCCTGCCGGGCCTATTTCTACACGGCCTCTGCCTGGTCAGCGCCGCCCAAACCCGCCGCGGCTAGAGCCGGCTAGAACCGGACGCTGATCGGCCCGACCGAGCGCGAGCCAGATCGCGTGGGATCGGGCCGGCTTCGCCGGCACGATCCCTTCGCGGGAGGCGCGGAACCCTCCCAGGGTTCCGAATCAAATCGACTTCCGAACTTGTCGTCAGATCGTCGCGGGCGGCTTCACCGGGAGCTCGAGGCTGTCTTCCTTCTGCTTGCGGAGCTGGCGCAGCTCGTCGAGAGCCTGCTGCATCGAGGGCGCGCGCGACTCCGCGCTGGTCTCCATCGCCGCGACGATGCTCCCCAGGACCCGCACGTCGTCGACGACCCGCTCGCGGACCGCCTGGTGCATCTCGCGGAACGAAGAATAGAACTCTTGCAGCTCATCGCCCTTCCGCAACCCAGCCGGCGCGGCACCCAGGCGGTTGTCGCGCACCCGCGCAAACAGGCTGGAGATCTTGTAGAGCGGCCCCACCACCTTGTGCGTGATGAGGATGCCGACCGCGCTGATCGACAGCACCAGCACCAGCCCGAATCCGATGATTCCCCACAGGACGACGCGGTCGCTGTTCGCGAACTGGCTCTGCAGCTCCAGCGCGGTCGTCGGATCGGCCAGCCCCGTGAACAGGATGATCTTCGAGATCTCCCGGGTCGCCTGGTACATCTTGAAGCCGAGCCCGGCCGTCAAGAAGATCGCGACCACGACGATGGTCGCCGTGTAGCGAAGCTGTAGGCCCGCGTCGAGCAGATAGTTCCTGACCTTGCGCTTGTACGCCGGTCGCCCCGCTGCCGCTTCACCAATGGTCATTTGAAAACCCTCCCAATCCTCTTGAGCTCACACATTCTATCCACCTTGTGCCTTGAAGAAACGGCCCAGGTCTTCCGCCAGCTGCCCGGCCGACGCTTCCAGACAATCGCGCCGCGCGCCGTCCTTGTCGCGCGGTCGCGAGCCGGACTGAAGGCTGGCGCCCGCGTTGGTCCACATGATGATGCTCTTGCTGGGCCAGCGCGCCACCATCACCTTCACGTCGCACGAGGTCTCCGAGCCCCCCGCGGCCAGCACGTCGTCGAGGCGAGTGATGTTCCCGTCGATGTAGAACCCCTGCAGACCGGTCTTGGGGAAGTTGTGCTGGTCGGCCGGGCTCAGCGTCAGCGTCACCACCGGCAGCTTGCCGAGCTCGCGTGACAGCGCGTCCTGGATGATCTTGGCGGCGTCGGGCCCCGCCGCCTTCACGCCGCCCGTGAAGGGACCGAAGCTCAAGTAGATCTTCGCGTGCTTGCCGGTCGCGCCGCCGGCCGAGAGGGTCGCCAGCGCCTTGGTGGCCTGGGACCGCACGAACCCTTCGTTCTCCCGCTTGATCAGATCCCGCAGCGGCTCGCTGGCCGACCCGTCGCCCAGCTGCCCGAGAGCCGACGCCGCGATGCCGCGCACCGTGCTGTTTTGATCCGCGAGCGCCTTGATGAGCGAAGGAACCGCCGCGGAATCGCCCAGCTTCCCCAGCACCAGCGCCGCCTGGACCCGCACCTTGTAGTTGGGATCTTCGACGACCGCCTTGCACAGATCCTCGACCTTGACGCCGGGGGCCGCCTGGACCCGGCCGACCAGGATCAGGAGCAATGCGCCCGCCGGCGCGATGATCCGCATTCGCGGTCTCGTCATCAAGGCGTCCGCCCGTTCGTGCCGTCCCCCCGCTGCCCCTGCCCGCCCCCCACCCCGCGTTTCGGGCGCGGAATGCTCCGCTGCCAGCCCAGCTCGAAGACGAACGCGCAGCCTTTGCCGCTCTCGATGTCCTCCGCCCAGATCCGCCCGTCATGAAGACCGACCACGGCCTCGGCCAGCGCCAGCCCCAGTCCGTAGGTCGCCGACCCGGCGGTGCGCCGGCCGTAGGGCTCGAAGGCGTGGACCTTTTCGCTCGCCTGCATCGACGGCCCCGGCGCCACGGCGCGAAACCGCATCCCCGTGTCGGTCTCGATGATCTCGATCGCGAGCGTGCCGTGGGTGGGAATTCGCTTGAGCGCCGCCATTCCCAGATTCAACATCGCCGCCGCGATCAGGTCGCGATCGCCGTATAACGCCCGCTCGGTCGATGGACGGGTGAGCGATAACGTCTTTTCGGCCATCACGGCGTGGCGTCGCAGCTCCTCGGTCACCTCTGCGGCAGCCTCGCCCAGCAGAAATCGGGTCTGGCGCGGCATCAGCTGACCGGTCTCGAACCGATCGTAGTCGAGCACCGTCCGCACGGTGGCGCGCAGGTGCTCGAACACGCTCTGCGCATCCGATACGCTTTCGTCGAAGTCACGTCGCCGGGCGTCCGCCGTGGGCGGCCCGAACTTGGAAAGGAAATCGACGTTGGCTGCCAGCGCCGCCACCTGCCCGGTCAGATCGTGCAGAAAGTGCGACAGCCAGTAGCGCCGCTCGACGCTCTCGATCTTCTGCGTCCGCTGGCGACGCTCCACGCGTCGGTAAAGCGCTCGCGTGCGCAGGAGCGCCCAGAGCCGCGCCCGGCGCTCTTGCACGTCGGTCGACGGCACGAACACGGCGTCGGCCCCCACCCCGAGCGCGCGAACCCGAAAGCTCCGCAGATCGCTGACCCCGCAGAGGATCACGGGCACGAAATGCGTGCGCACGTTGTCCTTCAACCGCCGGCATAGATCGACACCACCGGTGGGCGGCACCCGATCGTCGATGAGCACGACGTCAGGCGGGTGGAGCAACGCCTCCTCGAAGGCGCTGTCGGCTTCTTCGGCGGTCCGGACGTTCAACCCCTGGGCGCGCAGAAAGCCGACCAAGGGGCGGGCGACCGCCCGGCCCGGCGAGACGATCAACCCTTCGGCCTCGCTCGGCATGACGAGCTCGTGGTTGTGTGTCGTCCTCTCGTCGGGGAGCATCTATTCGGAGCCCGCTCGCATAATAGAGCAGCGCCCGATTTTCAGCCATCGCTGCGGCGCGCCGACACGTGGCGTTATATATCCTACATGTACGTTTTTTGACTTCATTAGACGACATTGTAAGATAACCCCATGCCGACGCCCCTCGATTCTGCTTTCGACGAAAACGGAAACGAAGACACGACCCCATCGTCGTTGAGCGACCAGAGGGCCCATCTCCGCTTCGACAAGATGTTCACCGTTCGACTCGAGTCGCCGCTCTTCGGCGAGAGCTACTGCATCGCCCGCAACGTCTCCGCCGGCGGGATCTTCCTCGAGCTACCCGACCCTCTCCCGCTCGGGGCCACCGTGCGGGTCTGTTTTCTGGTGCCCGATGGCTCGGGCGAGGTCGTGGCGACGGGCGAGGTCAAGAACCACTACTTCATCAATTTCACGCAGGGCGGGACCAGCCGCGCCGTCTCGGGAATGGCCGTCCGCTTCACCTCGTTCGAGAACGAAGGCCACCACATCCTGGCCGATTGCCTCAGCCGGATGCGGGTGCTGCACTAGGGATCATTCCTCGGCCTGGGGACGGACGACGATGGTCTCTGAGAGATCGACCGTCGCACCCGGCTCGATCGGAATCTCGACTTCGCGGGGACCGCTGATGATCGGAAGCAGCCTGGCGCCCACCCGCACCGAGACCTCGTAGCGTCCCGGCAGCAGCGCCCCGACCGCGAACGATCCGTCGTGATCGATTTCGCCCACCGCCTTGCGCGGCAGCGCCAGCGGCGACAGACCGAAAAGGACCGCGCGGGTTTCGGGATCGAGCGCCGATCCCCCACGGGTGATGATCCGGCCGCGCACGCGCGCGCCGCGGTGTTTGAGATGCAGCTCGATCTGCGCGTCCAAGCTGGTGTCGCTGATCTCGATCTTCTCCGGGGGAAACACCAGCATCTCGCCGTGCCGCGCCCACAGGTAGTAGGTCCCGGGCTCGAATCGATCTTGAGCGAATTTTCCGTCGGTGTCGACCGTCCAGATGATCGGCGATCCGGCGTTCCCGAGACCGGCCGACGGGAGCGCCACCACCGTCGCGCTCCCCTGCCCTTCACCGTCGGAATCCAACACCCGACCTTCGATGACGCCGGTCCGTACCAGCTTGAACGCGACGCGGGTCGCGGGGGCCGTGATCCCCCACTTGAGCATTTCGGGGAGCCACCCGAACTTCGAGGCGCGCAGGAAGTAGCGCTTGCTGTCGATCCCCGCGATGACGAACGTCCCGTCGTCGCCGCTCTGCGCCGATCCGGCATCGACGAGGTCGTCCGGACTGCGCACGGCATGAACCGCGGCGCCCGCGATCGGCTCGCCCTTGCCGCCGGCGACCCGCCCGCGGATGAACGTCTCCTGCGCCAGGCGAAAGTTGCGGACCGTCGTTCCGGCGCGATCGATGCGCAGGTCGGCTATCTCGGTGGCCAGGCCCGCGTGGCTCACCCGGACCGAGTACGTCCAGGGGCCCGCGCGCAAACGCAGGCGATAGCTCCCGTCCTTGCCCGAGGCCTCATCGAGGATCGCCGTTCCCTGAAACCACACACGGATCTTGGCGCCCTCGAGCCGTCGGCCCGCGTCGTCGGTGATGCGCCCCTGCACCAGCGCTTCGGGACGGTCGGCGGTGTCGCGGCGAAAGATCTCGCGCCGAAACTCCTGTTCGGAGGGGAGCAGGCAGCTCGGCACCGTCCGCCAGGGGACCGCGCACTCCGGCGTGAGCCGGGAGCAAAAGTCGACGCAATCGCCGGGGTCCTTGGGATCGCAGAGCGACGGCGGGATCGCGTCGGGATCGACGAGCGGCGGCATCGGCCCGCGCCCTTCGCACCAGACACACCCCTCGGGGCGCTCGACGCAGCGAACGTAACGCGCGTCGAGCACGGTGGCGGAAGTGTTCGGCGCCGAGGATGGCCCGCGCGATCGGCGGCAGCCGGAAGGCGCCAGGGCGACCGTCGCCAGCGCCACCGCGGACAGCGCCAAGACCGATAGCGCGCCCGCCCCGGCGCGCCTGCCGTCCCTGATTGATCTTTTCGACACCCCGCACACCGTGTAGATCGGGGAGGCGTTTTACTCAAGCGCCGCTCGCCTGCATGCCCAACCCTCTCTTCATCGTTCTCGAAGGCATCGACGGCTCGGGAACGACCACCCAGCTCGGGCTGCTCGAACGTCACCTCCAGGGCCGGGGCCGGCCGGTCCACCCGACGCGCGAGCCGAGCGGCGGACCGGTGGGGCGCCTGCTGCGCGAGATCTTGCTGGGGGGACACCGGTTGCCCGACGGTGCGCCCGCCGACGGGCTGGCCATGGCGCTGCTCTTCGCCGCCGATCGGCGCGATCATCTGTCCCGCGAGATCGAGCCCGCCCTGGCCGCGGGGAGCGACGTCGTCTCCGACCGCTATCTGCTTTCGTCGCTGGCGTACCAGGCGCAAGAGGCCGAGCGTGACTGGGTCGCGACGCTGGCGCGCGACCTGCGGGCGCCGGATCTGACGCTGCTCCTCGATCTTCCGGTCGCGGTGGCGGCCGAGCGACGACGGGCCGCAGGTCGCGCCCTCGAGCGGTACGACGCCGACGACGTTCAGGCCCGGGTGGCCGCCCGCTACCGCGAGCTGGTCGCGGGCGATCCGCGCGCCACGGTCATCGACGCACGCGGCGGCATCGAAGACGTCGCGCGGGCGGTGGCGGTCGCGGTCGACCGCCTGCTCTAGCGGTGCTTCTTGCCCTTGGCTTTTTTGGCGGCCACCTTGGCGGCGACCGCGTGCTTGTGGGCGGCGGGATGGGGCTTGGGCGCCGCCGCGGCCTCCACCTCGTCGCCGGCCGCCGCGCCGGGTGCAGCGGCGGCGGGTGCCGGCGGTGGGGGAGGCGGCGGGGTGACCGCCGTCGGGGGGCTCGGCGTGGGGGACGCCGCAACCGGCGCCGAGACGGCTGCGCCCTGCGAAACGTGCTTGCGCCGAAATCCAACGAACAGCGCGGCCCCCAGACCAAGAATGACGACCACCGCCACGACGATGATCGCCACCCGCTTGCCGCCGCCGATTTCGCCGATCATCTCGGCCTCGCTCATCCGCTCCCCCGGCACGACGCCGCCCACCGTGGGGAGCGCGGTGCTGGTGGCGCCGGAGCGGAGCGAGTAGGCCTTGCGATCGTCGACGGTCACCGAGCCGTCGTCGACGTAGCGGTCTTCGAGCGGTTTCGCATCCACGACGGGAAGCTCCGGTTCGGCGACCGGCTCGGCCTTCCCGCGCGCGGCCTCGAGCTTCGCGCGGGCATCGGCCACCATCTGGTCGACGTCTCCCTGCTTGAACCAGAGCGTCTCCCGGAAGGCGCCCGCAGCCCCGGCCGGCTTCGACGGACCTGCGCCAGCCGCTTGAGGTGGCGTCGCGGCAACCGGGGGCGGCGTGGGCTCGACCGTCCTGCCACCACTCCCCCCGCCACCCGTGACCCCACCGGGGATGCCCGAGCCCGCGGCCGGAAGCGAGACCATCGTGGCCGCGATCGCCGCACCGTGGGTGCGCCTCGGCCCCAGAGCGGGTGGCGGTTGCTGCATGATGGGCGGCGGGGTCGCCTGGGAGTCCGCCGCTTGCGGAGGTTTCCCGAGGGGCGGCGTTCCGTCCGGAGATCCTCCGGAACCGTTGGCCTCCGCGCGCGCCGCCAGCGCCTGGTTGACCAGCTTCTGCACCTCGGGCGAGCCACCCGTGAACATCATGGTCTTCGCGAACCCGACGCCGCGGTTGGGGTCGGCGCTCGCCGCGCTGCCCGTGACCAGGCCCGCCACGTCGGTCAGGAACTGGCGCATGGTCAGCGGCCGCCGATTCGGGCTCTTGTCCATCGCCTTCATGATCACGCGATCGATCTCGGCGTTCAGCCCGGGGGCTCGCAGGCTGGGCGGCACCGGCGTCCCCTTCGTGATCTGCTCCAGAATCGCCGCGGTGTCCGTCCCCTCGACCGGCGGCTTCCCGGTCAGCATCAACATCAAGATCGCGCTCAGGCTGTAGGTGTTGGAGCGTTGATCGACGAGCTTCCCCTCGGCCTGCTCCGGCGAGAGGTATTCCGGCACGCCAAAGATGGTCTCCGTCACCGGACAGGGCGCGATGAAGTTGATCAGCTTCACCTCGTCGCCGGCGCCGAGGAGCACGTTCTTCGAGGCCAGGTCGTGATGGACCACCCCGACCTTCTGCCCTTCGAGCAGCGCCTCGCCGATCTGGGCGGCGATCTTCTTGGCGCGGTCGAGCGGAAAGGCGCCGGACGACGCGACGACGCGGTCGAGCGGCTCTCCCTCGACGAGCTCGGTCACCACGAAGAGCGTGCCGCTGTCCGGCTCCTTGCCGAAGTCGAGGATCCGCGCGAGGCGTGGGCTCTGCGCCCGTTGTAGCTGCTTGAGCTCGCGCTGCGAGCGCTCGAGCACGGCCGGGCTCGAGACGGCGCCGCGCGCCACCCGCTTGTAGGCCACAGCCGCGCCGGTCTGCGTGTCGCGGGCTCGAAAGACTTCACCGCTCCTGCTGCCGCCCAGCTGTGCCTCCAGCTCGTACCGCGGCGGCTGGGCCTCCGGAACGACCTCGAGGCGTCTCGGCCCCTCGGGCGTCGCGCAGGTCTCCTGCGGACAAAAGTTGGCGTCGTCGGGATACTTGGTCTGACAGTTCGGGCAGACTTTCATCCGGCTCCTGGCGTCGTGACCAGCTGCTCTACCGCGTCGCCCATTCGTCGCACGACGTCAGAGGTTAGTTAGCGCACAGTTTTGGCGAAAAATCAATAATAGCGCCCCTATTTCAGCACCTTGCGGGGCACTGGCCGTCCGGAAACCCGCTCGGGGCGATTTCGGGGTGGGGTCTCGCGGGCCGGAAACGGGGGCCCTGCGGCCGCCTCGGGCAGCCTATTTCCCGCCGGGCGCGCCGAGCCCAGCGAACAGCTCGGCCGAGGTCAGGGTCGATTTCTTCGACTCCTTGGCCTTACGTTTCTTGCCGTTGTTCACGTGCTTTCGCACCCTACGCTTCCAGGTCTTGCGGGTATTCGACGCCATGGCCGGGGCTTCTTATCACAGCCGCGTCGCGGAGACCACTCCCTCGATGGTCTCGAGGGTGCGCAGCACCGTCTTGAGCTGTTCGAGGTGCCCGACCGTCACCTGGAAGGTGTTGACGGCCCGGCCGTCCTCGGTGGTCCGGCACTTGGCCTGGGAGATGTTCACCCCGTGCTCGGTGAACGACTTCGAGATGGCCGCCAGCAGCCCCGGCCGGTCCGAGCAGGTGACCTGGACCGCCACCGGCCGCAGGGTCTTCGATTCGTCGTCCCAGGAGACGTCGACGCGCCGAACGGGATCCAGGTCGAGCGCCTTCGAGCAATCCCGGGTGTGGATCACGACGCCGTGCCCTCGGCTGATGAAGCCGATGATCGAATCGCCGGGGACCGGCGTGCAGCACTTGGCGAACTTGACCAGGATGTCGGCCTCGCCCTGGACCTTGATGCCGGCGATCGATCGCTTCGACACCGGCCGGCGGACGGCGGCCGGCGTTTCGGGGATCGGGATCGATGGGGCCGTCGTGCCGCTCGTCACCCGATCGATCAGCACCGCATCCGCGGCGTGGCCCGGGCTCACCTTCCCGTAGCCGACCGCGACCAGCAGATCGTCGGCGCCGCCGAGGCGCAGGCGCTGCGCAGCTGCGTCGAGCAGCCCCTCGCGCTCCGCCGAGGCGAGCGAGGCGTCCTGCTTGCGCAGCTCGCGTCCCAGGAGATCGCGTCCCATCTGCCGGCTGCGCTCCCGCTGCTCCATGCGGATGAAGTGGCGGATCTTGGTGCGGGCGCGGCTGGTGATGACGAACTTGAGCCAGTCCTTCGACGGCTTCTGGTTGGCCGACGCCAGGATCTCGACGGTGTCGCCGTTGCGCAGCGCGTACCGCAACGGAACGATGAGCCCGTTGACGCGCGCGCCGGAGCAGTGCTCGCCCACCTGCGAGTGAACGGCGTAGGCGAGATCGATGGGCGTCGCCCCCTTGGGCAGCGCCTTGACGTCGCCCTTCGGCGTGAAGACGAAGACCTCGTCTTGAAAGAGATCGATCTTGACGGTCTCGATGAACTCGGTCGGATCCTTGAGATCCCGCTGCCACTCCATCAGCTGGCGCAGCCACGCGAAGGCCTTCCCGTCGTCGGCGGTGTGCGCCTTCTGCTCCTTGTACTTCCAGTGGGCCGCGATCCCCTGTTCGGCGATCCGGTGCATCTCCTGGGTGCGAATCTGCACCTCCATCCGCTCGGCGCGCGGCCCGATCACCGTGGTGTGCAGCGACTGATAGAGGTTGGGTTTGGGCAGCGCGATGAAGTCCTTGAATCGGCCAGGAACGGGCGTCCAGTTGGAATGAACGATGCCGAGCACGGCGTAACAGTCGCGCACCGATTCGGTGTTCACCCGGAACGCCAGCACGTCGTAGATCTGCTCGACGTCGCGGCCGGTCTTCTTCATCTTCTGGTAGATCGACCAGAGGTGCTTGGCGCGCCCCGAGACCTGCGCGTTGATCTCCCCCTCCGCCAGCACCGACTTGAGCTTGTCGACCACCTCGGTGATGTAGGCCTCGCGCGATCCGGCGGTCTCGGCCAACCGCGCGACCAGCTGGTCATACTCCGTCGGCTCGAGGTACTTGAAGGCCAGGTCCTCGAGCTCCACCTTCATCCACTGGATCCCGAGGCGGTTGGCGAGCGGCGCGTAGATCTCCATGGTCTCGCGCGCGATCCGTTCCTGCTTGTCGCGCGGCATGTGCGCGAGCGTCCGCATGTTGTCAACCCGGTCGGCGAGCTTGATCAAGATGACGCGGATGTCGCGCGCCATCGCGAGGAGCATCTTGCGGAAGTTCTCGGCCTGGCGTTCCTCGCGGGTGGTCCAGGAGATCTGTCCGAGCTTGGTGACCCCCTCGACCAGCGACTGGATCTCCGTGCCGAAGAGGCGCCCGATGTCATCGGCGGTGGCGCTGGTGTCCTCGACACAGTCGTGCAAGAGACCCGCGCACACCGACGGCACGTCGAGACGCAGCTCGGAGATGATGCGGGCGACGCCGACCGGGTGGACGACGTACGGCTCGCCGGAGCGACGTTTCTGGCCCGCGTGGCGCTCGGCGGCGAAGGCGAAGCTGCGTTCGATGAGGCCGGTGTCGGCGGCGCCGTCGTAGCCGCGTACCTGCGCGCAGATCTCCTGGACCGCGGTCATTGCTGGGAGGCGGGCCGCCCGCGCGCCTGCGCCTGCGCCTCGTCGAGGAGCTCGTGGCCGTAGTGACCGCGGCGGGTCCGCGCGCAGCGGGCCGCCACGTAGATCGACGACAGCTCCTTGAGCGCCGTTTCCAGGTTGTCGTTCACCACCAGATAGTCGTACTCCGCGAAATGCTCCAGCTCGCGGGTGGCGGTCTCGAGCCGCTGCTCGATCGCCGCGGGCGCGTCGGTGGCACGCCGTCGCAGGCGTCGTTCGAGCTCCGCCATCGACGGCGGCAGGATGAAGACCAGCACGCTCTCCTCCGGCCACTGGCGCCGGATCTGCGCGCCACCCTGCCAGTCGACGTCGAAGAGGTAGTCCTTGCCGTCTTCGAGCGCACGGTTGACGGTGTGGATGGCGGTGCCGTAGCGGCTCCCGTGCACCTTCGCCCACTCGGCGAACTCGTTGCGCTCGATCATGCGCGAGAACTCGTCCTCGGTGACGAACTTGTAGTCGACGTCGTCACGCTCGCCGGTCCGCGGCGTCCGCGTGGTGTACGAAACCGAGAACTCCAGCCGCTCCCGCTGGGCCAGCAGATGCGCCAGCGTGGTCTTGCCCGCCCCCGAGGGCGAAGAAATCACGAGCAGGATGCCTTTGCGCGTCCCGGGCTCAGCGTCTGTCATCGCCCAGAGTCTATCATCCTCGTCGACAACCGCCGCTTCACTCCACGTTCTGGGCCTGCTCGCGCATCTTCTCGAGCTCCGCCTTGGCGTCGATGACCAGGCCGGCCACCTCGGCGTCCTGGGCCTTGGAGGCGATGGTGTTGAGCTCGCGGCCGATCTCCTGGATCACGAAATCCAGCTTGCGCCCGACAGCCTCTTGGGCGCGCAGCAGATCGGCCAGGTGGTGCAGATGAGTTTCGTAGCGGACCAGCTCCTCGGAGACGTCCAGCCGCTCGGCCATGAGCGCCACCTCCTGGGTGACCCGGCCCGGATCGAACCCGGCCTGCTGTCGCAACGTCCCCAGACGTTCCTCCAGACGGTGCGCGAACTTCTCCGGCAGCGCGGTGGTCCGGGTGCGCAGCGCCCCGGCCAGCTCTTCGAGCCGGGCGCGCCGGGTACCCAGATCGGCGGCCAGCGCGGCGCCCTCGAGCGCTCGCATGGTCCGCAGCTCGGCCAGCGCCGTCGCGACCGCCGGGCCGAGCGCCTCCCAGAGCGCCTCCCCGCCCAGCTCCGAGCGCGGGCTCGTCCCCATGAACGCGCCGACGGTCGCCAGGGTGACTGGCTCCTCGATCTCCAGCTCCTGCCGCAAGAGCTCGAGGACCTGGAAGACCTCGCGCACCCGCGCCCCGTCGACGCCGGCCGACGACGCGGCCGACTCGTCGCGGACGTGAACCGTCACCGCGCCCCGCTCGACCGCCGCCCGGACCGCGCGCGCGATCTCCGCGTCGCAGAAGGCGTCCGGTTCGGCGCCCCGAATCTTGAGATCGAGCCCGCGGTGGTTCACCGAGCGGATCTCGACGCGCAGGCGGCGCTCGCCGGCATCGGCCGACGCCCGACCGAACCCGGTCATGCTCCGCAGGCTCACGGCGGCGCCCCGCCCCGCCGGGCCGTCCCGCGGATCAGTGCTGCCCGCGGGCCTGGTCGGCGAAATGCCGAATCAACCCGGTCAGCGCCGGATCGGCGATCTCGCGCGCGGAGACCATCGACAGCTGAGGGTCCTCCATCTCGTAGGCCGGATAGGCGGCAAGCGAGCGCACCGCCAACCAGGACGCGAGGAGAACCGCGGGAATGATCCAGACGTAACGTGCTTTCACCGACATGGGCACACATTATCCCACCTTTGCCATAACGCAACTTTTTGGGCTTTCTAGAGCGGTCTTCCCCGTCGGGAGCGCCCCAATCTACGGCCAGTTTCATGGAATCGGAAGGCCGACCAGCCCCGCCCCAAGCACCGAGCCGATTTCTCGGCTGGGCCGATCGTGCGCGCGGAGCGCGATCGCGCGGCCGCCGCTGGAGGTCTTGGTGTCGTGGGCGGCGACCCCGCAAGGGCGCGCCCCCGCCATCTCGACCGCCGCCGAGGTGGGCAACGCGCCCTTCGCCGTGAGCACGGCGACCGGCGGCGGCCCCTTCGACCCGGACAGCGGGAGCAACGTGTTTCCGGCGCCGATCATGAATCGTCCGCCAGCGCGCGCGCCGTCGATTCGAAGCAGCAGACCCCGCGGTGCGGCGGCGATCTCGATCGCGCGTATGGCGCCGGCAAGCGGGATCGGCGGGCCGACGGCCATGGTCTCCAGCGTGAGCTCGTGGAGGGCGACTCCCTCGAGGACTACGTCGTCGGGCTTGCCGCCGCGGACCAGCTTTTCAGCGGTCACGTAGACGATGCGGCGGCGGTCGGGCGTGCGCGCCACCGCCAGCACGTGGCCGTCTTCGGCGGTGAGCTGGCGAAATCGCGCCGTCGCGGGCGAGAAAGCGTAGACCTCCTGGTGCGGATTGAGGATGAACTCGCCGGCGCCCGTGGCCGGGATCCGCAGCGGTGGCCGCTGCCGCGCGACGAAGATCAGGCTTCCGTCGAGCCCCGCACCCCAGCGCGCGGCCGCGTCGGCCATCGCGCGCCGCACCTCCGCCATCTGCGGCTGCACCTTGAGCGCACCCAGATCCGCCGCCTCCAGCACCTCGCGGGCCCAGGGGACGTAGGCGAGATCCAGCAGCGCGCGCACCTCGGCGACGGCTTCCGTGAAACGCTCCTGCCGGACGAACGAGCAAGCGACGTTGAGTCGCGGCGCCAGGAAGCCGGGATCGGCGGCCTCGGCGGCCCGATAGCGCTCGCGGGCCGCGTCCCATTTTCCCTGGCGATAGAAGGTCTTTCCTTCGGCGTTGAGCGCAGTCGCTCTGGGGTCGGGCGGTCGAAACGGATCCGCCACCCCCGGACCCGGCTGCGCCACCACCGGCAGGCAGGCAGCGCCGGCCCCTGGTGGATCGACGAGCAGCAAGACGGCGCAGAGCGGGATCACAGATCGAGCCAGACGCGACGGAAGTCGAGACGGTCGCCGACCGCCGCCAGGCCATGGACCCGTGTCGCCACCAGCGCGGGCACGTCATACCGGTAGAGGAAGATCGCCGGCTGGTCGTCACCGAGCAGGCGGGCGATGCGGGCGAGGATCGGCGCGCGCGGGGCTGCGCCCGCCGCTCCGCGCGCCTCGTCGATGAGCGCCTCGAGCGCGCTCGACCGATAGCCGCCGAAATTGAACGCGCCCCCCGAGCCGTAGAGGGTGGCCGGATCCTCGTCGGGGGCCCCCTCCCAGATCATCGGCACCAGATCGAACTCGCCGTGCTTGAGACGCGCCAGGATCGTCGCTCCGTCGGCCGGGACCAGATCGACCAGCACCCCCACCTTGCGCGCCTCCAGCGCGAAGCCGTGGGCCTCGACATGAAACGGCCTGTTGCCGGCCGGCTCCAGCATGGTGAGGCGAATCGGTCGGCCCAGGTGATCTCGCACGCCATCTGCGTCGGTGTCGCGATAGCCGGCGTCGTCGAGGGCGGTGGCGACGCGATGCCGATCGAAGGGCGGCGGCGGCGGATCGCCCTCGAGCGGAGGTCCGCCGATCGGCGTCGCGAGATCGTTGTGCAGCTCGCCGGCGAAGCGCTGGCGATCCCAGAGCCCGGCCAGCGCGCGCCGAAACCGCGGATCGGAGAGCGGATAGTGGAGATGGTTCACGACCAAGAAGGAGTAGCGCCGCGATCGCAGGCGAATGAGGTTGGTCGCCCCGTGCAGGGTGGTCGGCTCGACCTGCTCCGGGTAGTGGACGTCGAGGACCCGCGGCAGGACGTCGATCTCGCCGCGCCGGGTGCGGTTGAGCGCGCGAACTGCATCGGCGTCGAGGTCGAAGATGATCTCGTCGATGGCTGCCGGCGAGCCCCAGTACTCCGGCACCCGTTCGAGGCGGATGCGCTTGCCGTGCTCCCAGCCCGCGAAGCGGAAAGGGCCGGTCCCGATCGGCTGGCGCGCGATGGGCGATGATTCCGGGCGAACACCGCGCACCAGGTGGTCGGGGAGCATCGGCACGTCGCAGAGCGCGCGCAGCGCAAAGTCGGACGGTCGCTTGAGCACGAAGCGGACGGTGCGCTCGGTGACGAGCTCGATCGACGCGACGTCGGCCAGCTCGGCGCGCAGGACCGGCGCGTCGGTCCCCGCGCGCAAGAGCGGCTCGACGGTGGCTTGAACATCGAGCACGCCGAAGGCGCGGTGATCGTGCCAGTGCACCCCGCTGCGCACCCGCACCGCCAGGCGCATGCCGTCGTTCGAGACGTCCCAGCTCTCCGCCAGACCCGGACGATAGCTGCCGTCGCGGCAGTCGAGCAGCGTCTCGTAGACGAGACCGCCCGTCACCTGCGCCGCGGCCGCGTCGGATTCGGCCAGCGGCAAGAGATTCGCCGGCTCGGCGTCGAGGTGGACACGCAGGGTGCCGCCCCGATGCGTCGGGACCGGTACGGCCGCCGGCTCGGGCAGCGTCTCGGCGGGTGGTGGCGGCAGCCGCAGCGGGGTCAAATCCGCGCCGGCGGCGGGACGTGCGACCGTCGGCGCGGCCTTCTTGGCGCGGCAGCCTCCGCAAAGGCCCAACCAGACGACGACGGCCGCCAGCGCGATCCGTGACGGCCGCGCTTGCCCGACGAAAATCATCGTGTTATTCAGGTTCACCCGCATCGCGCGGTGGAGGCCTTGTCCATGAAGCGACTGCCGACCGTATATCACCGGACTATTCCTTTGGCAGTAGCGCTGCTCGCCCCGGGCGGCGTTCAATTGGCCTATGGGCAAGGGCAGGAGCTGCCGCCCATCAAGGTCGATCTGCCGCCTTCGCCGAATTTCAACATTCAACAGGCGCCCGAGAAGTACCCGAGCGGCGAGATGTCGATCTACGGCGTGCGGAAACACATGAATCAGTACCTCGACAAGGACGTACAGATTCGCGCCTACCTGCTGCAGATCTACGAGTGCCCGGCCGAGCAGCGCAAGTGCAACGACGACCTGGCCGCCAAATCGAAGAAGGACAAGAAGAAAGAGCTCAAGTCGGGCAAGTCCAAGTCCCCCGCCCAGACGGGCGCCGCCCCCGGCAAGGGCCCGGCGGGCGGTCCGCCCCCCGGCGAGATGAAGGGCGGCTGCCATCCCTGCGACCAGCCGCACTTCTTCATGGGCGATACGGCCACCACCAAGCTCGATCACGGCCTCCTGGTCGCCGACTACCCGATCAAGGACTGGAACACGGGCAAGCCGAAGCCTCTGGTGGCCAAGGCCGGCGAGCAGTACGTCATCACGGGAACGTTCGCCATCAACTCGATCGGCGGGTTCGCCGCCTCGGACGGCCTCATCATCCACAAGAAGTTCCAGGACGCCTCCGGCGCCGTCATCGCGGAAGGAAACGCGATTCTGCCGCCCGACGCGCAGACGATCAACCTGGAAGGCAAGGCCGCCGAGAAGGTCGGTGGCGCGCGCATCGACGCCGAAAAAGAGGGCAAGAAGAAGTAGGCCGCCTCCCCTCCCTCAGGCCCGGCGCCGCCACCAGATGAAGGCGCCGGCGCCGAGCGCTGCGAACGGCAGCAACAGCACGAACAACCGGAACGCCCAGCTCACGTCGGCCGCGGTCAGGGCCAGGGAGATCCGCTCGGGGATCTTGGGTCCGATTCCGATCCGCGCCTCGTGATCGGAGAGCCAGGCGACCGCGTCGAGCATGAAGTCGGCGTCGTAGTCGCGGATCGTGGTACCGGCCAGGCGATAGTTCATCACCAGCCGTCCGGTGCCGAGGAACACCAGTCGCGTCGCCGGGAAAGGCGCGGCAGACGGACCCGCGGGGCGCTCGACCGCCACGGCGACCGTCACCGGCCCCTTGCGGTCACGGCCGTCGAACGTCAGGTCGGCCTGCCCGCGAATCGTCGGCAGATCGGTCTCGCCCCAGCCCTCTGCGCTCGATCGGACCAGCGGGCTCAAGGTCAGCCCGGCGGGCCGCGCCTCCAGCGGGGCCACCTCGCGGGTGCGCGGCCAGAAGGTCAGCCGGCCCCCGAGTCGCGCCGTGATCGGGTGCGACCGATAGTTGTCGGGACCGGCCGCCCAGACCGAGGGCCCTTCGACGTCGCTGGCGTGCGCCGGGTCGACGACCAGGTTGTCGCCGAAGCGCACGCCGTAACGCGCGGCGAGTGCCTCCAGGCCCAGCTGCGCAAAGGCGGCTCCGCCCGCGGTGAATGCGGGCCCGATCATGGTGAGCAGCCGGCCGCCGCCGTCGACAAAGGTTGCGAGCGCCGCGATCTCCGGCGGTGAATAGGCGGTCGTTGGCTCGGCGAGCACCAGGACCCGACAGCCGGCACCAGACGCCCCGGCGATCCGATCGAGCGCACGCACCTCGTCGCCGTCGCCGCGCAGACGCTCCGCGAAGGCCGCATAGCCCCCATCCTCCGGCGACTCGATGTCCGGCTCGCCATGCCCTTTCGCGAAGCAGATCCGGGGCGGATGGTCGTCGGAGACGGCGAGCATCGCCGAGACGAACGCGCCCTCGCCGTGCCAGGCCGCCAGGGCCGGTCCCGGCTGGCCGTCGGCGTCGACGTCCGGCTCGATCAGGTCGTCCTCGGTGACGACCTTCGAACGCGCGCCGGAGGTGAACACCACCACCGTCCTCCCCATCTCGTACGGGCCGATGCCGGTGCGCCGGACCACCGCCTCCGCGCGATCGGGCGCGCGGTCCGGATCGACGATCTCGAATCGAAAGCGTCCGTACGAAGAACGGGTGCAGCGCTCGGCGAGCTCGCGCACCAGGCCCGCGACCTGGCGCGCCCGTTCAGAGTCGCGCTGCGCGGTGAGGAACACCGTCGCCTCGACCGGACGCGGCAGCGCGCGCAGCACCGCGACGGTCTTGTCAGAAAGCGCGTAGAGCGAGGCGCGGGTCCAGTCGCCGCGGGCGTAGTGTCGGCCGGCGACGTCGTTCGCCAAGAGCGCGATGGCGACCAGCAGGAACGCCGAGATCCGGGGGACGAACCGGCGCGCCGGCGGCGCATCCAGCGGAACCGGTCCGCGCAGCCTGCCGACCATCGCGACGGCGGCCGCGAGCGCCAGCACCGTCACCGTCGCCAGCAGCACGACCGGTCGCGAGTCGACGATGCCGTGGCCGAAATCCTCCATCACGCGAAAGAAGCTCACCCGATGGAGCGCCGACGCGACGCCGGGCGCGCGGACCTCCGCTTCGAGCGCGCCTATCAGCAGCGCCACGAAGAGGGCCACGAACGAGAGCGCGGCCGCGACCAGCTGATTGCGCGTCACCGCCGACGCCAGCAGTCCGACCGCCAGAACCGCCGCACCGAGCAACACGGTCCCGAGGTAGCCTGCGGCGATCGGCCCCGGATCGAGCGCGGCACCGACGTGGCGCAGATAGACGAGATAGAGCGACGTGGGTGCCCAGGCCGCGAGATAGAACGTCAGCGCCGCCAACCATTTACCGAGCACCACCTCGCCGGCGGAGACCGGAGCGGTGAGCAGCGGTTCGATGGTGCCGGAGCGGACCTCTTCCGCGAGGAGGCGCATCGGCACCACCGTCGCGAGCAGACCGAGCGCGATCCAGTACAAGATCGTGCCGCCGAAGAAGAACTCCATCACGCCGCCCGGCGGCGCGTCAGGCCGTCCCAAGAACTGAACAAACATCCAGAACACCAGCCCCTGCAGCGCCAAGAACAGCGCGACGACCACCCACCCCGCGGCGCTGCGAAAATAGGCCGCCCATTCGCGGCGCCAGATCGCGCCCGCGACGGCGGGGTCGAAGGCGGACCGGCGATTCATTCCGGTGGTCCTTCAGATGTCGCCGTGGCGCGCGCAAAGATCTCCTCCAGCGAGCTCCCCTGCGCTTCCAGCTCGCGCCGCGACAGAGCGGCCACGACCCGCCCGTGGTGGAGGATGATCACCCGCGTGGCGAGCGCCTCCACCTCCGACAGCACGTGGGTCGACAGCAGCACCGTTCGTTCGCGTCCGAGCTCGCGGACGAGCGATCGCGTCTCCCGGATCTGGTTGGGATCGAGGCCGACCGTGGGCTCGTCCAGGATCAGGATCGGCGGCTCGGCCAGCAGCGCGTCCGCCAGGCCGACCCGCTGCCGAAAGCCGCGCGAGAGCGTGCCGATGATCTGGCGGCGGCGATCACCGAGCTGGGCGCGCTCGATCGCCCGGTCCACCGCGCCGAGCCGCGCGCGCCGGGCGATCCCCTTGAGCGCCGAGCGAAACCTCAGATACTCGTCGACGCGCATCTCGGGCGGCAACGGGACCGCCTCCGGCAGGTAGCCGACCGCGCGCCGCGCGCCCCGCGGATCGTCGGCGATCGAACAGCCCCCGATCTGCGCCACGCCCCGGGTGGGCGCGAGGAAGCAGGTCAGGATCCGCATCAGCGTGGTCTTGCCGGCACCGTTCGGACCCAGCAGCCCCACGATCTCACCGGGGCCGACCTCGAAGGAGACGCCGTCGAGCGCCGGAAAACGCCCGCCCCCCGCGCGGCCGTACGTCTTCGTGAGGGCGGAGGCGCGAATCACGCGGTGCCGAGTCTATTACTCGAGGCCGCGATCCCGCAGCGATCCGTCGTCCTCGCCCCGCAGGTGGCCGACCTCGTGCAGGAGAGTGCGCACGATCGCCTGGTCGAGCTCGGCGCCGTCCCGCACGGTCCGCAGCAAATTCCGTCGGTAGAGCACGATGGTCCGGTCGCCCGCGTCGCACTGGAGCGGGCCTGACGCCGCGCTCGACGGCGCAGCCGGGTGCCCCTTGCGGGCGCGGCCCGAAGGGGTCGGGGCCGCCGCCTCGTCGCCGTAGTCGAGCGGCAGCCCCCGGAAGAGGCCCAGAATCGTGGGCGACAGCGGGGGCTTCTCGGCCGTCAGATCGTCCAGCTCCGGCAGCTCGGCCGCCTCGATCTTGACCCCCGCGAGATCGCGCCTGAAGTCCGGCGGCAGCTCCGCCACCGCGCGCCGGACGCGCTCGGCGAAGTCCGCCGCCGAGATCTCCGGTGGCGCCGGAAACGCCTTGGCATCCGCGGCCGTGGCGGCGGCCAGGTGGCGGGCGGCCGCGGCGTCGTCCCCGACCCGCTCCTCGATGAGGCCGAGGTGGTAGACCGCGTGGGCGTGATCCGGCGTTCCCACCAGCACCTTTTCGAAGGTCCGTCGCGCCTCGTCGAAGCGGCACAGCTCGAACAGCGCCACGCCGCGTTCGTAGGACGCCGCTGCAAGCTTGGGCCACGCCGCCAGCGCCGCATCGATCCGCCGCAACGCCTCGCCCGGCCGCCCGAGATCGATGAGCGCCTGCCCCTCGAGGAGCGCGAGCCGCGCCACCACCTCCGAGTCCCGCCGCGACACGTGGCGGCTTCCGCGCCGCGCGTACTCGAGCCCCAGCGACGATCCGTCCCCCGATGGCGGGAGCTGATTGATGTGCAGATCGGCCGCCGCCTCCAGCGTCTCGGCGTCGTCGGGCGCCAGCGCCAGCGCCAGCTCCAGCGCGTCGCGCGCCTCGTCCAGCCGATCCAGATGCATGAGCGCGATGGCCCGGTTGTGGTGCGCCTCGACCGAACGCGGCGCCTGCCGCGCGGCCTCCTCGGCACAGGCCAGCGTCCCCGCGTAGTCGCCGTGATCGAAGAGAGCGGACGCCCGGTCGAGCAGGTCGGCGACCGGGGCATCGACCCAGGAGGGCTGCTCCGGAAAGCAGCGCCGCAGGGGGCGCGGGGGCGGCTCGGGCGGATCCCGGTCGTTGTCGAGCGCGGCGGCGCGAACCGGCGCCTTCGTCGCATCGGCGGGGCGCGAGACGGGCGCGCGGTGGTGACACCCCACCACTGCCGCCAAAACCGGCAAGAGCCATGCGCCCCCGCGTACGACCACCCGCTTCATTGATCTTTGTTCATCATACCCGACTGGCCGCGATCCGCGCGCTAGTGCGCTTGTCCCCAGGTCGTTCCAGCGCCCACATCGACCACCAGCGGAACCGCCAGCGTATATATGGTTTCCATCTGATTCTTCACCCAACCCTTTAACTCTTCAGCGCCCGCGGCCGGGACCTCGAACACCAGCTCGTCGTGGACCGTCAGCAGGAGCGCCGCTCCCGACACCGGGGCCGAGCCGGCCTCGATCGCGTGCTCGATGCGGATCATCGCCAGCTTCAGCAGGTCGGCGGCCGATCCCTGGATGGGCGTGTTGCGCGCGATGCGCTCGGCGTAGGCGCGGTCCTGGGCGCGCGTGGCGCGGATCTCGGGGAGCGGACGCCGCCGCCCCAGTAGCGTGGTGACCGAGGCGCTGGCGCGCGCGTCGGCGATGGCCCGCTCCATGTACGCGCGCACCCCCGCGTAGCGGGTGAAGTAGCTGTCGATGTAGGTGCGGGCCTGGGCGCGCGGAATGCGCAGCACCTGCGCGAGACCGAAGTCGCCCTGCCCGAACACCAGCCCGAAGTTGATGGCCTTGGCGATGCGGCGGTGCTCGGACGTCACCGACGCCGCCGGGACGCCGAAGACCTCGGCCGCCGTGCGCAGGTGGATGTCCTCCCCCGCGCGAAAGGCCGCCAGGAACGCCGGGTCCTGGGAAAAATGCGCCAGGATTCGCAGCTCGATCTGCGAGTAGTCGGCCGACACCAGCAGATGTCCCGGCTTGGCCACGAAGGCCTCCCGGATGCGCCGCCCCACCTCGCTCCGGATCGGGATGTTCTGCAGATTGGGGTTGCTCGACGACAGCCGTCCGGTGGCGGCGACCGCCTGGTTGAAGGTGGTGTGCAGGCGCCCGGTGGTGGGGTTCACCAGCGCCGGCAACGCGTCGATGTAGGTTCCCTTGAGCTTGGCGAGCATCCGGTACTCGACGATCTTGGCCGGCACCGGGTGGATCGACGCCAGCTCCTCCAGCGTGTCGGCGTCGGTGGAGGGGCCGGTCTTGGTGCGCCGGCCGACCGGCAACCCCAGCTTGCCGAACAGCACCTCCGCGAGCTGCTTGTTCGACGCGATGTTGAAGGGGCCGCCCGAAAGGCCGTGGATCTCGCCCTCGAGCGCCGCCAGAGAGGTGCCGACCTCGACGCCGATCTCGCGCAGCTTGTCGGTGTCGAGCTGGATGCCGCGGCTCTCGATCTTGGCGAGCACGTCGGCCAGTGGGAGCTCCATGGTGCGGTAGATCGCGTCCAGCCCCGCCGCGGTCAACTTGGCCGACTGCGGTGCCGCCAGCGCGAGCGCCGCGGTCGCCTCGGCGCCGAGGCGCGCCCCCACCTCTTCGACGGAGAGATCGCCGCCCGGTCGCGCCGAAGCGCCGGTCCCCATCCAGCTGCCGCGCGCGGCCGGCGGCACCACCCCCTCGGCCGCCGCCACGACGTCGAGGTCGTACCGGGTCCGCGAGGCGTCGAGCAGATAGGCCGCCAGCATCGCGTCCGACGCCACCCCCTGCAGCGTGAGCCCGCGCTGTCGGAGCAGCACCTCCAGCGTCTTGACGTCGTGAACGTGCTTGGCCACGGCCGGCGAGGCCAGCACCGGCGCGAGCAGCTCGAGCGCGGCCGTCTCGGAGAGGCAGGCCGGCGCGCCCAGATAGCGGTGGCAGAGCGGCAGGTAGGCGCGGGTGCCATCCGGAAGCGCGAAGCCGAGGCCGACTAGATCGGAGCGCACCGACGAGGCGCCGTCGTAGAGCGCCGCCAGACCGACCGCGCCCGCGGCCTCGATCTGCCGGACCAGCGTCGCCAGCGCGGTCAGGTCGGTGATCGCCGCGACCGGCGGGGGCGGCGGCGCTTCCGGGAGCGCCTCGGGCAGACTGGGCGGCGCCGGCGCCTCTTCGGCGTGGGCCGCGATCGCGGCGGCGCCGCTGGGGGACAGCTGATCCACCAGACGAGAAAACTCCAGCTCCCGAAACAGCGCCCGCAGCTGCTCCTTGTCGGGCTCGATCCGGTGCAGCTCCTCCAAGGTCTTGGGCAGCGGCACGTCCTCGCGCAGCCGTACCAGCTCGCGCGACAAGCGGATCGCGTCCCGCGCCTCGACGATCGAGGCGCCCTTCTTTCCCTTGATCTCCCCCGCCCGGGCCAGCAGCGCGTCCAGCGTTCCGAAGGTGTTGATCAGCTCCGCGGCGGTCTTGGGGCCAATGCCCGTCACCCCCGGCACGTTGTCGACGCTGTCGCCCATCAGCGCCAGCACGTCACCGACCCGCTCGGGCGGCACGCCGAATTTCTCGCGCACCTCGGCGGGACCGAGCCGCCGGTTCCGCATGGTGTCGAGCACCGCCACGTCGCCGTCGCACAGCTGCAGGAGATCCTTGTCGGACGAGCAGATCACCACCTCCATCCCCGCGGCGGCCGCGATCTTGGCCAGCGTCGCGATGATGTCGTCGGCCTCGAAGCCGCTCACCTGGAGCTGGGTGAGACCGAACGCCTCGATCACGCGCCGGACCATCGCCAGCTGGGCCGCCAGCTCGGGGGGCATCGGCGGCCGGTGCGCCTTGTAGGCCGGAAAGATCTCGTTCCGGAAGTTGTCCCCGGGCGCGTCGTAAACCACGCACAGATGCGTCGGTCGCTGCTCGCGTTCGATGCGCAGGATCATCTGGCAGAGGCCGTAGATGGCCCCGGTCTGGACACCCCGGCTGGTCGTGAGCGGCGGCAGCGCGTGGAAGGCCCGGAACAAAAAGTTCATCGCGTCGACGATGTAGAGGCTCGGCCTCGTGCCGGGCGTGGCGTCGGGCGTGGTCACGGTCTGCCGCGTTTATGACACAATGGATCTCCGTTGCCGAGGGCTCGTCTGGTACGCGTGATTCGTCGCACCGCGGTGGGACTCGGGGGGACGCTTGTCTTCGCGGTGCTCGCGGCGTCGGTGGTCCTCCAGGGCCCGCGCCTCGGCCGCCTCATCGAAGGGGCGCTGCCACCCAATCAGGGGAAGATGCACATCGGGGGCGTGACCTGGCATCTGCGCGCGCTGGTCGATCTCATCACCGACGCGCCCAGCCCCATCGCCGTCGACGACCTGCAGATCGTCGACCCCGAGGGGACGGTGGTCCTGGACGTCCCGCACCTGGACGCGAACGTCAGGCTGCGCGACGCCCAGTCCAGGCTGACATTGGCGGTGCGGATTCTGGCCAGGTGATTCTGGATGTTCAGCGATCCTCCGAAGAAATCGAGCTGTAGCTTTCCACTGAACTGCGCGCCCCACAGGCCCTTTGGTCCGGAGTAAAGAAACGCGAGCTGGGTGTTGCGGAAGGTGCCGCCGGCGGAGTTCACGGACGTGCCGGGAATGGAGACCATGGGGAGTTCCGCGCCGCCGGTGTGCCCGGCGT
>JADGRB010000272.1 GCA_017881315.1 Pseudomonadota bacterium
CCGGGATGGCTGGCACGACCGGGGCGACCGGGACCGCGGGCACGACCGGGACAGCGGGCACGACCGGCGCCGGCGGCGCCGCCGGCACCGGGACAGCGGGTGGCGGGCGCGGTGGCGGAGCGGGCACCGGGAGCGGGAGCGCTGGGCGTGGCGGTGCGGCGGGTACCGGAATGGCTGGCGCGGGAGGACGCGGCGGCGCCGGGTCGGGAACGGCCGGCGCGGGAGGACGCGGCGGCGCCGCGGGCATGGGCGCGGCGGGGACGACCGGCGCCGGTGGCTGCGGCAATCCACCCGCGCCGAGCGCTCTCATCGGCTGGGCCGCAATGTCGGGGACCACGACCGGCGGTGGCAGCGCGACGCCCCAGGTCGTCACCACGCTGCAGCAGTTCACCTCGGCCGTCTCGGGCAGCAACGCGGCGGTGGTCTACGTGAGCGGCGTGCTCGCGGCCGGGCGGGTCAGCATCGGCGCGAACAAGACCGTCGTCGGCGTCTGCGGCGCCGAGCTGCACGGCCACATCGGCATCAGCTCCTCGAACGTCATCCTCCGCAACATCAAGATCGTCGGGTTCGCCGTCGGCGACTGCTCGCTCGACCCGAGCTACGACTCGTCGGTCGGCTGCTCGTCGGGCGACGATGCCGTGTCGATCAGCGGCACGGGCGCGAACCACATCTGGATCGATCACTGCGACATCTCCGACGGCACCGACGGCAATCTCGACACCACCAACGGCGCGGACTTCGTCACCATCTCGTGGACGAAATTCCACTACACGCCGCGCACCGACCCGACCGGCAACGATTCGACGGGGGCGGAGGGGCACCGGTTCTCGAACCTGATCGGCGCCTCCGACACCGTCGCCGCCGACGTCGGACATCTCAACATCACCTGGCACCACGACTGGTGGGCCGACAACGTGAACCAGCGCATGCCTCGCAGCCGGAGGGGGAAGATCCACATCCTCAACAGCCTCTTCACCGCGACCGGCAACAGCTACTGCAGCAACGCGGGACAGGACGCGCAGCTGCTCGTCGAGGGGAGCGTCTACAACGGGGTGAAAGCGCCGTTTCAGGTCACCCAGAACGGCACCCTCGGGGCCCCCTCGGGAAGCAACGTCTTCACGAACACGTCGGGCCAGACCACCGGCAGCGGCAACGGTTTCACGCCGACGTACACGTACACGGTCGACCCGGCGTCGGGGGTCCAGGCCGCTGTGCAAGCGGGCGCGGGCCCGCACTGACAGCCATCTTCCTCGCCAACACGTTCGACGTCTTCGAGTCGCAGCAGAGAGTGGGTTCCCCGGATGGGGGGTACAATGGAGGCGTCGATGAACGATAGAGCTCGCTTCCCGTTGGCGCTCGCGCTGGCGACGCTACTCGGCGCCTGCCAAGGGAAGGGGGGTAACGCCACCGACGCCGCGGGAGCGGCCGGCTCCGGTGGAGGAGCATCGGGCGGCAGTCCTGGGACGGGCGGCGCCACGGGCGAGGGGGGCGCCGCCGCGGGTGGCGGCGGAACCAGCGCGACAGGCCTCGGCGGCGCCAGCGGCGCCGGAGGCTCGGTCGGCGGTGGGAGCGCCGGCCGTTCCGGAACCGCCGGAGCGGGCGGGAGCGCGGGACGCGGCGGGGCCGGCGGGAGCGCGGGACGCGGCGGGGCCGGCGGGAGCGGAGCCGGCGGAACGGGCGGGCGAAGCGGCGCGGGCGGCGCCGGCGGTTCCGGGACCGGCGGCTCGGGGGCGGCCGGGTCCGGCGGAAGCTGCATCGGATCGTCGATGTTGGCGGCCCTCGGCAAGAACCGGCTTCTCGTCGGCGTCAGCACCTCCGACGCGAGCGCGGCTCTGGCGCCGTTCGACATCCGCTACATCTATCTTTCGGGCGGCCTGTTCGATTCGCCGACGCCGTGCACGGCCTGCGGCAGCTCCTGCACCGCCTCCGGGAAGGTTTGCACCAGCGGGTGCGCCTGGTGGGGCTGCTACAACACGCCGCCCGGCATGTACGCCGGCTACTTCATGCAGGCCGCCGCCAAGCCCTCGCCGCCGCAGATCCCGATGTTCACCTACTACGAGATCCTGCAAACGGCGCAGGGGACGTTCACCAACTTCGCGGAAGGGGCGGCGGAGGTGACGCAGGCGGCGACGAGCACCGCGCTCATGACCCGCTATTACGCCGACTGGCGCTTCCTGCTGCAGCAGATCGGACAGAACAAGGCGCTCCTGCACATCGAGCCCGACTTCTGGGGCTACGCGCGCCTGGCGGGATCGCCGACGTCGCTCGCGGCCGCCGTCGCCAGCGCGAACCCGACCGATTGCGGAGCGCTGCCGAACACCATCGCCGGGATGGGGCAGTGCCTCATCGCGATGGTGCGCAAGTACGCGCCGAACGCGTTCGTGGGGCTCTCCGCGTCGGCCTGGAACATCGCCAGCAACACGAACAAGAGCGTCGACGTCACCACCGACGCCAAGGCCGCCGCCGCATTTCTCGCGGCGTGCGGCGGAAGCGGCGCCGACTTCATCGCCGTCGAGACGAGCGACCGCGACGCCGGCTACTACCAGACGGTGAAGGGGACCAACAACTGGTGGGACGCGACCGACGCGACGTTGCCCGACTACGCGCAGGATCTGGCCTGGGTGAAGGCGCTCACCGAGGCGCTGGGAACGCCGGCGCTCTACTGGCAGACGCCCGTCGGCAACGCCAGCCAGAACAACACCGCGGATCACTACCAGGACAACCGCGTCGACTACTTCTTCGGCGGCAGCGCGGCTGGGGTCGGCAGCGCTGCGCCGATGACAGTTCCCGCGCACTGGAGCGCGCTCGCCGCCGCGCACGTCATCGGCGTCGCCTTCGGCGCAGGCGCCGGCGATCAGACCACGCCCGACACCGACGGCGGCTACCTCGCCTCGAAGACCAAGGCCTACGTCTCGGCCGGTGGTCAGAGACTCTGCCCGTAAGGTCCGAAGTGGCTCCGCGGATTCCGCCGGAATCCAAGCCAGGGGGGAAGTTCGTGATACGGGCTGGTGCAGCAAACGCCCGCCTTGAATCGCGAACGCCAAGATCCTAGGCTCTGGTTCGTGCTGGCGAAATACCTACCGCGCCCCGCCAAGAGAAGTTCCCGCAGCGGCCGCGCGAGGGCCAGCGCGAGCGTCCTGGCCCTCGCCACTCTTTTGGCAGGCGGCGGACAACCGACGCAGGCGAAGCAGCCGGCGGCGGTGGCCCCAGCGGCCCAGACAGCGCCGGCCGAGGCGGCGGCGCCGAGCGTCTCGATTCCGGTGGTCGAGGGCGGGCGCTTCACGGGCCAGACGACGCCCGAGAACGCGCGGCGGGACGGCTTGACGGTGGTCGATCTCTCGGACGACTGGCTGCCGTACATCTTTTCGGAAGAGCCCGGGAAGCCGCAGCCGTTGCGCCCCTATTTGATCGATCTGGCCAACGGGCGGCTCTCCCACACCGGCGGCGAGTACGCGCGCGCGCGCGAGGACCGGTTCTTCGAGGCGTTCGGGATCTTTCCGACCCTGAACTCCTTGCGGCGACGGCTGGCGGACAACAAACGCCACACCTGTCACGAGCGGGTGAAGGATGGGGTGCTCGAGGAGCTGTCGCAGAGGAACGTGATCCCGTCTGAAGAAGCGGAGAAGATCCCGAACCCCGACCCCAAGACGGTCGCCGAAAAACCCCTGATCTTGACTGGGAAGACGATCTCGCCGCGGCCTTTGACGGCGCAAGAACACCGGGCCGTGATCGCCTTGCAGGCCCACCTGCGCTGCGAGGATTTGCTGTCGGGTAAGGCAACGGCCGGCCGGATGGATCGGCGAACGAGCGCGGGCCTGCAGATGTACCAGCGGCTGCAGATGCTCGCGGACAACGGGAACATCGACTTCGAGACCCGCGGCGCGCTCCTCGGCGACAGCCGCGAGCAGGACTTCCGCGCGATCCTGCGAACGCTGCGCGGGCGGATCGTCGACGCGACCGGCCTCATCGAGGATGGTTCGGCTGCGGGTGAGCAGGGCCAGGTGCAGGGGCGCGTGATCGACCCGACCGAGTTCCGGCCGCTGGCCCCGGCACAACCGGTGCCCCAGAAGGCCAGTGGAGGGGCTGCCGCGGCGCCCGCCGCCGGACCGAGCACCGCGGCTGCCGCAGCGCCGAATCCGCCGCCGCCTGCCTCGGCCCCGGCACGGCCCGACCCGGCATCCGCCGACAGCAAGATCGTCCCCGCGGCCGACCTGATCTCCCCGGCGACCCAGGCGGCCAGCGCGGCGCTGGGCTGGACCTCACCGCAGGCGGTGCTGGCGAGCACGTTGGTGGCGCCGCCGCCAGCCAGCTCGAAAAAGAAGAAGGTGGCGCACAAGGGGCCGCTCCCCCTGCCGACTGCGGTCGCGATCAAGCTGCCGCCGCTGCCGTCGTACTACAGCGCCAACATGGAGCTCCGTGCGGAGATCGATCGCGGCGAGGTGCTCCTGGCGCGGCCGCAGTTCGATAAGGAGGGACACAAGAAGTGGAAGCCCCCGGTCGCCGACCGCCCGACCATCACGCTCTTCGCGCACGTGGGCGATCACGACGTAGCCCTCAGCCGCTGGCCGACCACCATCGGCGGCTGGAAGATGTTCCAGAAGTCCGACGGCACGATGGCGCTCAAGTACAAGGAGTCGATCACGGGCGACGCCCTTTGGACCGAGGTCCTGGCCACGCCGACCTGGCACCCTGCGCCGGGCATGCCCACCAGCCACCTGGTCATCAAGGTGGGGGATACGTTCGTGCCCAAGAGTCAGATCATCGGCCCGGGCTACCGCGCGGCGTATGGCCTGGTGGCGATGGTGCACAAGCAGATCATCGGCACGACGCCGCAGGGCGAACCGGACCTGATGGACCTGCGCATCCGGACGCATGGCACGCCCGCCTACCGCTCGGTCAAGCGCGGGGAGAGCAACGGTTGCCACCGGCTGCACAACTACGAGGCCCTGCGGCTGGCGGCCTTCCTCGTCAGGCACCACGCCAACACGCGCGACGGCCTGGTGCCCGAGGATTACGAACGCCACCTCCAGTACAAAGGACAGGACATCGCCCTGCAGAGCGACAGCAAGGGCTACCGCTTCAAGATGACGCCGCCCGTGCCGGTGAAGGTCCTGAACGGAGACGTCCGCGGCAACGCCAAGGCCACCAAGCACATGGTGCCGGTGGCCGCCGTCCCGTAGGGTCGGGTCGTCATCGGGGCGTAGCTCACGGCGCCTCGAAGTCGTAGTCGAGCCAGATGGCGCCGTGTTGACCGAGCTCGGCCTTGAACCCGCCCTCGCCTCGCAGTCCTTTCAGCTCTGCGGTGCTGGATCCCGGCACCACGAACCACTCCGCTTTCATTTCCTGGCGAACCACCGTTCCGTGGACCTGTAGCAAGAAACTCCCCTTCTTGCCGCCAATCGATCCTCGGACACGCTCGATTCCCGCGAAGCTGGCCGCTCCGTCCGCGCGCGCCGCCTGGACGACGTGCGCGACGCCGTCGCCTTCGATGTCGCCTGAGAAGGTCTCCGTCACGCGAATGTCGCTCAGGGTCGGCGCCCCCGGCATCTCGTCGAACGCCGCCGGCTCGTAGGTCTTGACGGTGGTCTGCCCGATGGCGTGGAGCTTGTGCTTGTCGGACATGGTCAGCAAAAGATGGCCACTTCATCTCCCGAGGCAACCGCGACCCGGCAGCGCCCGCTACCCGGTGTCGCTCTCGGGGGTGGTGCGCGACAAGAGCGGCCATGTCTACAACCGGCACTCGCTGACGAAGGTGGCAAGCTTTCACGCCCAGCGTATGCGGGTTGGGGTCCTCTACTCGGCTTGGACCCTTCCCTCCACCTACGACATTTCGGACGAGATCAATCTGCAAGTGGCCTCGTCGTGCGGAGAGGCGGTCGTGAATCTCGCGATCTCGATCTCCGATGCGTGCACCGTGCCCAACGCCTTTCCGGTGCTCAACGCCTTTCCCTTCTTGATGGGTTGCGTTCCTTTGACCATCACCGGGGATATCGTGCGGCGTGCGGAGGCAGGTTGCCCGGCGGCTACTCCGCCCTGACGTCGGGCCGGACCACCAGGAGTGTGCAGGCCAGACGTGTCGGGTCGGGTGGTCGGTGTCACTACACGCCCAAAAAAAAGTGTTCGCGGGGCGAGCCTTTTGGCCCATTACGAGGGACCCTTCTCAAGAGGGGACCCGCAAAGAGCCGACATGTACTTTGTGGTGGAGATCTGTTCACGGATGGCGTGCAGGTCGGTGATGCGTGCGCGAGCGAGAATGGCCACGGCGATTGGCGCCGGATGGCTCGTCGCCTTGGCCGCTCTCGCATCGTGCGGCGGCGGCGCGGACGCTCGCCATTTCGGCGAGGCCGGTTCAGGCGGTGGCGTCGGTGAGGCCGGCAGTGGCGGCCAGGGTAACGTGGGCGCGACGGGCGGCGCGGGTGGCGTCGTCGGGACGGGCGGCAGTGTCGTCAGTGGCGCCGCCGGATCGACGGGCGGCGCGGGATCCGCGGGCAAGACCGGCGGTGCAGGCACGACCGGCGCTGCGGGCACGACCGGCGCTGCAGGCACGACTGGCGCTGCAGGCACCAACGGGAAGGCAGGCACGACTGGCACGGCCGGCACGACCGGCGCCGCCGGCACGACCGGCGCGGCGGGCACGACCGGTGCCGCGGGCACGACCGGCGCCGCCGGCACCAACGGGGCGGC
>JADGRB010000037.1 GCA_017881315.1 Pseudomonadota bacterium
TCCTCATCGAACCGCTCGTCGCCGACGCTGCGGCTATCTGCTGTAACCAACGGCAATTTTGCGCCTGGCCGCCTTCCGCCGGCGTCTGTTACGAACGTCCGACCCTCACGAAGGAGGCGGACCATGACGCTCGGACGGATGCTCGCGATTGCTCCCTTGCTGCTCGTTGCCTGCGGCGACCTTCCCTCAACCGTCGGCGGTAGCCCCGGCAACCCCAGCGGCGATGTGGGCGCCGACAGCGGTGACGTCACCTCGGTGACGCTGGCGCTGATGGTGGTGCCACCCACCGTCCACTGCATTCAGGTGACCGCCGCGGGCTCGACCTCGACGACCACTCGATTGGACGTGACGCCCGCGGCGTCCAGCATGACGTTGAGCTTGGGCCGGTTGCCGCTCGGTGACGTGCAATTTCGCGCCTCGGCGTTCGACAACGCGTGCGCGGCGACTTCGGGCACGCAACCCAGCTGGATCGCCGATCCGGTGACGGTGACGCTGCGTGCGGGCATCGCCTCCACCGTGACGCTGACCTTTCGGACCAACAACGTGGTGACGGCGACGGCCAATTTCGTGCAGTCCGCGGTCGCGACCGCCTCGTCGAAAGGCTCGTTCGATTCGTACATGGTGATGGCCGACGGGTCGGTGCGCTCGAGCGGCGGCATCTTCGGCACCACCATGTTCGGCAGCAACTCGGTCACCTCACCGATCACCGACGTGCTCGAGTTCGCCGCCGGGCAGCAGTTCTATTGCTTCGTCAAGAAGTCCGATGGCTCGGTATGGTGCGCCGGCATCAACCGCTTCGGCGAGTGTGGCCCCAATGCGCCCATCAGCGACACGGCCCGCATCCTGAACCCGGTCCGGGTACCGTTCCCCGCGGGCGCGGGACGGGCGAGCCACGTTGCCGCCGGCCTCAACCACGTCTGCGCCACCGTCGGCACGCCCGGCGCGCCCACCCAGCTCGAGTCGGTGTTTTGCTGGGGCCACAACGGCTTCGGCCAGCTCGGTGCGACGACGCCGTCTCCGGCTCCCAACCCCAATCCGGTGGAGGCGCGGGCGTTCGCTACCCGCAACGTGCTGCGGGTCGGGGGAAGCCAGATCGCGGCCGGATACCTGCACACGTGCGTCAACGCCTTCCTCGGCGTCTCCTGCTGGGGCGGCAACAGCCTGGGGCAGGTCGGCGATGGCACGACGACGGACGTCTTCACGCCCACCGACCTCCCCAACCTGGGCGGCACCGTCAGCTTGGCGATCGGCGGAGCCCACAGTTGCGCGCTGCGGGGAGACGGAACCGTCCGCTGCTGGGGCGACAACTCCGGCGGTCAGCTGGGCGACGGGACCTTCAATGCGCGGCTCGCTCCTTCTGTCGATCCTTCGGTGCTCGGTATCGACGACGCGATCCAGATCGCGTCGGGCGGATTCAGCAACTGTGTCCTGCGAACGGGAGGCAAGGTCTCTTGCTGGGGCTTCAACGGAAGCGGAGAGGTCGGCGACGGGACCACCGACACGCGCACCGTCGCCGTCGACGTCCCAGGCCTGCAGAGCGGCGTCCTGACGCTCATGGGCGGGATCCGGAATCAGTTCGTGATCATGAACGACCGCACCATCCTGGCCTGGGGAGAAAACTCAGTTGGCTCTCTCGGCGACGGCACGCGCACGCCGCGGTTCGCGCCCGTCCCGGTGCTGGTGCAATAGACGGAGCGGCGACGGGGGAGCGCGCGACGAGATTCAACCTTTCCGGGGATTCCGTCGATGATCGGATCGAGACCCGACCGTGCGTGCGCCGTTTTTCCGACGCTCCCGACCGGGCCGGCGCGACGCGACGGCCTTGCTGCTCATGCTGGTCACCTGCGCCTCGCTTTGCCGGTTGTCCTTCGCGAGCGAGGTCGCCCCGCCGCCGGGCGCGGCGCCTCTCGGGAAGCCGAGGGACACCGCCGAGTTGCCCTACGCGATCTTAAGCGGGAACCGGCCGCTCGCGCTGACCCCGCCGCCCCTCCTCGCCGATCCCGGTCCCGCCGCCGGAGCCAACGCGCCTCATCATCTGCAGCTCGGACCGCCCAACCCGACCTCACGCGGCCCGCACGTCGCTGAGCCGGCGGGACCCGTGTTGCTGAGCCTGGACCTCAGCCTGCGCTATCTCCAGCTCGCGGTTCACGGCGACTACCGGGCGGGACTCCTACCCTTCCTCGGCACCTCGACCAGCACGCTGGGCGGGCTGCGCCTTCGATTCTGAGAGACCACGCCCTGGGGCATAGGCCCAAAGATCTGGTCGCGATGCGGGTCGCCGATTAGCCTTCGAGGCCGACCATGCCGCCCGTCTTTACCCGCTACCAGAAGTTCGTGATCGCCGTCTTGGCCTTCCTGCAGTTCACGATCATCCTCGACTTCATGATCATCGGTCCCCTCGGCGCGCTGCTGCTGCGGGACATGCACATCACCACCCGACAGTTCGGGCTGGTCGTCTCCGCCTACGCCTTCAGCGCGGGCGCTTCCGGTCTGCTGGCGGCGGGCTTCGCCGACAAGTTCGATCGGAAGAAGCTGTTGCTCTTCTTCTATGGCGGATTTCTGCTGGGCACCTTGCTGTGCGGCGTGGCCGACAGCTACGGATTCCTGCTGGGCGCCCGCATCGTGACCGGCGTATTCGGCGGCGTCATCGGATCGATCAGCATGGCGATCATCGCCGACCTGTTTCCGTTGCAGGTCCGCGGCCGCGTGATGGGGACGGTGCAGACCGCCTTCGCCGCCAGCCAGGTGATGGGCATCCCGCTGGGCGTCTTCTTGTCGAATCGCTGGGGGTGGCACGCCCCCTTCCTGATGATCTTCGTCGTGAGCAGCGCCGTCGGGGTGGTGATCGCAACCCGCCTGCGGCCGATCGTCGAGCACCTGAAGATCCCCGCGGCCCGCCATCCAGGCCACCTCGGCAATCCCCGCAACCCGATCGTGCACCTGATCGCGACCGTCAGCCAGGGCCGCTACCTGCGGACGTTCGCGGCGACGATGCTGCTGGCGACGGGCGGCTTCATGTTGATGCCCTTCGGCAGCACCTTCACGGTCAACAATCTCGGCATCTCGCTGCAGAAGCTTCCCTGGATCTACATGATCACCGGCGCCGTGACCTTCGTGGCGGGGCCGCTCCTGGGGAAGCTGAGCGACACCATCGGCAAGTATCAGGTGTTCTGCATCGGGTCGGTGAGCGGCGCGCTGCTGGTCGGCCTCTATTGCCACCTGGGCGTGACGCCCCTGGCGATGGTGGTCGCCATCAACGCAGGCTTGTTCGTGGCCATCACCTGCCGGATGATCTCCGCCAGCGCGCTCATCTCCGCGGTGCCCGATATGCAGGACCGTGGCGCCTTCATGTCCGTCAACGCGTCGTTGCAGCAGTTCTCGGGCGGCGTCGCCTCCTCGCTGGCGGGGCTGATCGTGGTGCAGGCGCCCGATGGGAAGCTGCTCCACTACGATCTTTTGGGCTACGTCGTCATGGGGGCGATGACGCTGGTGATCGCGCTCATGTATCCGATCCACAGGGCCGTGATGCGGAAAGCGGCGATGGCGGCGGTGAAACCAGAGGTGGTGGCGGCCGCGGGGTGATGATTGGGGAGTTGGCGTTATCAGCGCTTCCTGGTCACCGACGGACGCCGGCGCCGCCGGGCGAGCATCAAGCCCAACGCCAGCATCATCGTCTCCGTGAGCGTGCCGGTCGCGCTGACGGACGCGGAGGCGAGCTTGCACCCGCAACCGCCGCTGCTGGGCGAGGTGGCGGTGGTCGCCAGCACCACCGGGATGCTGATCTGGGCGGTGTTGCCCAGCGAATCGGTGACCTGGATGACGTCGGTACCGGCGTGGGCGCCCGCGGTATAGGTGCCGGCGGCGGCGACGACGGTGCCGCCGGAGCCGGAGCTGACGATGATCCACGCGAATCCGGTGCCGCTGCCGCCGCTCGCGACGAGGGTCTTGAGCTGCGCGGTCTGGACGGGCCCCGCGACCGGCGCGACGGTGACGCCGGGGCCGACGTGAACGGTGACCGTGACCGTGGCGCCGTTGGCGTCGCGCACCGTGATGACGTCGGTGGTGCTTCCTAGAGCACCGGCCGTATAGGCGCCGGTGGCCGCGTTGATGCTGCCGCCCGAACCGTTGGTGCCGAGGGCATAGGCGAGGGGCGCCGCGCCCCCCGAAACCGCGATGGTCAGCGACCCGCGCGGCGGCGAGGTGGTGCTCGCAACCGCGGCGGTCAAGGCCCCCGCGACGTGGATCTGGGCCGTGGCCGTGTTGCCGAGCGAGTCGGTGACCGTCACGACGTCTGTCCCGCCGCCCACCGCGCCGACGGTGTAGGCGCCGGTCGTCTGGTTGATGGCACCGAGGGAGGTGTTGCCGGTCAACGCGAAGCCGTACCCGACGCCGCTGCCGCCGCTGACCGTGAAGGTCATCTGCGCGAGCGGCGCGGTGTTCACGACCGTCGGCGTGAGGTGAAGACCGTCGCCGACGGAGATGGTCACGTGCGCCGCATTGTGGAGCGTGTCGGTCACGGTGACGACGTCCTGGACGTTGCCCGTCGAACCGGCGGTGTAGCTTCCGGTCGACGCGCCGATCGTGGCGCCGGAGGCGTTGGTGGTGAGGACGAAGGTGAAGCCCGCACCGCTGCCGCCCGCCGCCGTAAAGATCACGTGACCGCGAGGAGCCACCGTCGGAGACGCCGGGTTCACCACCAGGGCGCCCCCGACCGCGATGGCCGCGCTGGCCGTGTTGCCGAGCGAGTCGGTGGCCTCGACCCCGTCGATCACGTCGGTCGTGCTGCCCGCGACGTAGACGCCGGTGGTGGCGTCGAGCGTGCCGCCCGAAGCGTTGGAGGTGAAGGTGTAGTGGTAGCCTGCACCGCTGCCGCCGACCGCCACCAGCGTCAGCGTGCCGCCGGGCGGCGCGGCCAGGGCGGCCGGCGTGATGGAGACGCCGGGTCCGACGTGGATGGTCAGGATGGCGCTGTTGCCGAAGGGGTCGGTCGCCTCGATCACGTCGGCCGAGCTTCCGGTGTCCCCCGCGGTGTAGACGCCGGTGGTGGCCACGATGTTGCCGCCGGAGCCGTTCGTATGCAGCGTGAACGTGTAGCCACCGCCCACGCCGCCCACGGCGACGAAGGTGGTGGTGCCGCGCGGCGGGACCAAGCTGGCCGCGGCCGTCAACGTGACGCCGGGACCGACGGTGACAGTCACGGTGTCGGTGTTGCCGAGCGAGTCGGTCACGGTCACGACATCGGTCGTACCGCCGTTGGGTCCGGCGGTGTAAAGGCCGCTGGCGCTCACGCCGCCGGTCGAGGCGTTGGTCGTGACGGCGAACCCGTAGCCGGTCCCGCTGCCGCCCGCGGAGGTGAGCTGGATGGTGCCGAGCGGCGGCGTGTTCGCCGACGGTGGCAGCACGGTCAATCCCGGTCCGACCGTCACGGAGACGGTGGCGGTGGCACCCAGCGAGTCGGTGACGGTCAGGACGTCGGCGACGTTCGGAAGAATGCCGGCCGTGTAGACGCCGCTCTGGGGATCAACGCTGCCGCCCGATTGGTTGTCGGAGAAGACGTAGACATAGCCGGTGCCGCTACCGGCAAAGGCCACCAGCGTGAGCTTCTCGCGCGGGGCGACGGTGGCGCCCGCGGGGCCCAGCACCAGGTGTCCACCCACCGCGATGAGAACCGACGCGGTGTTGCCGAGCGAATCGGTCACCGTGACGAGATCGGCGACGCCGCCCTTGGCGCCCGCGGTGTAAGCGCCGCTAGCGGGATCGATGCTGCCGCCCGACTGGTTGTCGGTGATGACGAAGACATAGCCGGTGCCGCTGCCGTTGGTGGCGCCGAAAGCGATGGATCCGCGCGGCGCCGTGGCCGGCTGAGCTGGGCTGATGGCCACGCCGCGGCCCACGTTGACGACCACGTTGGTGACCGCGCCGTTGTGGTCCGCGATCAGGACCACGTCGGTGCTGTCGGGGTTCGAGCCGGCGGTGTAGGCACCGGTGGCGGGATCGATGCTGCCGCCCGAGCCGTTGCTGGAGATCGAAAAGACGTAGGCCGGGGAGCCGCCGCTGACCGCGACGGTCAGACTGGCCCGGGGCGCCGCGGACAGGGTGCCGGCCGTGGCCACCAGCGCCGCGGTGACGGTGACGGTCGCGGTGGCGGTGTTGCCCAGCGCATCCTGCACGGTGACCACGTCCGCCACGCTGCCGACGCCGCCGGCGGTGTAGACGCCGGTTAGTGGGTCGACGCCACCGCCCGAAAGATTCGACGACAGCGCGAAGTTGTATCCGGAGCCGGTGCCGCCCGAGACCGCCAGGGTCTGCTGACCGAGGGGCGCCAGCGTGACGGTGGTCGGGGTAACCGACAGGGCCGGACCGATCGTGATGGTCACGGTGCTGTGGTTGCCGAGCGCGTCGACGACCGACAGCACGTCGATGGCGGAGCCGACCGCGCCCGCGGTGTAGGCGCCGGTCGCCGGGTCGACCGTGCCGCCCGAGGGGTGGCTGGTCAGCGAAAAGACGTAGCCGCCGCCGCCGCCGCCGCTGGCCGTGAAGGCCTGCGAACCGCGTGGCGGCGTGGTCAAAGACGAAGGGGAGACGGCGATTCCGCCGCCCACCGAGATGCTGGCGGTCCCGGAGTTGCCGAGCGAGTCGGTCACGCTCACCAGATCGGTGCTGCTCGGGATGCTGCCGGCCACGTAAACGCCGGTCGTGAGGTTGATCGAGCCGCCCGAGTTGCTGGTCAGGATCGCGAAGCTGTAACCGGTTCCGCTGCCGCCGCTGGCGGACAGGGTGAGCATCCCGCGCGGCGCGATCGACGGCGCGGGGGGGATCACGGTGACACCCGCACCGACGGTGACGTTGGCGGCGGCGACGTTGCCGAGCGGGTCGGTGACCGTGACGACGTCGGTCACGCCGGGCGCGGCGCCCGCGACGTACACGCCGCTGCTGGCGTCGATCGTCCCGCCCGAGGCGTTGGCGCTGATGGTGAAGACGAAGCCCGCCCCGCTGCCGCCGGAGGCGCCGAAGGTCAGCGTCCCGCGCGGCGGCGTCTGCGTACCGCTGGCCGTCAGGGTGATGCCAGGGCCCACGGCGATGCTGGCGGTCGCCGTATTGCCGAGCGAGTCGGTGACCCTGACAATGTGGGTGGCGCTGTCGTTCTGGCCCGCGACGTAATGCCCGCCCGCATCGATCGTGCCGCCCGAGTGGTTGGTCGAGATCGCGAAGATGAGGCCGGTGCCGCTCCCGCCCGCCGTGGTGAACGTCGCCGCGCCGCGGGGCGCCACCGCGATCGGGGTCGACGACAGGCTGAGGGCGGCACCAACCGTGATGTTGGCGTGGGCCGTGTGGGCCTGGTTATCGGTGACGGTGATGACATCGGTGACCTGGGGAGTGGTGCCCGCTGTGTACACGCCCGTCGTCGGATCGATCGATCCGCCGGAGGGCGCGCTCTGCATCGTGAAGGCGTAGCCGGCGGTGCTGCCGCCCGCCGCCGTGAAGGTGACCGATCCGCGCGGCGCGACCGCGGCGCTGGTCGGGCTGAGCGAGAGCGGCGCCTGATTGGTGAGCGCAAAGGCGGCCGTCGCCACGACGCCGGCAGCGGCCGCGGAGACCGCGTAGTTGCCCGCGGCGCCGTTGGCCGTGGCGGTGACGCTGGCGACTCCGGAGGCGTTGGTGGTGGCGCTCGCCGCGCCGAGCAACGCCGAGGCTCCCGAGGTCGGAGCGAGAAAGGTGACCGTAGCTCCATTGACCGGGTTGCCGTTCAGGTCGACGACGCGCGCGGCGAGCGGAGCCGCGAACGCCACGTTGATGAGGGCGATCTGGCCGCTGCCGCTGCTGACGGCGATCGATCCGGGCGCGCCCGCGACGTTGGTGAGCATCGCGCTGACGCTGGCGCCGGCGGGGATCGACGCCGAGACCGCATAGCTGCCGGCGATGGTGTTGGCTGTGGCGGCGGTCTGCGCCAGGCCGCTGGCGTTGGTGACGGCCGCCGGGCTGCCCAGGGTGGCCGAGGCGGTGCCCGCCGCCGGCGCGGCGAAGGTCACGGTGACGCCCGCGATCGGGTTCAACGATGCGTCCGTCACACGCACGACGATGGGCGCTCCGAAGACGGCGACGACGGTCGCCGTCTGGGGGCTCCCGCTCACCAGCGTGACGAGCGAAGCCGGACCGGCCAGATTGGTGAGCGCGTAGGCGGCGGGCGTGGCCACGCCGGGCGCCGTGGCGTTCACGCTGTACGATCCGGCGACGGTGTTGGCGGTGGCGGTGACGCTGACCTGACCGCTGGAATTGGTCGTCACCGTGGTGGCGGAGACCCCAGCCGAAGCGCCGCTCGAGGGCGGCGTGAAGGTGACGACGACGTTAGGCAGCGCGAAGCCGGTGGAGTCACGGACCACCGCGGTCAGCGTGGTGGCGAAGGCGGCCGAAAGCGCGGCGCTCTGGCTGCTGCCGCTCACGACCGCGATCGCGCTCGGCGCACCGAGGTTGCGCAGGCTGAAGCTGGTGGTCGCCGACGTCCCGCTCACCGTCGCGGTGACGGCGTAGGCGCCGGCGGTCGCGTTGGCGGTCGCGGTCACCGACGCGATGCCCGAAGCGTTGGTGATCGCCGAGGCGGCCACGGTCGCCGACGCGCCTGAGCCGGGAGCGGTGAAGAGGACCGCCGTCGCCGCGAGGGGTGTGCCGGCGGCGTTGGTGACCAGTACGGCCAGGGCCGATCCGAACGCGGCGCCGGTGAGCGCGGTCTGGTTGTTGCCCGACGACACGGTGATGAGCGGCGCGGCGAAGTTCGCCGAGATGGTGTGGTTCGCGGTCACGTTGGTGAACGTGTAGGTCCCCACGGCGCCGACCGAGGCCCCGTCGACCAGAACGCCCGCGATCGTGTAGCTGGCGATGGGGGTGATGGTGAAGGTCTGCGACTGTCCCTGCTGGACCGTCGTGATCCCGGCCGGGGTCACCGCGCCGTTGGCGCCCGCCGTCGCGGTGAGGGTGTAGGTGGGAACCAGCGAGACGGTCAGGTTCTTGGTGCCGGAGAGCTGCAGCGTGGGATCGCCGGCCATACCGCCGTACTCGACCACGGAGCCGAGGGTGCTGCCGGAGCCCAGGTCGTTCCAGAAGCCGCCGACGTAGAATTGCGCCCAATTCTCGTTGCCGGCATTGTTGGGTTCGCCGCCATTCCAGTTGGCGTAGGCGCCCGGTGCGACGGTTCCGTTGGACAGGCCCGTCCAGAACAAGGTGCCGGCTTCGGGTCCGGTCACCCAGCGCCACGATCCTTCCACCGCCTGGTCGCTGGCCCCGATCCATCCCGTCGCCGCGAGCTTGCCGTTGATGAAGGCGTTCTCGCCCGCGCTGGTCACCGTGGCGAGGTAACCCTGCAGGCCATAGTAGGTGCGCGCCGTTGCGGCCGTCTGGGCTGCGGCCCAGTTCAAGTTGCTGCCGACGAACTCGTAGTAGTGGCCGGTCCCCGGGTAAAAGAGGCTGCTCGCGCCGATCGAGAAGGTGATCTGGCGCGCCTGGGTGTTGGGGGCGGCGCCGGCCGTGTTGTTGTAGGTGACCGAACGGAGCACGGTCTGGTAGGTGGTCACCGGCGCCTGACCGGAGAGCGTCAGGATGCCTGTCGCGGTCACGAACGAGCCGGTCACCCCGCCCTGAGCCGTGAAGCTCAGGACATCCTGGCCGTTCACGTAGCCGGTCGAGATCGACACTTGCACGCCGGTCAGATCGGAAGCATCGGAGATGGTCAATGAGAGACTCGGGTCCACCACGACGGCGGCCGACTGCGCCACGTAGATCGTCGAGCCCCCCGACACCGTGAGGATCGGCGCGGTACCCGTCACGACTGCGCTCGAAACCTTGGTGACCCCATCACCCGAGCCGTCACCAACGCGCCCGCAGGCCGACACCGACACCACCAGGAACATCGCGACGCCACAAGCGAGCGCCGGACCTGGTCGGATGTGCGTCCCGACCAATTCTCCGCGACGGGCGAGTCGAGCGCCTGCCCGCGTGAGAGGTGAACCTACACAAACAGGCGGCAGCTCGGCGTCGGGTTTATGCACCCGAATGAGGTAGGCCCGGAAACAATTCGAATCTTGAACCCAGCTGCTGCCGGTTTGAATTGGTCTGCTGTTAGGCGTTGCTCGTTCATTGCCGCGCCCGCAAGAAAGCGCCGGGCGTGACGAAGTAGCGCCGTTTGAAGAGACGCGAGAGGTGTGCCTGATCGGCGAATCCCGAGCACAGAGCGGCCTCGGCGATGGATCCTCCGTCGGAGAGAAACCCGTGCGCGTGCTCGAGGCGGCGGCGCATGACGAAGGCATGCGGCGTTTCGCCGGTCGATCGCTTGAACTCGCGAGAGAAATGCGCCGGTGAGAGCCCGGTCCCGCGCGCCAAGCGCTTGACGGTGATCCGCTCCGCCAGGCGTTCGTCGACCAGCGCGCAGGTGATCGCCAAGCGCTGTCCGGCGAACGCATCCGCGGACGGGGCAACCAGATCGAACAGTCCAGCCAGCCGTGCGACGAGCGCCAGCACGAGCGCGTCGCGGTAGGCTCGACCCGCCGCTCCGCCGGTGGCCGCCTCGTGCAAGAGCGCGAGCACAACGGCCGCCAGCGGCTCGTCGGAGAGGCCATGCATCGGCACGACGCGCAGGTCGGTCCCGAGCACGCGCCGGATCTTGTCGAGAGAAACTTCGACCGCTCCCCACTCCGACGGTCCGTTGTGAAGATCGAACGCGGCGCCGGCGGGCAAGATCACGAAGCACCCCGTTCCGAGGGTCACCGGGTGGAACCCGTCGGCGTTCTTGGTCTCGACGATCAGCGGACCCTGGAGATTGATTCCCATCCAGTGTCCGGCGATCGCGATGTGCTCGCCTTCCAAACGGCTGCTCACACCCCGTTCGACCACCACCCCGTCCCAGCCCAGGGCGCGGCTCGAAAACGCGACAACCGGGTCGACGAGAACTCCTGGGCGCGGGCGACCTGTCCGAAGATCAGAAGAGCGCAACGTCGACTCTGGTCCGCCGTCCATCCCATGACTCCCCGCCCCCCAGCTGGTGTCGCGCCGCCGCGTGGAACGATCACACAACGATCGACGCTGTGTACACGCAGCCCGATTATAGCGGATGCATCGCGCACCACGATGTGTTTGGTGCCACTTGAACCCCATTGCGCCGGCAGATCCAGGATGTCCAGGGCGAGCATCCTGGATGGAGCGCTCGGATTCTTTTTTGACTCCGTCGCCCGAGGCGGCGCGACATACCAGCCTTATATTGGGGGGAGCGCGAATCGCTTGTTCCGCGCGGGAGGTGTCAGATGAAGTGCAGCGAACTCACAGGAACGAAGCCCGAGATGTTGACCGACAAGGACACCATCGCCCACGCCGCCAAGGTCATGGCCGACGCCAGCGTCGGCTTTCTGCCCGTCTGTGACGCCGGCCGGAAGGTGATCGGGGTCGTGACCGATCGGGACATCGTGGTCCGGGCCTTGGCCAAGGGGCTCGACCCCGCCAAGACCTCGGCCGCGATGATCATGTCGGTCCCGCCCATCACCTGCCTCGCCGACGCGGAGCTCCAGATGGCCGAGGACCTCATGACCGATGAGGGAAAAGCGCGCATCGTGCTCACGCACGCCAACGGGACGCTGTGCGGAATCATCAGCATTGGCGACGTCATCGCGAACGCCCCGAGCCGTGAAGCGGTCCACACGCTCAAGGCCGTCCTCTGGCAAGAGGCTCGCGGACCACGCGCCGGCGCAGCCACCGATCAGCCTCTGCTCAAGGACCTGCCGGTCGTTCCCCGTGGGCTTGAGGCCGATCTCCCACACACCAGCGAGAGCGTCTTCAGCGGCGGCCACCGCGACACGGGGATCAAGGAGTTTCCGTCCTAGACGCATTCGCTTGATAGAGTCGCGACCTTGGGTCGCCTGTCAGCCCCGTCGGTGCTTCTGCTCGTGTGCGGCCTCGCCTCGTGCGCGACGGCCGACGCCGATCCGCGAAACGCCTCGGGCGCCAATCCCCGCGATGGCAAGACCGAGATCTACTGGACCAGCCTCAAGGCGAGCTACCACGGGCAGATGAGCCCGGAGGGGGACGACGAGGTGATCCAGGGCGGGATCGCGATGGGCGGCGAGGTGTGCGATCCGCAGATGCTGGACGCGAGCAAGGTTTGCGCGCGACCGGAGGCCGCCGGGGATCTCCACGAGATCCGCTGTCGGATGCAGTGCAAGACCCACGATTCGACGCCGGGACCGACGCTGGCGCGCGGGACGCTGTTCGTGGGCGGCCGTCCGGTGACGCTGCAGCTCGACCGCGCCGAGATGGCCGCCAAGCCTTGAGTCGCGGATCGCGGATGACCCGTCGACCTCGATCGCGACGCCCCTGTCGTCGGTGAGCTACTTCCCGGCGGGTTCGTCGCGCTGACCGTTGCCCTGCTCGCTTCCCGTGCCCGGACCGTTTTCCTCCGGCTCGCCCTCGCCGAGCAGCGCGCCCAGGCTCTGTCCCCCGCGTCCCGCGCCGAGCGCCCGCAGGCTGTCGAGGTGATGCAGGAGCAAGCTGCGGTTGTCGCCGACCGACAGGTTCTGCATCTCCAGCGCGCCGATGCGATCTTCGGGCGAGAAGGCCGGCTCTTCGACGCGCTCCATGGACAGCTTCTCGGGGGCGTAGCTCATGTACTGCGCGCGCGTCGCCAGGATGGTGTAGTCGTCGCCGCGCCGGAGCTCCAGCGCCACCTCGCCGGTGATCGCGGGCGCGACCCAGCGCGTGAGCCCGTCCTTGAGCAGCAGCGCCTCCGGGTCGTACCACTTGCCCTCGTAGAGGATGCGCCCCAGACGTCGCCCCAGGGTGAAGTAGAGATCCAGCGTGTTCTCGTTGTGAACCGCCGAGAGCAGCCGTTCGTAGCAGAGGTGGAGGAGCGCCATCCCCGGCGCCTCGTAGATTCCCCGGCTCTTGGCCTCGATGACGCGGTTCTCGATCTGGTCGCTCATCCCGAGGCCGTGACGACCGCCGATGCGATTCGCCTCCCGGAACAGCTCGTAGAGCGACGCGTATCGCCGGCCGTTGAGCGCCACCGGCTGGCCTTGCTCGAAGGTGACGGTCACCTCCTCGGCCGCGACGGCGACCTTGGGATCCCAGAACGCGACGCCCATGATCGGCTCGACGATGCGCATGCCCTTGTCGAGGTACTCCAGGTCCTTGGCCTCGTGGGTGGCGCCCAGCATGTTCGAGTCGGTCGAGTAGGCCTTCTCGACCCCCATCCGGTAGGGCTTGCCGCGCTTGATGAGGTACTCGCTCATCTCCTTGCGCCCGCCGAAGGCGGCCACGAACGCCGCGTCTAGCCAGGGCTTGTAGATCTTGAGCTGCGGGTCGACCAGGATGCCGTAGCGGTAAAAGCGCTGGATGTCGTTGCCCTTGTGGGTAGACCCGTCGCCGAAGACGTGGACGTCGTCCTGCCGCATGGCGCGCACGATGGCGGTGGTGGTCACGGCCCGACCGAGCGGCGTGGTGTTGAAATACTTCTTTCCGCCCGCGCTCAGGTGAAAGGCGCCGCACTGGATCGCGATCAGGCCCTCGCGCACCAGGGCCTCGCGACAGTCGACCATGCGGGCCACGACGGCGCCGTGGTCGAGCGCGACCGGCGGAATGTCGGCCGGGTTGGCCTCGTCGGGCTGGGAGAGATCGGCGGTGTAGCAGTAGACCTCGAGCCCCTTCTCCGCCAGCCAGGCGACGGCGCAGCGGGTGTCGAGCCCGCCCGAGAACGCGATGCCGAGACGGGTTCCGGGCGGAGGAAGCTGGCGATAGATGCGGCTCATTCGCGCCAACTAGCAGATATCCGCCCGCGCGGGGATTTTTTTCCTAACCCGATCGCCCCTCGCGGCCCCTGTACTCGATCGAGGAGGGTCGAGGTGAAACAGCCGAGCTATGCCGCGCCATCTGAAGAGGCTTCCCCCAAGAGCGGATCGCGATCTCCAGGCAACCGCCGCGCCCCGACTGACGTGCCTGCCCGCGTCAGATCGGGCCGATGGCGACGGCTCGCCGGGTTTGCCGTCATCGCCCTCCTGACGCCGAGTTGTGGCAGTCAAGGCTCGTCACAGACGGGAGGCGCCGGCTCTTCGGGCCAGGGCGGCAAAGCTGGACCGATGGGTACTGGAGGGGGCAGCTCCCCCACTGGGTCCGGCGGGCGAGCGGGCCCCGGGGGGCGAGGCGGGCCCGGCGCCGCCGGTAGCGCCGGAAATGGGACGACGGGGCAAGGCGGCCAGGGCGGCGTCGCGACCTGCACTCCCGGTGTGCAGGAGACCATCGTCACCGACTGCGGCTATCCCACCACGACGGCCAATCCCCTCACCAGCACGGTCTTCAACGAAAGCGGCGTGCTGCGCGCGATCCAGCCCTCCGGTTCGGCGCTGGCCGGGGTCGTGCGCATGTTCTACAACGACGAGCACGCGCTCACGCTGGGTGTTCGCAGCGTCGTGGTCAAGAGCGCAGCCGGCACCACGACGACGGACTACGCCATATCGCCGCTCACCAGCGATCCCGGCAGCGCCGTCAACCCGCAGACCGGTAGCAACGGCCTCAGCAGCGATCAGGGCGGTCTGGACACGTCGCTGCGACCGATGTGGCCTTCGCTGTTCCTCACCGACGTCACCTTCGATCCGACGAGCCGCGTGGGAGACTGGCAACAGGGGGGAAGGCCGGTCGGGCCCAGCGCCATCTACGGCACCTGGAAGGCGGCCGTTCGCACGGTCGACCAGACCGTGACCCCCAACGCCATCACCATCACGCCCGACGCCGATCCCGCGAAGAACGATTGGAATCTGGGCAGCGGCGACGCCGCACCCCAGGGACTCTCGAACGAAGGCTTCGGCGCGGAGGTCGTCTGGAACGTGGTCCTGACACCTGGCCGCTCGTATCGCGTGCAGGTGATCGTGCACGACGGTGACCAGAACAAGGCGGGCGGCGACTCGGGCGAGGGTTGCGTCCTGTTCTGTCCGGGCGGCAGCCCGGAGAGCAACGGCGGAACCTGCGGATCCCAAGAAGGGTGCGGCTCGACCGGGACCGGGGGATCTGGCGGCCCGCAGTGCCCGACGGGGAGTGCCAGCTGTGGTCAAGGGGGAATCGATCCCGCTTCCTGTCCTTCGGGTGCCGCCTGCGCCAACGGCTGCTGTCTGCCCCAGATCCCGATCAGTTGATCGCGCTCGCCTCAGTCGGCCGCGCTCGCCTCAGTCGGCGAGCACGGCCGCACACACCGTGTTGCCGCCCGACGACAGGGCGCAGAGCGTTCCGGCGCAGCACGCGCCGTTGCTCGGATCGCAGGCCTCGCCCGCCTTGGTGCAAACCGCGGCGGAGGTGACCGGATCGCTCAGGGAGCAGATCATCGCGCCCGGAGGACCCGCGCAGGCGCCCGCGCAACAGTCGTCGATCGCCGAACACGGCGCCCCGATCGGGGCGCAGCTGTTTCGACAGGCAAGCGTTCCGGTCGAATCGGCGATGCAATAGCCGGCGCAACATTGGGCGCGGATCGCGCAGGAATATCGGGCGCCGAGGCAGCTCGATCCCGTGGCCGCCCCCAGGCAGCGGAGCGTCCCCGTGTCGTCGGGGCGACAGGCGCTCGAGCCGCCCGCACAACAATCCGACGACTGCGCGCACAGATCGCCGATGGGGCGGCAGTGGCCCGGCATCATCATCATCATCATCTTGGGTCCCGGCGCGGTCCCGCAACGCGCGGTGCCGTCGGGGCCGGCCATGCAGACGCCAGAACAGCAGCTCGCATTCGAAGCGCAGCGTTCCTGCTCGGGGCTGCAGCCCGGCAGCGTCGCGCAGCGCTGGGGTCCCGCCGCCGTCGCCAGACAGCGACCCGAGCAGCAGTCGGCTTTCGAGCCGCACAGCTCGAAAGCGGGGTGACAGCCGGGCAGCGCCTGGCACTTGCTGGGCTGTCCGGCGGGTCCGCTGACGCAATGGCCGCTGCAACAGTCCGCGGCCGTCGTGCAGGTTTCGCCCGAGACGCGACAAAACGGGAGGAGCTGGCAGGTCGCCGAGGTGCCCTCGGCGACATCGACGCAGAGCTGCCCGCAGCAGTCGGCGTTCGCCGCGCAGGTTTGACCGGCGGGCCGGCATCCGGGACCCGGCATGGCGCAATGCCCGCCCATGCAGGCGCCGTCGCAGCAATCGGCGGCGGTTGCACAGGCGCCGCCGGCCACGGCGCAAGCGGGTGCGCCGCAAACGCCGCTCTCGCAACCGAGCGAGCAGCAGCTGCCCGAGCGCGCGCAGACCTGCTCGTCCGACAGGCACTGGGCTGGATCGAGGCAGACGAGGGCCTCGCCACCAGCGGGATCGACGCCGCAGACGAACGAGCAGCAGTCGGCCCCGACCCCGCAGACCATCCCTTCGCCGAGACAGGTGGTCAGCCCCTGACAGCTCCCGGCCACACACGAGGCAGAACAACAGTCGGCGGCGGCGAGACAGGCGCCGCCGTTGGCTGCGCAATTGGCGATCGGAACCGCGCGCGGCACCGTCAACTCGACGTCGCGCCGGCAGGCGCCCCCGGCCGCGATCAGCGCGGCGAGCAGCGCCGGCCCATGTCCCGACACCCTCTGCCTCAATGGCGCGCGCCGGCCACCGCGAGTCGTCGCGCCGCCGCGACCTTGAGCCCGTGCGGGAACTGGTCGAGGTAACGTTGCGCCAGCAGGCGTGCGCCGGCCGGGTCACCGGCCGCCTGGGCGCTCTCCATCGCACCCACCAGCGCCTCCTCGCCGAGGGCGCCGCGCGGCGCCGCCGCGAGCGCGCGTTCATAGTCGGCGCGCGCCGCCAGACCTAGGCCACGCCGCTCTTCGATCTGGGCGGCGGCGTAGAGCGCGTTCTGACGGGTGGCCGCCGGTGCGCCGCGCCGATCGAGCGCGCGATAGGCGCCGATGGCATCGTCCAGCCGGCCGGCCTGATGCAGCGCCTCCGCCCGCAGGTAGCGCAGCTCGTCCTCGCAGGCGGCGAGCCCGTCCCCGCAGTCCCCGTCCGCCTCGTGCGTCGCGCGGGTTCCCGCCGCCACCAACCGGAGGGCGCGCTCGGCGTCTCCGCCGCGCATGCTCTGGCGCACGGCTCGCGTGGTGCTCTCGCAGGTCCGCACGGTGCTTCCACAACCGGCCGGCGGCGCGCTCGGCGCCGTCGCCGGGGCCACCTGCCGAGTCGTCGACTGCGCGCTCTCCCCACTCGACACGGACGTCTCGCGCCCGTCGGAGAACCGCACGGCGACCCGCCCCTCGGCGACGTGGATCCACGATCCGCTCGCGCCGACACCGACGGAGAACTTCGTTCCCCGCACCTCGACGCGCAGATCCCGCGTCCGGACCGCGAAGCTCTCGCCCGGTAACCGGTGGGCGACCTCGGCCTCCACGGTCCCCTCCTCGAGATCGACGGACACGTCGCGGGCGGTGCCACCGAGAACCAGGCGCGCCGGGCCGGCGAGCCGCAACCGTGCGCCGCGGGCCAGACCGATCTCGACCTCGGAATCGCGCCCGAGCGCGATCTCCGACCCGGAAGAAATGTGGCCGCTCGCCGCGATCGGTCGTCCGTCGGCGGTCGGCGACCCGCGCGCGCTCGAAACCGCGGCGAACGCCGTGCTGGCGTCGCTGGCCGCCGTCGGGCCCGGGCGCCGCGAAGCGTGAATCCAGAACGCCACGACCGCGGCGGCGCCGACCAGCCCGAACAGCGCCGGTCGCCAGAACCTGGGCGCCCGGGTCGGTCGCGCGGGCGCCTCTTCCCAGGCCACCAGTCGTTCGACGTCCAGCTGCATCCGGCGAACGGCCGCCGGAGCCAGCGGCAGCGGTTCGATGGCGCGCAGCGCGGGCGCCAGCTTCCGCCAGAGCGCGGCGCGACTGCGACAGTCGGCGCAGCTTTCGATGTGGGCATGCACGCGAACACTCGCCGCCGGCTCGACCCGTTCGTCGAGGACGTCGATGAAGCGCGCCTCGACCTCGGAGCAGGTCATCGATTCCCCTCCTGCTGCAGGCAGTCCGCGAGCTCCGGCCGCGTCTTGCATCGTCGTTCAATGTGCCGACGCGCATCGTGAACGCGAACCTTCACGGCCGCGACCGACGCGTTCAAGATCGCGGCGACCTCCTCCATCGAGTGACCCTCGAGGACATGCAGGACGAACGCGGCCCGCCGCTTGGGGCGCAGCTCGCCCAGCACGAGATCGAGCATGGCGAGGCCTTCGCGCGCCGCGGCGACCCGCTCGGGCCCCGGCCCGTCCCCGGCGGGCTCGGCCGTTTCCTCGATGGACAGCGCGAAGGGCGGTCGCCGGCGCCTGGCACGCAGGGTGACCCGGACGGCGATGCGGGTGAGCCAGGTCGAGAACAGGGCGTCACCTCGAAAATCCGGCAGCGATCGAAACGCCTCCACGAAGGCGGTCTGCACCAAGTCCTCGACGTCGTTTCCCGGGCCCGAGAGCCGGTAGATGACCCGATGCACCACGGCCACGTGGGTGCGAAATAGCTCTCGAAACGCTGCCCCGTCGCGACGGCGCGCCCGTTCGACGAGATCGTTCACCACCCCTGCGATGGCAACCGGAGAGTCTCGCGCCACGCTCACCTCTTCTATAGTGGCGAGTTTCGAGACCGAGGTTAGGTAAAAAAGGCGGGTCATCGAAAACCTACACCGACCCCTATGGTCGCCGTGATTTCGAACCGCGAGGTGTCAAAGATGGGCATCCCCAGGACGTCGTAGCGTTCGCCCGCCAGGACGGCCAAGGCCTGGCCGCGCGCGAAGAGCCAGGCCGCCTCCCAGAACGCCAGCCGCCCTTCGGCTTCGCCGCCCACCGCCAAGATCAGGTTGCGCGTGCTCTGAACGGCGAGGTTGGCGCTCGAGGGCGAGACGGAGACGAACGCGGCCTGCGCGCTCGGTCCGAAGAGAATCTCGGCCCGCTTCCTCTCGAGATGGATGCGGGCCGACGCGAAGATCGGGACGATCGTGGCGACCGCATCGACACCCCCGCCCTGCGCCCGAACCGAGCTCAAGACACCCGAGCCGAGCGTCAGATCGAACCGGCGGCCCGCGCGCACGATGCCCGTCGCGGCGAGTCCCTGAAAGGCGGGCCCTCCGACCGGAAACGCCAGCACCAGGTAGCCGGTCTCGAGCGCCAATCTCGGCGGCCGGCGCTCGCGCGTCGAGGTTCCAGTTTCGCCGGCGCCCGCCCCCGTCGCGACCTGCGGATTCGTCGACGGGACGCCCGGCGGGCTCCCGACAGCCGCCCGCCCCTCCGACACGAAGCGGTCGACACCGGAGCCCGGTTTCATCTGATCCCGCCCCTCCGAGAGCGTCGAGCGCAAGATGGCCTGAATCTTGAGCGCCAAGGAGCGGTAGAGATCCTCGTCGCGCGCCGGTCGAGGCACCGTCGCCACCAGGGCCTTCTCGGTCGCGAGATCCATGATCTCGATCTCGATCGTTCCGGGCGTGACCCGTTCGGCCCGCACGACGGCGACGGCGCGCACCGCTTCGCCGAGACGCCGCTCTTCGGCCAGCTGCTTGCGAAGATCGGCGGGTGAGCCCGCCGCGGCGGCGTCGACGCGAATGCCGAACTCGTCCAGATACGATCGAAGCGCGTCCGCCAGGCGCTGCGAGTCGAGCGGCGCGCTGGCCGTCACCAAGACGTGGTCGGGCATTTGCATCCGCAGCAGCAACAGCAGCGGCAACGCCAGCGGTGAACCGACCACGTCCCCATACTATCGGGCCGGGCGTCCGCGTCGCTTGGTTATCGTCGCCCCAGATCGCGTCGCCGCGCGCGATCTCGAAAGAACCTAACCTCCGCGAGCGACGCCGCCCCTAACGGGCAAATGCTTACCCGTGTACGCGGACCGGTCGGGCTCGACCTCACTTTTGCACGACCGAATTTCCTGGAGGTCTTCTTCGAGCTGGCCCCGGCGCTCTACGTCGTTCCGGTCGCCTTCTTGTCCTTCGAGGGCGCGCTGGGCGTTCGCGGCTATTTCTGACGGCGAGCGCGATTCGACCATGCTGGACAGTGACCATCGGAGCGCCGTCGGCGGACGAAAAATCCTGGTGGTCGACGACAACGTGGAGCTGGCCGAAGCGCTCGCCGAATGGCTCGAGCAGCTGGGACATGTCGTGCGGATCGCGCACGACGGACTGGCCGCCTTGAGAATTCTGGACGACTTCATACCCGACTTGGCCGTTCTCGACATCGGGTTGCCGGTCGTCGACGGCTACGACCTGGCCTGTCGGATTCGGGAGCGACCCGAACTGCCGAATCTGTTGCTGATCGCGATGTCTGGAAACGGCGAAGAGGCGCACCGGGAGACGTCGCGCCAGGCAGGATTCGTCGCCCATCTGGTCAAACCGGTCGATCCGGACTGCTGGAGAGCGCTCGTCGAGGAGCAGACCGCCGGGCAGAGTCGCCCGCGCTGAGTCACACTCTGGAGGTTCGCGTCCGAAAACCGCCAGCCGAGCCCGCGCAATAGAGCCACACCAAGGCATGGACCTCGACCACGACGCCTGCTACCGCGCCATCTCCGTCCGCGACGCGCGCTTCGACGGCCGGTTCTTCACGGGCGTCAAGACGACCGGGATCTATTGCCGTTCGGTCTGTCCCGCCCGCACGCCGCGCTCCGAGAACGTCACCTTCTTTCCCAGCGCCGCCGCGGCGCAGGAGGCCGGGTTCCGGCCCTGCCTGCGTTGCCGGCCGGAGACCGCGCCCGATCTCGGCGCCTGGCTCGGCACGTCGAACAGCGTCTCGCGCGCGCTCTCGCTGATCGAGATGGGCGCCCTCGACGAGGCCAGCGTCGACACCTTGGCCGGTCGGGTCGGCATCGGCGAACGACAGCTCCGGCGTCTCTTCGATCAACACCTCGGCGCCTCGCCGATCGCGGTCGCCCAGACCCGGCGGGTGCTGCTCGCGAAGCAGCTGGTTCACGAAACGCGGCTCCCGATGACGGAGATCGCGATGGCGGCCGGTTTCGGAAGCCTGCGCCGATTCAACGAGACGTTCCGGGCGCTCTTCGGTCGGCCCCCGACCGCCCTGCGGCGGGCCGCGGGCCCGGAGGTGCCCGCGGGTGGCCGGGGCGAGGTCAGCCTGCTGCTGCGCTACCGCCCTCCCTATCACTGGCCGGCCATGCTCGACTTCCTGGCGGCCCGCGCGATCGCGGGGGTCGAGACCGTCGTGGGCGGCGTCTATCGCCGGACGATCGGGCTCGACGGCCTGCAAGGAACCGTCACCGTGCAGCCGGCCGCCGGCAATGCGCTGCGGGCCACGGTCCGTTTTCCGAAGCTGTCGACGCTGCCGAAGATCATCGCCCGAATAAGGCGCGTCTTCGATCTGGCGGCGGATCCGGATTCGATCGCCATCCAGCTGGCCAAGGACCAGGCGCTGGCGCCTCTGGTCGCGGCGCGGCCCGGGCTGCGGGTGCCCGGCGCCTGGGATGGATTCGAGCTGGCGGTGCGCGCGGTCCTCGGCCAGCAGGTCACGGTCGCGGCGGCGATCCGTCTGGCCGGCAAGCTGGTCGCTCGCTACGGTGAACCGCTGGCGAGTCCCGACGCAGAGACCAACCTCACCCACGTCTTCCCGGACGCCGCGGTCCTGGCCCGCGCCGATCTATCCACGCTGGCGACGCTGGGCCTGCCCCGCAGCCGTGCGGCGGCCCTGTCGACCGTCGCGGCGGCGGTGGTGGCCGACCCGGAGATCTTCGCCGCGGGGCGCAGCCTCGAGGAGGCGATCGCGCAGTTGCGATCGTTGCCGGGCGTCGGCGAGTGGACGGCGCAGTACATCGCCATGCGACAGCTGCGCGAGCCGGACGCGTTCCCGGCCGCCGATATCGGCCTTCTGCGCGCGATGGCGAGCTCGGCGGGTCTCCGGCCCAGCGCCAGCGAGCTTCTCGCCCGGGCCGAGCGCTGGCGTCCCTGGCGCGCGTACGCCGCCCAGCACCTGTGGGCCGTCGGTTGACCATAGAGGTCCGAAAATCGCCAGCGCCGGTACGCCCGCGCGCTACTGTCTGGCCATGGCGAGCCACACCGTGAACGGCGAATGCTTCTTCATTGAACGCATCCCGACTCCGACCGGGGTGATGCTTCTTTTGACGGACGAGCGGGAGAGTCTGCGCAGCCTCGACTGGGACGAACACGAGGCGCGCATGCAGCACTTGCTGGCCCGCCACACCGGCGCCGGTGCCACGCGCCTCGAGGCGCCGCCGCGGAGCTCGAATGCACGCCGGGCGATCGAGGCGTATTTCGCGGGCCAGCTCTCGGCGATCGAGGCGTTGCCAACACAAACCGGCGGCACGACGTTTCAGCGTGAAGTCTGGAAAGCGCTGCGCGACATCCCGGTCGGCGAGACGAGCAGCTATGGGCGGCTTGCGGCGCGCATCGGGCGGCCCAAGGCGGTGCGGGCCGTCGGCCTCGCCAACGGCGCCAACCCCGTGGCCCTGGTGGTTCCCTGCCATCGGGTCATCGGCTCCGACGCTTCGCTCACCGGCTACGGGGGCGGCATCGAACGAAAGCGCTGGTTGCTCGAGCACGAAGGCGTCCATCTGCCGGCGCCCCGGGCGCGCCGGCCACGGACGAACGCACAGGCCTCTTTCGCTTACACGTAGCGGGCTAGCTGCAGCAACTCGCTTCAGCTCGGCCCTTTATGAAGGTTCAAATGTGTAGATTCTTGCATTGGGGGTTCGGCACCGCGGTCGCGGTCGTCTGTGCAGCGCTGACGTCCCTGGGTTGCTCCTCCTCCGGCGGAAGTGTGGGCGGCATGGGCGGAAGCACGGGGGGATTCGCTGCAGGCGGCGCTGCCGGCCACGTGTCCGGCGGCAGCGGCGGCGCTGCCGGGGGAGTCGCGGGTCGCGCTGCCGGAGGAGCCGCAGGCGGCCAAGGTGGTACGAGCGGATCCAGGGGCGGATCGACAGGCTCCGGCGGAAGCGCAGGCTCCGGCGGAAGCGCAGGCTCCGGCGGAAATGCGGCCGTCGGTGGCAGAGCCGGCGCCGGTGGCAGAGCGGGCGCGGGCGGCGCCTCCGGTACCAGCGGGCGGGGCGGAAGCGCCGGCACGGGCCAGAGCGATGCGGGGGTCGGAACCGACGCCGCCAATCTTCCGGGCACCAACAACCCGGTACTTTCCGGGCTCAACGCCGATCCTCAGATCGCGCTGTTTGATAACACCTACTACCTCTATCCAACGACCGACGGCTTCGCGAACTGGCAATCGACCTCGTTCAGCGTGTTCTCGTCGACGAACCTGGTTCAGTGGACCAGCCGCGGCGTGATTCTCGACGTGCCCAAAGACCTGACCTGGGCGACGGGACACGCCTGGGCCCCCAGCATCGCGCGCGTGGGCGCGACCTACTACTTCTACTTTTGCGCGGACCAACAGATCGGCGTCGCCACCGGCTCATCCCCGATGGGCCCCTTCAAGGACGCGCTCGGACATCCGCTCGTCACCACCAGCCAGTTCGGAACACAGTCCATCGATCCCAACGTGTTCATCGACGACAACGGCACCCCGTACCTGTCCTTCGGCAGCGGTTCGAGCGGGCTGCGTTTGGTCAAACTGAACGCCGACATGATCTCGTTCACCGGCACGCCCACCAACATCTCGCCGAGCGGCGCCAGCGGCACGATCGAGGGCAGCGTGCTGTTCAAGCGCAACGGCACCTATTACCTCCAGTGGTCCGAGGGTGACACGCGCACCGCCAACTATCAGGTCGCGTACGCTCGCGCGCAGGCCCCGACCGGTCCCTTCACCCGCCTCGGGGTGATCCTGCAGGAGGACGCGACGCTCGGAATCCTGGCGACGGGCGGCAACACCGTTCTCGCCATCCCCGGGCGCGACGAGACGTACATGATCTATCACCGCTTCAAGATCCCGGGCGGCGACGGTACCCACCGCGAGGTCTGCATCGATCGCATGTATTTCAACAGCGACGGAACCATCGTTCCGGTGAAGCCGACGTTGCCAGGCCTACAGACGGCTGTGATTCCCTAGGCGAGGCGGGATGCTTTTATGGCTAGCCCTGGCGACTTCGCGACGGCGCGAGCCGATCTGATTCCTGGGGGCTGGCGCCCGCGGAGCGACGACCCTAGCTTATCCGTTCGAAGGGCCGACTCCACGGCTCCGCGAACGGAATGCAAACAAGCGTTGCTCAGCTGCTGATGGTCTCGGCGGTCGTCATGGGTCTGTCCCAGACCGTCACGCGGGAACGACTCTTCGAACCGTTGCGGGCGCGGCTGGGCGGGAAAGAAACCTGGCTGGGGTATCTGGTCTCGTGCCCGTACTGCATCTCGCACACCTTTGCGTTCGTCCTGGTTCCCCTGACCGGGACTTACGCGATCGACGTGGCGCTTGCACCGGGATGGGGGGCCAGTCTCCTGAGATGGTTTCTGTCGGCCGTCCTCGTCACGGTGATAGCGGCGTTCCTGCGCGTCGCCTTCTGGTTCGTCGACGAGCAACAGGCCTTGGTCCGCAAAGAGAAGCAGCTGGTCGAGAGCAAGGCCGCCCAGCAGAGGGAAGAATCCGGGGCGCGGCCGAACGGCGCCTCGGACTGACTTCGCACTAGGGATCATCAGGTGGTTGAACCGGCGCCGTAGACCAGGCGTCCGCCGCTGTTGCTCGGCGGCGGCGCGAGGCGGACAATAAGGGACGATGGCCCTCGTCTCCCCTCGTGCGATCAGGGCAACTTTGGTCGCCGCTCTGCTCGGCGCTGCCGGCTGAGGTGGAGGCGCTTCGCAGTTGTCGGATGCGGGCGCGGGCGCCACGGCCGGTGCGGGCGGCTCGGCCGGCACGGGCGCCACGGCCGGTGCGGGCGGCTCGGCCGGC
>JADGRB010000273.1 GCA_017881315.1 Pseudomonadota bacterium
TGATGAGCATGTGCACGAGCAGCCCCGCGCGGAACTCCAGCGCTCCGAGGCTGTTCCCGGCCCAGGGCCCGGGCGCGAGCAGCTCGCCCACGCCAACCCGTTGTCCGTTCTCGACGTAGTTCCGGGTCATCGACGAGCTCCTCATGCCCCATGCGAGGGTGTGGCCGTCGCCGTCGACCTCGGCCATCTGCAGATACGCCGCCATCCCCTCGTTGAGCCAGTTCGGCGCCCGGGGAAGGTGGCGGCTCAGGAAGGCGTGTGCGAGCTCGTGTCTCAGCGCCTCGCGTCCTTCCTGGCCGCTGATGTCGCCGATCGAGATCAACGGGGGCGCGAGGTCGAACGTCGAGAACAGGCCACCCAGTTCGTAGTGCACGCCCTCGCGCTCCCACTGGCTGCGGAGAGCGACGACCAGAAACGGCTCGCCGTCGGGCTCGTCGCCGAGCCCGTGCTCGTGCGCAACCACCGCGCGCATCGCCGCCCACCAGTTCTCCAGCATTCGAGAGGTCTCCGCGGCGGGCCGCTCGGTCATGTCGGTCGCGAGCCTGAAGTGCGCGGTCGAGACCTCGATCCAGGGCGGTCCGCCGTCGTCCGCGGCGCGCGGGAACGAGGCGCAGGCGGCGGTTGCGGCCACAAGCAAGGGCACGATACGGCGGCGGACCTCGGGTGACGGACTCTGCATGACTCGGGACGGGAGCGATCGTCCTGCCGTCCATCCCATCATGTTCGTCCCTTTTTCGATATGCTGGCGCGGTGGGGTGGAACGCCGAGCGTGCGCGCATCCTTTTTGGCCCATCCCGCTGGCGATGGCGCTGGCGGCGGGCTGCGCGACGTCGCCGGAGCCGACCCCGGTCAATGCCTCCGACCCGCTCCTCTTGCCGATAAAGGAACGTGGCCCACATGCGACGCCACGCTGGCGAGCCTTTGTCCAACGGTCCACGTCCCACCCGCGACGTGCCGAGCGCCCTTCGCCAGAATCAGACCCTTCTCTTGTCTCGCGTCATTTACAGGCAGACGCTACCTATTTACAGGCAGATGGGGGAAAGCAGGCAAAGCCCCTCCCAGGGTCCCTTTTTTAGTAAACCAGCGCGATGGCGAGGCGGAAGAAGCCGCCACCGGCGGTGAGCGTGCCGAGGTCGACGGGGCCGGCCTTGCTCTGGTCCGCGCCCAGGCTCGGCGCGAGCAGGAGACGCTCGGATTGCACCCAGCCGTATCCGCCGTCGCCAATCAGCCAGGCGCCGATCTTCGAGTTGCCGATGGTGCCGAAACCGAACGCGGCGCCCGCGCTCGCGTCGAGGGAGAATGCGTCGAAGGTCGTGGTCAGCGACGAGCCGGCCGGCGAGGACGCGTCGGTCAGCGAGGCCGAGCCGTGGAGCAGCCCGGGCGCGATGCGGACAAACCCGAAGAGGTGCGACCAGGGCTGATAGCGCCCCTCGAACGAAGCGGACAGGCGGGTCAGCGAGAGCTCCGACGGCTCGCCGCGCGCGCTGGCATTGCTCGTCCCGACGTCCAGGATCAGCCCGGCGATCAGGGCCATCTGATCATCGCGCATCAGGACCCGCGCGCCCGAGAGCGAGAACTGCACGAAGGCGTCGTTGTTCGAAAATGGATCGAGCTGCGGATCCTTGATGAAGACCGTCCGCACGCCGACCGTTGCTTCCCACAGCCTGGGGCCGACCTGGGCGGGCGTCTCGATCCGGGCGGGCACTTCGACGATCCGTTCCTGAGACTGGTATTGCATCTGCGCCTGCACCGGCGCCTGCATCGGCGGCACCGGCGCCTGGATCTGCTGCACGGGCGCGGGCGCCTGCATCGGCGCTGGGGCCTGCGCCGGCGCCTGCTGCACAGGCACCTGCTGCATCGCCGCCGGCGCCTGCTCCTGCGCTTCGGCCGATGACCCGGCGGTGAGCCCCACCCCGACCAGGGCGACGAGGGCGGTCAAACGAGATCCGGTCATGGCGCGCCTCCAGTCGAGGGATCCGCGGTCAGGAGGCCCGCGTAAAGGCGGCGGGTCTGATCGTCGAGCGTCATCGCGTCGTACACGGTCGCCCCGATCCCGCCTTCGTCGTGAATCACGATCGCGGACAGACCCCCGTCGGCCCGCTGAATCTCGAACACCTGCCCGATCGGCCGCTCGATCAGCAGCGACCGGGGCTGCTTGTCTTTCAGGCGGGTTGCCGCCACCTGGAGTCCGTTCGGGATGAAGGTCCAGACCTGGTCTCCCAGCGGCGACATGCTGAGATCGATCGACGTGGTCGAGGTCAGCAGCGGTGCCGCCGTCCGGGTGGTGAGATTGAGAACGTAGAAAGAGGCGGCGTTGGAGGTCTCCAGCACTTTGAGCGTGTCGCCCATGGGCACCGCCGGGACGTCCAGCACCTTGGCGATCGTGTCGGTGATGCCGACCGTCGCGATGCTCCGGTACGGCTGACCGGTGGTGTGCCCCAGCTCCCAGAACGCGACCCCCTCCTGTCCCTGCGTCCTGGCGCCGTTCCAGAGCAGCGCGACGTCGACGGTGGCGCCCGGGTCGGTCACGAGCGAGAGGCTCTGGTAAGGGGCGGGCAGGGCGACGTCTTCGGTCAGGCTGGTGACCGGATCGATGAGCGTGGCCTTGCTCAGGCCGGGGACCAGCGCGGCCAGTCGCAAGCCGCCGTCGGTATGAACGAAGGCGAGGTCGCTCGCGATCCCGCCGACGTCGGTGAGGTTGACGGTGGGGACGAAACCGTTCTGGGTGGCCAGATCGGCGCCCGGCTGGAGCACGAACTGCAACGTGACGACGTCGCTGTCGTTCGCCAGGCGGACGCCGATGCGGGCGCCGTCGGTCGCGTCGCCGACGTCGACCGCGATTCCGGCCGGCGTCAGCAGGCGCGTGTCTGCGGCGTTGGTGAGCGGAACGGTGATCTCCGCTATCTCCGGGTGTTCGAGCTGCAAGAGGGAGAGACCCTGGTCTGACTCGACGACCAGCAGCGGATGCAGGCCGGTCGGAAGCTGCAGCGGTCGGGTGAAGGTGAACCGCTCGGGCCGGCCGCCGAAGCTCATCAACGTGTGGGTGATCGCCGTGGCCTTATCCGGCGGCTGCGTGACGTCCAGGATCACCAGCTCGTTCGGGTTCGAGACGAAGGGCTGGCTGGTGCCGCTGCCCGCGTAGAGGACCACCCAGTGGCCGCCCGGATCGATCGCCAGCCCGGCCAGCGGATCGGTCAGCGTCTTCAGCAGGTACTTCTGCGCCGGGTTCGTCTGGCTGGGATCGATGACGGTGAGCGACGGCGGCTCGTTCGGCCGTGCGTCGCCGATTCCGCCGCGGTGTCCGCCCGAGACCACGAACAGCTTCTTGCCGTCCGGCGAGGCGACGGCGTTGAGGATGTTCGGACCGACCGGGATCGACGTGGAGGTCAGGCTCTGGTCCGGCCCCGGCGTCAGGAGCACGACCCGCGTCGCACCGGTGTCGACCAGGGCCACCGCACCCGGCAGTCCGAACGCGGGCGGCGCCGAGTCGAGCGGGCTCGACCAAAAGGCGTCCCGGCCCCCGCACCCGGCCAGACCGGTTGCAACGAAGATGGCCATCAGGCCCAAGCGGACGGTTGCGGTCATTGGCTCTGGCTCCAGTCGACGACGCCGGCGCCAATCTCGAAGCCCGTCAGCGTGCGCGCCTGGCCGCTGTCGAGCGTGACGAAGGTGATCCGTCCCTCCGGATGCTTCTGGGCGACGAACCCCTCGTTCGCGCCGGCCAGGATACCGACGGCGATGGGCGGGCTGGCCAGCTTGAAAGCCTTGACCTCGAGCGAAGGGAACTGCCCCAGGTACACGCCGTAGATATGGTTTACGTCGTCGCGCTCGGTGACGAGGACGCGATCGCCGGCGGGCGAGATGGCCACCGATTGCGGCGCCACGTCGGTCAGCTGGATCTTGGCGGGGAGATTGCCGGTGAGCGGCACCAAGCTGAACGCCTTGGCCGGCGTCTGCGAGGGGACGCCGGCATCGCCCCGGCTGGCGCCGCCGTCCGCCGAGGCGACTCCGCCGTCGGGGGTGGCGGGGGCCGAATCGCCGTGCAGCACGACGGCGTTGGTCGCGTCGGGGGTGGCGAAGACCGAGAGCACCGGCGCGTGCAGCTTGACGATCCGGTAGCTCGGCGTCGCCCCCAGCGTCAGCACGGTCATCCGATCGACGCTGCTGGCGTTGGTGTAGAGGAGCGCCGTGTTTCCGTCGGGCGCGATCGAGACCGAACCCACCGTCTCGCCGGTGATCGTCACGTGGATGACCGCCGCCGGATCGGGGGCGCCGCCCGCGAGCGGGATGATGGCGACCTCTGCCGTGTCGCGCACCACCGCCACGGCGCGATCGCCCGCCACCGTCAGATCGAGGTCGGTGACCGCGCCCGACAGATCGATCGACGACCGGGTGCCGCTGGTGAGATCCACGATCTCGACCGAGGCGCTTCCCTGGCGGCGGACCACCGCCAGCCGGCCGTTGGGCGTGATCGAGACGTCGCGGGTGTCGGCGTCTTCGGTCGGATTGTCGGTGAGCAAGACATTGCCGGTGGCGAGCGGACTGCCGGTGCCCGTCAGCGCAATCACCGACACGCCGTCCTCCGTCACGGCGAACGCCTTGGAACCGTCGGCCGCGTACGCCACCGCGACCGGCCGGAATCCTACCGAGAGGATCCGTCTGGTCGGCGGCGTGGCCGACAGATCCATCACCGTCACGTCTTGATACCCGGCGAGCGGATCGGGGTGCGCGATCTGGCGGGCGTCGGTCCAGGCGATCACCCAGCGGCCAGCCGCCGAGACGGCGAGGGCGTTGGCGCCGTGCGCGACGCCGCTCACCGTGGCGCTGGTGAGCACGCCGTGGGTGTCGATCTGTAGAAATGTCGCGTCGTCGGAGCGGACGTTGAGCACGATGACGGCGTCGCCGACGGGGCTGGGGACCGGGCTCATGTAGGTCGGGGCGTCTCCCGCCTCGACGGTGTGTACGTCGAGCGCGGCGCCGCCGACGTAGGCGACCCTTCCGCTGTCGGGGTTGGCGACCCAGATGTAACTGCCGGTCGCGACCGGGACCTCGTAGGAGCTTTCGGCCTCCGTCTCGGGGGGCAGGGGGGTGCCGCCGCTCCCGCCGCCGCCGTTCGTGCCGGCCGAGCCGGTGATTCCGGGGGTGCCTGTGCTGTTGCCGGTTCCCGTCGTGTTCATCGATCCGCTGCCACCGCTCGAGGGCGCCGCTGAGCCTCCAACTCCCGCGCACCCCACTCCCGCGAACAACAAGGAGACGATCAGCAGGGTGCGCGTCATGCTGCTGGCAGTACGCAACCAACGTGCCACACCATTTGCCAGGAACGTCGGTCGGTTAGGCGAAGGGCCCACGCCGGCTCTCAGAAAATCGCGACATTGGTGTCGCGCCCGGTAGATTTTCGTCGTCGCGATCAGGCGGGGGCCGGCTCGGGGCAGACCAGCAGCACCGGCCCGGCGGGCGTCCGGACGAAGCGGCGGGCGCCCGTCGACGGCAGCCTGGCGAGGATGTCGGCCAGCGCGGCGTACTCGGTGGCGGTGAGCGCATCGAGAGGTTGGGGGGCCTCACCCGCGATCATCTCGTACCAGACCGCGCGCCGATCGTCGGACAGTCGGAGGACGCGCTGGACCTGCGGGCCACCGGCCGCCGCGATCCGGCGGAGATCGTCGAGGTCCGCGCCCTCGATCGGCGTCGCCCGCTCCTCGATGAGGATGTCCCGGGCCGTTCGGGGATCGTGGCGCCGCACCAGGCGCGAAAGCGGCGTCGACCACAGCTCCTCTTCGACGGGCACGGCGATCTCGAGCGGCGGCGGCGCGGGCGGGGCATCCGCCACCCCGTGCTCAGGCAGAGCCGCGCCTTCGATCGGCCAGGCCGCGATCTCCTCCGCCATCTCGGCGGCCGACGCGAAGCGCTCCGCGGACGACTTGGCCAGCGCGCGCAGCAGCACGCGATCGTGCGCGGCCGAGAGCCCCGGTCGCCGCGCGGATGGGACCGGCGGGCTCTCGCCCAGATGCTGACCGACCAGATCCGGCCCGAGGAACGGCGGCTGCCCGGTGAGCGCCTCGGTCAGCGTCGCGCCGAGCGCGTAGAGATCCGCTGAAAAGCCGATCGGCGCGCCGGTGATCTGCTCGGGCGACATGTACGCGACCGTCCCCAGGAAACCGCCGGTCTGCGTCTGACCGAAGTCCGCGAGATGCGCGCTGCCGAAATCGCCGAGCTTGGCGTTCCCCGCCGCGTCGAAGCAAATGTTCGCCGGCTTGACGTCGCGGTGGACGATGCCGCCCTCGTGGGCGGCGCCCAGCGCGGCCAGCAGATCGAGCGCCAGCCGTCGCGCGCCGGCCAGCGACAGCGGCCCGCCGGCGGCCAGATGATCGGCCAGCGTTCCCCCCACCATCAGCTCGAAGACGAAGAGACCGGCGGCCGGTTGCGCGTCGTGAAGCGCGACGATGTTCGGGTGCCGCAGGCGCCCGGCCGCCTCGGCCTCGCGCGCGAAGCGCAGATAGGCCTGCCGCTCGGCGTCGCCGCCCGCGTCCCCGATGGCGAGCAGCTTGAGCGCGACCGGTGTGCCGAGCAGCGTGTCGATCGCTTCGTAGACCCGGCCGAGCGCACCGCCGCCGAGCAAGCGCCGGATCTGGAACCGACGCCCGAGGC
>JADGRB010000274.1 GCA_017881315.1 Pseudomonadota bacterium
GGCGTGCGCGGCGTCGAGCGCGTCGCAGATTTGCGCCAGGAAGACCGGCACCTCCTCGAGCGACAGCGTTCCCTGTTCGAGGCGGGCGCCCAGCGTCGCGCCTTCCAGGTACTCCATGACGAAGTAGTGGCGCCCGTCCCCCAGCTGCCCGAACGAAAAGATGTCGATGATGTTCGGGTGCCGGATCCGGTTGACGGCGCGCGCCTCGTCGGTGAACCGGCGCACCAGCGCCGGATCGGCCGAATACTGGGCGTTCAGGATCTTGATCGCCACCCGCTTCTCGATCACGGGTTGAGTGGCCGCGTAGACCACGCCCATCCCGCCCCGTCCGACCACCGCATCGAGGCGGAACTCGCCCACGGCGAACCCGGCCGGCAGATCGCCGCCGGGGATCACCACCGGCCCCTGTCCCGGGACCGTCGCGCCCGCTCCTTTGGCGATCTCGTCAGCCATCACGTCCGTCTTCCGTCTTCCGTCTTCCGTCTTCCGCCTTGCAGGCTAGCGAAAATGCGGCATCTTGACTACGCCCAGGCCGATCAGCAGGCCGCCGACCCCGAGGGCGATCGAGAACAGCGCGGTGATCGACGAGCGGTTGATGATCTTCGCGGCCAGCGTCTCCTTGGGCGGACGCGGGCGCACCAGGTACTGCGCGATCCCGGTCAGGAGCAGGATCGAGCTGCAGACCACGAAGAACTTCGGAAAAAAAGCGGCGGCGCTGTTCACGGCCCTCCCCTCTCAGTCTACGCCACGGCGGGCCAGCTCGTCGTAGAGCGCCATGAGCCGCTTGGTGACCGGGCCCGGCACCCCCGGGCCAACCGGCTTTTCGTCGATGGTGGTCACCGGAAGGACGCCGCGCGTCGCGCTGGTGATGAAGACCTCGTCCGCGCCGCGCAGCTCTGCGGGGGAGATACGTTGCTGCGAAAACGGGATCTGGTTGGCGCGGCAGAGCTCGATCGCCTTGGCGCGCGTGATGCCGTCGAGAATCCCGACCTCGGGCGGCGGCGTGCGGACCTCGCCCCCGACCACCGCGAACACGTTGCTGGTCGATCCCTCCGCGATGCTCCCATCGCCCGCGCACAGAATCGCCTCGTAGGCGCGGCAGCGGCGGCGGGCCTCGCCCAGCGCCAGCACGTTGTTGAGGTAGTTGCCCGACTTGACCGCCGGATCGATGGCGAGCGGGCTGTTGCGCGTGATCGACACGATCGCGACGGCCACCCCCTTGTCGTACATCTCCGGCGTGGGCGCCCCCAGCGGGAACACGATGACGATCAGCTGCGTGTCGTCGGCGGTGGCCGGGTCGAGGTCCAGCTTGCCGGCGCCGCGGGTCAGGATCACCCGCACGCGCGACTCGGGATTCCCGGCGGCCGCCACCGTCTCGGCGATCGCCCGTTCGATTGTCGCGCGCGGGGGTGCCCGCAAGCCGATGCGCTCCGCGGAGCGCTCAAGCCGGACCAGGTGGTCGCGCGCCGCGAAGAGCCGCCCATAGGCCGTACCGATGGTCTCGTAGACGCTGTCGCCGTAGAGGAATCCCCGGTCGAAGATCGAGACCTTCGCCGCCTCGGGCAGGCAAACCCCGCCGTCGATGTGTACGCGGATCGACATGGGCGGGCAGAACCCTAGTACATCGCGGCCGCCTCGGCTATTTTGAACGTCCCGAACGTCCAGAACGTCCCATTGCAGGTCGGCGGAGGATCGATTGGCTGAAATGGGGGAAGCTCGCCGGATCCAACCCGACTCAACCTGAGTTATCTTTCACCGGCCGTCCCAGAGGCGGTCTTGGGAGCCCCCGTGAACATTCTGCGCGTCCGCTGTCGGAACCTCGAAGAGTTCGAAGAGCACTACCAGCTCGACATGCCGACCGGCGGCGTGTTCTGTCCCACCACCACCGAGCTACAACCCGGGACGGCCGTGGTGGTGGAGATGGCCTGCGACGGCCTGCCGAACAAGGTGCTGATCCGGGGCACCGTGACCGCCTGGCGGCCGGCGTTGCCACGGATGCGGGTCCGCGCGGGCGCCACCGTGGCCTTCGAGGCGGACGAGAGCGCGAAACGCGACTTCGTGATCGAGACCCTGCGGGGCGAGCGGCCGGCCACCCTCACCCGTCGCCGCAAGCACACCCGCATCCCGATCGGCATCCCCTGCAAGGTCCGCATCGCGACCGGGCTCGACCTCATGGAGGCGGTGCTCCGCGAGATCAGCGTGAGCGGCGGCCTGCTGATGGGCCCCATCCAGCCCCCCATCGGCACCGACGTGGTGCTGGAGATCGCCCCCCCGGGCAGCGAGGCGCCGTTCGACCTTTCCGGCCGGGTCGTTTACCATGCCGGTGAGAATCAGACCGGCGTCCGGTTCATCTATCGTGAAGGCGGCGGCTCCCGCCGTCTCCGCGAGCTGGTTCGCCGGTTCAAGACACTGTGATCGTGGAGGACCGATGGTAACCCCCCTGCCCCCCGTACCCAAAGTGCTGCTGCGACCGCTGCTGGTGGCCCTGATCGTCGGCTGGGCTGGCTTGGCACGCGCCAGCCACTACGCGGTGGCCGACGTCCCCCGGATCATCACCTCCGGGCAGGTCGATAAGCTTCACAAGGCCAAGGTCGAGACGACCGAGCAGCTGTTCGACCGCGCCGCCAAGGCCAAGGACCGCAAAGCGCTGGCCAAGGCCAGCGGCCTCCCGGCGGCCGAGCTCCTGACCCTGGCACGCCGCTGCGATCTGCTGCGCATCAAAGGGGTGGGATCGGAGATGGTCCTGCTGTTCGAGGCCGCCGGGGTCAAGAGCACCGCGGATCTCGGCGCCGCGGCGCCGGCCGCGCTCACGACAGCCATCGAAAACGTCAACCATACCGCCAAGATCAGCGAGAAGCCTCCGACCGAGCCGCAGCTTGCCGATTGGATCGCGCAGGCCAAGAAACTCCCGCAAGTTGTGGAAAGCAAATAGCGTCTCGGCGATTTCGGTTTGTGCCCGATTTTTGTTAAAGTCGTCGACTTACCATGGCCCCCCCACGTGATTCGCTAGCCGTGTCGGCCCCTGCGGGCCAGATTCCGCCCGGCTCCGTGATCGGAGGGCGTTTCCGCATCGAAGGGGTCCTCCAGCAGGACGCCGTCGGTCTCACCTATCGCGCGACCGACATCAACCGCCGTGGCCCCGCCGCGATCCGGATCATCCCGATACGCGCGCTCGGCTCCGCCGCGGCGCAGCTCGAGACCGATATCGAGAACGCCAGCGCTCTCGTTCACAAGAACCTGATCGAGGTCCTGACCGCCGGGCGCGAGTCGGACTTCTTCTTCATCGCGACCGAGCTGCAGGACGGTCAGACGTTACGTGAGTTCATCGACGGCAAGCGCCGCGAGGGCCGAGGCGTCTCCTTCAAGGGCGCCTGCAACCTCATCACCCACGTGGCCAATGGGCTGGAGCGGGCCGCCAGCTTCATGCCCCACGGCGGGCTCAACCCGGTATCGGTCTGGGTGAACAAGGCGGGGCGGGTCAAGGTTGCCGATCTGGGCCTCGCCCGCACGATTCCCCTGCTGGCCCGCCGCGGCGCTCCCGACGGCGCGCCCGACACCGCCTACGTCGCGCCGGAGGTGCTGGCCGGCGCAGCGCCCACCTGCGCCTCGGACGTCTTCTCGCTCGGGGTTCTGCTCTACGAGGTGGTGACCGGCCGGCTGCCGTCGTCCCCTTTCCGGCCGCTCAGCCAGGCGGCGGCCGACGTGCCCCCCGGCGCGGACGCGATCCTGGCGCGGGCATTCGCCCGCTCGCCCGAGGCCCGGTTCGCCTCTCCGATGGAGCTCCGCTCCGCGCTGGCCTCGCTAGAGGGGGGGGCCGCCGCCGTGTCCGCGCCCGCCGCGGCGCCGAGACAAGCGGCCGCGCAACCCGCGCAGGCGCCCGAGGCCACCGGGGGCCCGCGCAGCTCGCTGGGGCGCTCGTTCAACGTGGCCGAGGCCGCCGGCGCCGCGATCGACGATGCCCAGGAGCGCTGGCTGATCCAGAAAGACCGCCTAGATTTCGGCCCGTTCTCGCTGGCGCAGGTGCGGGCCCAGATCTCGCGCGGCGAGATCCTCGGCGAGCACATGATCGTCGACAGCGACACCGGCGCGCGCAAGAAGGTCAAAGACTTCCCGCCGCTGCGCGACTTCACCAAGACCTCGGAGCGACACCGGGAGCAGAACCGCCGCGCCGCCGCCGAGCAGCGCCAGGAGAGCGTCGACAAGAAGAAATCTGCGTTCACCTTCTTCGTGGTGTTCGGCGCGCTCGCGATCATCGGAGTCGGCCTGACGTATTACATCCTCACCCGCAAAGCGAGCGGCGAGGACAGGCTGGCCACTAGGGAAGAGGCGGCGGAGATCGACGCTTTTCTCAAGGACGTGAAGCTCAGCTTCGTCGGCGCCCACGTCGCCAAGCGCGGCAGCGGTGGCGGCCACCACGCGGGCGGCGGCTCCAGCTCGGCCCCCAACGACGGCGACTTCAGCAACGACTCGAACTTCGGAGACGCCTCCAAGTACGCCGCGGCGGGCGACGACGTCCTCGACGACGGCACCATCCAGGAGACCATGATGGGCCACTACCGCGGCCTGGTCCCCTGCCTGATGTCGGAGCGAAAGCACAACCCGGGGCTATCGGAGATGAGCCTCGACTTCGTCGTGCGCGGAAATGGGAAGGTCTCCGCCGTGAAGGTCAACGGTCAAAAAGGCGCGTTCGCGAGCTGCATCCTCTCGCGCATGCCGACCTTCCCCAAGTTCAACGGCAGCAAGACCATCGCCAGCTGGTCGATGTCGATGCGCTAGCCGCTATCTGCCGAAGCCGGCGGAGCGATCTTTGAACTGGGCGGAGGCGGCCAGCTTGAAGCCGAGCACGTCCTCGTAGGCGAAGGCGAACCGCTCGTCCTTGGCGGTGGCCAGCATGATGTAGTGGTCCTTGAGCTCGGCGCGGACGACCCGCCCGATCGCCAGGAGCTCCCCCGGGTTCGAGACGTAGCAGGTCGCCTCGCGCGCCTCGGGGATCGTGAAGGTGCCGGCGCGCCCTTCCGCCCCCTCGCCTTCCAGGATGCTGACGATGATCTCTCGCGTCATGTCGGCAGTCTAATCGATCTGCCGACGCGACGCCGCTCGCGCGTCGTCGCTATACTGGCGCCATGACGGCGGCGGGGACGACGCTCCGGCTGGCGCTCTCGCTCCTGGCTGGGTCCTTCTCCTGGCCCGGCGCCCGCCAGGCGGACGGGCGCGCCGTCGGAGGCGAGCCCGCCCTCGCGCAGGCGCCCTCCTCGGAGGCGCTGCGCCTGACGGCGATCGACCGGTTGATCGCGATCCATGGCAGAGCCGCGGCAACGCCCTTCCTGCTTCCGCTGCTGGCCGATCGCGATCCGTCGATCCGCCTCTACGCCGCGCGGCTGCTGGCGCGCGCCGGCTCGCCGGCTGCCGCGGCGGCCGCGACCGCCTGGATCGTGAGGCCCGCCGTTCCGCTCGTCGATCGCGCGTTCGGCCTGGACGCGCTCGGCCTGGTGCCGACCCTGACGGCCACCGACCGGACGGCCATCGAGCAGGCCATGCGCGATCCAGAAGCAGCGATCCGCCTGCGCGCGCTCGAAGCCCTCACGCGCCACCCCATCGGCCCCTCTCTGCCGGTGGTGCTGGGTGTGCTCGACGACGACAACCGCGACGTGCGGCTCAAGGCCGTGCGCCTGGTTCAAGCGGCAGCCGATCCGACCGCCGTACTGGCCCTCGCCGATCGGCTCGATGACGCCGATCGGCAGGTTCGCCTGCTGGCCGTCTCCGCGCTGGGGCGGCTCGCAGATCCGCGCGCCACGCCGGCGCTATTGCGCCTCTTGGACGAAGGAACGGTCGAGGAGCGCACGGCCGCGATCGACGCTCTCGGCACGCTCAAGGCGACCGCGGCGGCGCCCCGCTTGATCGCGCTCGGCCGCCGCCGGCCGGACGATCTCGGCCGCCACGCCTTCTTGGCGCTCGGGGAGATCGCGACGCCCGCCGCGATCGGCGCGCTGGTGGTCGCGCTACGAACACCGCCGGTCCCCGAGGAAGCCCCGATCGCGCTCCGCCACGCGGGCGCCGCGGCCACCTCGGCGCTGGTGGCCGAGGTGGAGCGAGGCGGGCCGTCCGGCGCGGCGCTCGCCGCCAGGCTGCTGGGCGAGATCGGCGATCGGCACGCCACCTTGCCCCTGTGTGCGATCGTCGAGCGCGGGGGTGCGATCGGCCTCGCCACGCTGGAGGCGCTCGCCGCGCTGGCCGATCCCGCGGCGGTTCCCACCCTCGCGCGGGCGACCGAATCGGCGGATGCCGAGATCCGAGAGCGCGCCTTCGCGGCGCTGGTCTCGATCGCCGATCCGCGATCGGTCGCCGTGCTCGAGGGCGGGCTCGTCGATCCCGACCCGGCCGTCCGCGTGCTGGCCGCTCGGCTGGCGGCGACGATCGACGCCCGCGGGGCCGCACCCGCGCTGGCGGCGCGGATCGCCGACGGGAACCCGGCCGTTCGCCGGGCCGCCGCCGAGGCGCTGGCGCGGGTGGCCGATGCTTCGAGCCAGGTGTTGACGACGGTGCTGGCCGCGCTCACGCAAGCCGGGGCCCCGCCCCGGGACGACGGGGAGGTCGCCGCGATCGGCGACGCGCTGGAAAGAATCGCGAGCGCCACCGACGCG
>JADGRB010000275.1 GCA_017881315.1 Pseudomonadota bacterium
CGCGCCGAGGAGGTTGACGTCGCGTTTCAAGCCGCCAGCGATACCGTGCTGCCCGCAGATCTGCCGCCCATCGAGCCCACGCCGACGCCCGAGCCGACGGAGTCGCCGGCCAAGATCGCCCGGGAGCGCAAGATCCCGCTGCCGGTCGCGGTGGAACAGCAGAAGAAGAAAGAGCACATCCGGGAGGAGCAGAAACGGGAAGAGGAAAAGAAGCAGCTCCTGCAGCCGGAGCCCGAGGTGGTGGTCCCGCCGTTGCCACCCATGCCCCAGTCGCACCAGAAGATCGTCGACCTCGACAACGACAAGGACATTCCACCACCGCCGGACGCGCAGTACCTGGCGCAGAAGAACAACCGGGCCGAGGTGGAGACGCGCGCCACCGACACCAACCTCGACAAGGCGCAGAAGGGCGCCGGGGTGGCGTCGTCGCCCTCCGATCGCACCGACCAGCAGGTGGGCGGCGAGAAAGAAAAGATCGCCCAGCTCGACGAGCAGAAGTCGCTCTTCGGCAGGAGCGCGCCGGACGTGACGCCGCACGCGAACCCGGAGCTATCCGAATCGAAGGATCAGCTCGACAAGCCCCAGAAGTCGTTGCTGGCGCTGCGAAACCCGGCGCCGCGCCAGCACGAGCTGACGCCCGAGACCGCCGATCTCTCGCTGCCGCGCTCTGCCGACGGCGACATTCCGATGCCGGCGCGGGCGGTCCGCGGACAGAAGAGCGACCCGTCGCACCTGACCGCCGGCAAGCGGGTCAAGCTCGCGATCACGGGCAAGGAGTACGAGTATCTGTTCGGCGCCGACGCGCAGGCCGAGCGGCGTCTGGCGCAGGCGCTCCGGTCGACGCACAAGGGGAAGTTCCAGCAGAAGCTGGCGCGCGTTCAATCGGCCCTGGAGAACTTCATCCCCGAGGTGCGTCCCGGCAATCAGACGGCGCTCAACACCCGGGCGGCCCCGTTCGCCGCGTACATCACGCGCATGCACCGGAGCATCCACCAGCTCTGGGGTTTCGGTCAGATGGAAGACTGGGACGAGAAGTCCGGCTCGAGCCCGTACAACAACCCGAACCTGCTCACCACGCTGGAGCTGGTGCTGAACGGCGACGGCACCCTCGACAAGGTGACGGTCGTCAAGGCGTCCGGCTACCTGCCCTACGACGTGGCGGCCATCGACGTCGCGTACAGCGCCGGACCCTATCCCGATCCCCCGCGGGAGATCCGTTCGGCCAACGGCAAGATCTACATCCACTGGCGCTTCTATCGGGACGGCCGCGCCTGCGGACCGGCGGGCGTCGACTACTTCATCCTCAACAATCCGCCCGAAAATGGCGACAAGCCGGCGGTCGCCGAACCGCCGCAGCCACGAAGCGTGGGAGCGTCGCACCCGCCGGCGGCGCCCACCGCCGGCGGGCCGCGTCGCTTGCAACACCTCGATGGCGCGTTCGGGCGTGGGGGAGGTTCGGCGACGCAGGTGGCCTCGGCCGACGACGAGGCGGCCGCGGCCGCCGATGAACACGCGCCCGCGCCCGCCCCGGCAGCTGAAGCGCCCACGACCTCGCCGCTGGCGCTCGCCAACGATCCGGCCGCCAAAGCGGTTGCCGAGCGCTGGTATGCGGCGCTCGCCTCCGGTGACACCGCGCGCCTGCTGGACATGGCGGCGCTGCCGTTCAAGACCAGCGACAAGGAGGTCACCCACCGGGCGGATCTCTCCACGATGCTCGCCGGACTGGCCAGCGAGGGCGTCCGCCGCCCGCAATCGATCCAGCTGGTGACGGCCGCCAGGCTCCGCGCGGCCATCGGCAAGCTCCCGCCGAACCTGGAGGACGGCGGCAGCGGTCAGCTCTATGCCGCGGTTCTCGCCGGTCCGAACGACATGCTGATCCTGGTGCTCGGCCAGCGCGCCGGCGTCTGGCGCCCGGTCGGCCTGGTCAGGCGTTAGAGAGATCGGCCTAGCGCAGCTCGACCTCGGCGACGTGCCGCAGGTTCAGGAAGTTGACCAGAAAGTGGGCGATGACCGGGCCGGTGAGATCCCCGGTCCACATGAACATGGCGCCGAACAGCAGACCGGCGGCGAACGAGCTGGCGGTCCAGGGGAGGTGCCGCAGCTTGGGGCCGATGTGAAGCAACGCGAAGATCGCGCTCGACGCGACGAGCCCGACCACCGGCAAGAGCGCGCCCCGAAAAAACATCTCCTCACCAACCGAGGAGGCAGCCGCCAGCACCACGATCTCCGCGTCCCGGAGGGGGAACAGCAGGTGGCGCAGCTCGCGGTGGAGGTCGCGCGCCCACTCGAATCGATAGAGCGCCATCCGCGAGGCAAACACGATCAAGAGACCGGCCGCCAGGCCGCAGAGGATCCCCGCGAACGTGAGCGACATGGCGGGCTCGTGGCCGGAAAGCCGCCAGACGTTCGCCTGCCCACGCAGGGCCCCCCAGGCCAGCGCTGCCGCGCCCAGTCCCAGGTAAAGGGCCATCACCAGCAAGGGGCGAGACCAGCTAGATCCGCGGGACCACACGGTTTCCGTCAAGGCTCATGACACGTGCCGTCGACATATTACGGTATTTTCCTGGCTCGGCAGACGAACCTTGTATGACGCAATGGAACATACAAGTTAACCGAATAAAATCATGGGGATATTCTCAGGCGCGGCGGGAATATTTTCACCCCCGTTTTGGGAGGCTCGTCCGTCGGTGACATGGTAAACGAACGCAATGGCGGTCGCGGCACTTCGGACCCGGCATCGAACGTCGCGCGGCGCGCCGCTCCTGCCGACGACGGTGGTCCGCGAAGTCGGCCAGCAGAAGCTGCTCGCGACCCGCATCTGCGATCTCGATCTGCGTCCCCTCGGCACGCTCGCCGAATGCGTCGAGCAGGTGATCGGCGAGCTGCACGCCAAGGGGATCACGTTCGTGCCGGCCTACTACCTCGGCGACGACGACTTCTGGACCGCCGACCGGGCGGTGAGCGTCAACGTCCCCTGGTATCTCTCCAACCCGGCGCTCTGGGGTCTGGTCAACGATCACCTGTTCGAGTACACGCGCGAGGAAGTGCTCATGTACCTGCGCCATGAGGCGGGGCACGCGATCAACTACGCGTTCGAGCTGTGGCGCCGCCGCGACTGGACCCAGACCTTCGGCGACTTCCGCCGCCCCTACCGCGACGTCTACAACCCGAACCCCTGGAGCCGCGACTACGTTCGCTACCTGCACCGCGCGGGCATGTACCACTACGCCCAGAAGCACCCCGACGAAGACTGGGCCGAGACCTTCGCCGTCTGGCTGGAGGGCGGTCCCTGGCGTCGGCGCCACCGGGACTGGCAGGTGGCGCTCGCCAAGCTGGAGTACGTCGACCGGATCGTCGGCATCGAGCGCAGCTGCCGCGGCAACCCGACCAACGTCCGCCTCGGCATGCGGGTGCCGTACACCGAGATCAAGGAGACGGTCGCCGAGTACTTCGACATCGGCGACTCTCTGGACCTGGACCTCCTCGAGTACCGCAAGGACTTGCTCGAGATCTTCGCGCGCCGCCCGCCGCGCGCGCGGGCGATCGCCGCGCGGGGTCTGACCTCGCGCACCGCCAACGCCCAGTCCGCCGCGCGCTTCATCCAGCAGCACCAGAGCATCCTGGTCGATCGAATCAGCCGCTGGATCGGCGACAGCGACAAGCGGGTGATCCTGCGGTTCTTGAGGCAGCTCCAGGCGCTGTGCACCCACGAGCACATGGTCGTCCCCGATAGTCGCCGCACCGAGAAGCTGGTCGAGGTCACGGTGGTCGCCACCTGGCACGTCGTCGACGGGATACATCGACTCAGCTAAGCGCCAAATACTCCATCCGTGCTGGACCCCGTGAAGACGAAGACCCACGGCAGACTCGGGATCGTTGCGCTTGCGGCTGCCCTGGCGGCTTGCAGGAGCGCGACCGGGGACGCAACCCCCGCGCGTGTCGGTGGGGCGGCCGGGAGTCCGGGCGCCGGTGATTCGGGGGCGCGCAGCGCCGATTACGCCGGCGGCGGCGCGTGCGGTGACGGCGCGGTCGGGGCGTTGGAGAGCTGCGACGGCAGCCACTTCAACCACGCCACCTGCTCGCTGCTGGGTTTCTCGGGCGGGCAACTGGCGTGCTCGTCGAGCTGTCAGTTCGACGTTTCGGGTTGCACCGGCGGGACCATCAAGCCGCGCGTCATCGCTTCCCGGACCAGGTGCAGCGCCCCTTGCGCGGTGTTCTTCGACGCGACGAGCACCCCAGGCCTGAGTGGGTCGGACTACACCTTCGCGAACTGGAGCTGGGATTTCAACGATCCGACCTCGCCGCACAAGGGGACCATCGGCTTCATCGCGGCGCACACCTTCGACTCGCCGGGGACCTACCACGTCACGACACGGGTGCGGGACATCGCCGGATCCGTCGGAGCGGCGACGACGACGATCACCGTCCGGGCGATGAGGGGGACCACCTATTACGTCGCTACGAACGGGAAAGACTCGAACCGAGGGACCGACGTCGCGCATCCGTTCGCGACGTTTGCGGCCGGGATGGCGCACGCCGCGCCTCAGAATTCGGTCCTCTTGCGGCGAGGCGACACCTTCCGCTTCAGCCGTTCGATCGCGTTCGCGACCCCCGGGCCGTTTCTGATCGGCGCCTACACCGACCCGAGGGCGCCCTCGGCGGCGGCCCCGGTGCTCACGACCAGCGGCAATCCGGGCGTGGCCACGATCTCGGGGAACGACATTCGCCTGACCGACCTGAAGTTCGCCATCACCAACCCCGCGAACGGGCAGGGCATCGCCGTCACCGCCTCCAACGACCTGCTCGAGCGGGTGGAGTTCACCGGCATGGTGGCCCAGGGGGTCATGTTCGGGATCGTCGCCAGCGCGAACCCGGTGTTCTTCTTCGACTGCCACGAACACGATTTCAACGGGTACGGCCTCTACGGCGAGATCGTGAATCACTTCGCGATGGTCGGCACCACCATCGACCGCTTCGGCGGCGGCGAGCACGGGATCCGGATTCAGGGCGGCTCCGGAGAGACGGCGGGCCGGTACGCGACCCACAGCTACTTCGCGGAGAACACGATCTCGTCCAATGACAACGATGGCGCGATCGAGGCGTTTACGTTCCGCGGCGACGACAAGAACATCGTGGCCGTCTACAACACGGTGAACCGATCGTCGGACTTCTCTCCGCAGAACGGCACCGGGCACTGCGCGGGCTGCAATGAGCATCTGCTCAACGGGCTCCTGGAGGGGAATCTGTTCTACGACCCGCGCTCGCCCGCCTTCACGTACCAGCTCGGCTTCCGGGCCTCGGCCAAGCACGTGATGATCCGCAACAACGTCTTCGTGAACCCGCTCAACGCCATCGCGGTCATCGGCGCGATGGACGGGGACCTGGGCGCAGATTGGGTGGACCAGATCGAAGTCATCGGCAACACGCACTACGTGGTCCCTGCGGTGGGTTCCGGCATCTACGGCAACAACGCGCTCCAGTCGGTCATCCACGGCAAGACGACGGGGAGCTTGGTCACCAAGAACAACATCTTCGTCGAGGGCGTGGTCGACAACAGGTCGTCGTTTCTCCAGACCGATCACGCCGGCACGGACACCAACGACTACAACCTGATCTACGCGCCGCACGTCTCGGGGAGTCTTTCGGCGCCGGCAGTCGGGCCTCACGGCGTGATCGGCGACCCCCAGTTCACGAGCACGACGCCCAGGACGGGGTTCCGTCTGGGTCCGAGCTCACCGGCCCGAAATTCGGGAACCGGCGCCCACGCCTACCAAGATGCCGCGGCAGGGGTTCGACCTCGAGAAAGCGCAGTCGACATCGGGGCCTACGAATTTGTGCCTTAGGGATTCCGGACATTGCGTCAGTTGACAGTTCACCTCGAAGCCCATATAAACCGCGGGCTTCCTCGCGAGGATGGCGGAACTTGGTAGACGCACTAGCTTGAGGTGCTAGCGGTTAACAGCCATCGGGGTTCGAGTCCCCGTCCTCGCACTGCAAAACCCCTGGCGACTGCTGGGGTTTTCGTTTCTTGGCGTGGCACTGAACGCCAAATCGTTAGACGGCTTAGAGAGGGACCGCGGTGCTGACGGAAATGCCGATTGTATTTGATGGGGACTGGGCGGCGCCGGTCGACGCAAATCGCGTCTGGAGCGGAAGCGCTCGCACCGATCGGCCTTCGGTCGCTCTTGTCGTGGCCCAACGCGGGGGGCAGCTGCTCTGGGCGAAGACCGAGGTGTGTCAGTCTCCTGCGTCCATCACTCTCAACCTGCACCCGCTGCGGGACCCCACGCACATTCAACCGATTCTGATCGTCGGTGACGGATATCTGCAAGAAGTGACGGTGCATCTACGGTCGCCCATGGACGCAGTTCGATCGATCCTGCCGAAGAGTGGCAGCGCGGGTGCCCTCGAAGGCGCGTTTCTCATGGGACTCCTTGGCGGCCGCGTTGTCGGGCCCATCGGCGGCGCGATTATCACCATCCCCGCGCTCATGGGTCACGAATGGCTGGCCATGCCCGCCGCTTCCACCGCGGGCCTTCTCGGCGGCCTCATCCGTCAAGCCATCCCCAATAAAGAAGACATCTGGAATTT
>JADGRB010000038.1 GCA_017881315.1 Pseudomonadota bacterium
GTCGACCCGCCGCCGGCCCCACCACCTGCGCCAGCCGCCCCACCGCCTGACCCGCCGCCGGCGTGGTCGCCGCCTCGACCGCCGTTCCCCGTGGTCGAGCCGCCGTGGCCGCCGCCGCCTTTCGTTCCGCCCCCGCCCGATATCGAGCCGTCGACAGTCAGCACCGGATTGACGGAGCAGGAGACGATCAGCACCAGTCCCGAGAGCCACGCGAGGTGTCGCATAGAGCCAGGATAAAGCAATCGCCGTGCCCGTGGTGGACACGAGCACCGGACCGAAGAGCCGCCACTTGTTGCGGCGCGCGGCCGGATCGTCCTCGAATTTCCGATACCGGGCTGATCAGCGCGGCAGGTCGAGCGCCGCTTCGACGCCACTGGCGTCCGTGAAGGTCAAGGCGAGTGCCAGGCCTTCCTCTAGCAATGGCTCGGCTTGAATGAAGCGGCGCGCTACCGTGCCGGTTGCCTCGAGGCGCGGGTAGAGCGTGAGCGCCGCCAACGTCTGCGGCACGCCCGCCAGGGGATAGACGTTCCAGCCGAGGCGTGCGCCGCGCGTTGCGCCGGCCGCGACCGTCCAGCGGATCGCCGATCCGGGATCGGCGATCCAGGTCGCGTCGAGATCGACGAGCGGGAGGTTGTCTTCCACCTCGGCCCCCGCGCCGTTCGCGCCCGGACGAACCCGGACGGTGCGCCAGCCCGGAAACGCGCGCCAGCTGGCTGGATCGCGCAGCATGGTCGCGACGCGCGCGGCCGGCGCGTGCAGGCCGATCTCCACCGCGACGCCGCCCAGACGTTCGGTCCTCTCACGCGCGACGAGGGCCAGAGTGCCACGGACGCGCAAGGGCGCCAGCGCGTCGGCCGAGAGCGGGCCCGGATCGGGAAGGCGCGCCGGGCCCGGCGGTGAGGTCGGGCGCCACGCCAAAGCGTCGTTCGGATGCTCGGCGCGCAGCGCGGTCGCCCGCAGGGCCACGTAGGTGGCGGCGGCCAAGACCGCCGCTTCACCGACGGGGCTGCGGGACATGATGCGCCGGAGCAGCCAGCTCGATCGCTTGACGTTCAGCTGCGCGTCGACGATCAGGGTCGAGCCGCCGACCGGGCCCGGGCGGATCGAAAAGACGATCCGTCCGGGGGCGAGATCGCCATCGACCAGCTCGAACGTGACGCCGTCCGGACGACCGCGGAGCGCGAGCCGACCCGACAGGTTGAAGAGCGGGATCTCGAGCTCCCAGTCGACGAGGGGCGCGGCAGCCCGCGGGTCGAGCACGCTGGCGTCCAGCAGCGCGGGAATGAGCGCGCGGTAGTGCGCGGGATCGAGCAGCACCGCCCTGATCGCGGCGGGGGCCGCCGAAGAACGCGTCGCGCCCAGGACCCGCGGTGGGCTCGGCTGGGGTGGTCTCTGGATGAGAAACAGATCGGAGCTTCCGTCGACGGGCAGGGCGGCGCAGAGCGCGCTCGCCATCTCCGCGTCGTCGGCCGCTCGCGCGCTCTGCGCGGCGATCGTCAGGGCGGCGGCGCATACCCACCCGCCCCGGTGCATGGCTTCAGCTTTTTTTCTTGATGAGGACGCCGGGCGGAATGCTCTTGGCCCGCGAGGTCGTCTCGGGCGTCCCGCCCGCGGCCAGTTGGTCGAGATAGCCCTGGATCTGCTGGTGCGTGCTGGGCGGTAGTTCGTCGAAGCGGACGCCCACGTCTCCACTTCCGCCCGGCCCGAGGTGAGCCACTTTACCCTGCAAACGCAGCCGCTCGCCGTTTGGCAAGGTCAGGATGATGTCGACGGGCGCACCCATCGCGGCGCGCGCGCCCAGCGACAGGCGCATGCCGCCGATCGAAAGATTGACGGTGTAGACGGTGCGCAGCGCGCTCCAGTCCGGGATTCGCACCTCGACCAAGGACCGCGTCGGGATGCGCGCCGTGATCCGTCGTTCGGAACCGGGGGGGGTGATGTCTTCGTCCATGGATCTTTTGGCCCACTGTGATTATCTCACAGGCAACGAATTTCCAAAGGAGACGTGATGAAAACGATTCTGTCCGCCGCCGTGGTGCTGCTGGCCCTGGGGAGCTCCGCCATTGCCGCCAAGTCCATCAAGGTCACGATGAACGCCGTCTCGCCTGACGGTGTCGGGAAGTCCATCGGGACGATCACCGTCAAGGAGACCAAGGAGGGCGTGACGCTGGAGCCCAAGCTGAAGGGTCTGCTGGCGGGCGAGCACGGCTTTCACCTCCACGAAAAGGCGAGCTGCGATCCGGCCGACAAGGACGGCAAGAAGACGGCCGCGCAGGCCGCGGGCGGGCACTTCGATCCCGACGCGACCAAGGCGCACAAAGGTCCGGGGGGCGGCGGGCACAAAGGGGATCTGCCCAAGCTGATCGTTTCGGACAAGGGCGAGGCCAAAGACAAGCTGGAGGTCAAGGGGCTCACGCTCGCCGATTTTCAGGGCCACTCGCTCATGATCCACGAGGCCGGCGACAACTACAGCGACACCCCCAAGCCGCTCGGTGGTGGCGGCGCGCGCGTGGCGTGCGGGGTCGTGCCCTGAGGCCCCGGCGCGGCCCCGGCTTTGAACCCAGGCGAGCTCGCTTACGCGCGAGTCGAGGCTCGCCCTCTAGTTGGAACGCTCTGTCGCGCGTGGGCGGACAGGCGGCGCGGAGCCTGCTCTGTCGATTGTTTTGCAGGCTCCGCGCCGCCTGTCCGCAACCAAGCGGCGGTAACCGTGGTGCGGGCCGAGGCGTTCGCGCCGCGCGGAGCCTGGTGTACGATCGGGCGATGCAAGGTCGACGCGCAGCCACCGAGCGGGTGCCAGCCGTTCACCACGAATTGGTTCTGCTGCCCCTGACCGAGCGGCTCTTCCAGCCGGGGGTATAGGGACGATCATAGACTGACCGCATGCGCCGCCTGCTCGCGTTCGTCAAGCTGGGGCGCCCCAAGTTTCTCGTCGGGGGTTTTGTTCTTTACGGGTTGGGGGCGGCGCTGGCGGTGCGGGGCGGCGCGGTGTTCGATCCGGGATCGTTCTTGTGGGGGCAGCTGGTGGTCACGGCCGCGCAGCTCATGACCCACTACGCGAACGACTACTTCGACCTCGCGGCGGATCGGGCAAATCGGACGCCGACCCAGTTCTCAGGGGGAAGTCGAGTGCTGGTCGGGGGGACGCTTCGGCCGGCGGTGGCGTTGATCGCCGCCTATGTGCTGTTGCTCATCGCGGTGAGCGCGGCCGTGATGCTCGGGCGACGCGCGGGTCCGGAAGCGCTGTTGATTGCAGTCGTGACGATCTTGCTCGCCTGGGGCTACAGCGCGCCGCCGCTTCGACTGTGCGCGCGCGGTCTGGGAGAGCTCACCACGGCGCTGGTCGTGACCTTGCTGGTGCCGCTTTTGGGTCACGTCCTCCAGGCCCACGCGCTCGGCGCGCCGATCTTCCTGGCGGCGGCGCTGCCGTGCGCGCTCCAGTTCGCGATGCTGCTGGCGATCGAGTTTCCCGACGCCGCCAGCGACGCAGCGACCGGAAAACGCACGCTGGTGGTCCGTATGGGCGCCCCCGCGGCGGCGCGGCTCTACGCCGTGATCACGCTGGGCGCGTTCGGGGCGCTGCCGTTCTTCGCAGGTGCCGGGCTCCCGGCGCGGGTGGCGGCGGCGCCGGCGTTGCTGGTGCCGATTGCCGTCTGGCAAGCCCTGCGCGTCGCGCGCGGAGCTCACGGCGATCCGGCGCGCCGGGAGAGCGTGGCGTTCTGGTCGGTCGCGCTGCTGATCGCCAGCGCGGGCGCCGAGCTGCTGGCCACGATCGCGGGCGGTTGAATCGCGACGCCGGCCGCGATGGCCACCAGCCGGCGCATGACGAAGGGCGCCGCCCGCATTCCGAGCAGCGTCGCGTGCGCGAGGGTGGGGTGGCGAACGACGAACACCAGCGCCCGGGTCAACCGCTCGTGCGCGCGCAGCAGGCGACGGCGCGCGCGATCGAACTGCGCCAGGCGCGCGTCTCCGCCGGTCAGATAGCCCGGCACGGCGGCGGCCAGGTGCTCGGCGGTGACGAGGGCGTGCGCGATCCCGCCGGCGGTCAACGGATCGGTCGCGCTGGCGGCGTCGCCCAGCAGGACCGCGCCGGGCGCGAAGCCCGCGCGCGCGCGGCGGGTCACCGGCGCTCGTCCGGCGGGCGCGGTGAGCGGCATCGCGCCGTCGAGCGCCTCGCGCAGCACCGGTTCGGCGGCGATCCAGCGATCGAGCGCGGCCCGCGCGCCACCCGCCAGGGCGCCGTGGTCGCCCAGCGCCGCCAGCAAGAGCTCGCCGTCGGGCAAGGGTGCCGCGTAGAGCTCGTAGCCGCGGCCGATGAAGATCTCCAGGCGATCGCCGCGTCCGATGGTGCGGCCGGTGGCCAGGCGGAAGTGCATGCGCACGCCGACCCGCGCTGGGCCGCGCGCCCGACCGTCGAGGCCCAGCGATCGCCGCACGGGGGAGTCGAGACCATCGGCGCCAACGACGAGCGCGCCGCGCCGGAGCTCGCCGCCCACGCGCAGGCCGACGGCTCGCCCGTTGGCGATCGCCGCCCCTTCGACCGGGGCCTCTTCGAACACGCGCACGCCCGGCGTGGTGCGCGCCGTGTGCAGAAGCGTGTCGTCGAGGCGCAGCCGCCGCTGACCGAGCGCCTGAGCACGGCCGTCGGGGGAGAACGGGCTCTCGGCGGTGAGGCCGAAGCCGTGGTAGCGCACGGCCGCGAGCGCGCGGCCGCCGACGGCGTCGCGTAGGCCGAGGCGTTCGAGCACCGCCACACCCGCCGGCATGATCCCTTCGCCGCAGGGCTTCTCGCGGGGGAAGCGCCGCGCTTCGAAGACGTCGACCCGCAACCCGGCCCGCCCGAGCAGGATCGCCAGCGTCGCACCCGCCGGTCCCCCGCCCGCGATGACGACGTCTACGGCATCGGCCATGGGACGAAGCGCGGCTTGGCGGCGAACGCGAGGCGATAGGCGTCGTCGGTCATGAGCACCGATTCTTCCAGCGCCACCCGGCGACGCAGGACGAGCGCGTGGAGGACGGCGCCCGCGAGCGCGGTCACGACGGCGCCGTGGATCAGCGGCAACGCGAAGAGCTCGACGAAGACCGCCAGATAGTTCGGGTGGCGGACGAACCGGTAGGGACCGGTTGTCACCACGCCGAGCGGCATGGAGCGCACGACCCGCACGTTCCAGTGTACCCCCAGCGTCGCGATCACCCAGAAGCGCAGCAGGTTCGCCAGGCCGAACAGCACCAGCGCCGGCACACCGACCGCCGCGACGAACGACCGGTGCAGCGCCAGCACCTCGACGACGGCGCCCACCAAGATGGCCCCGTGCAGCGCCACCATCGCGCCGAAGATCGGCTCGGGCAGCGGCGCCGCGCCGGTCGCGGCCAGCGCGCGCTGGTGCCGGCGCGACAGGGACAGCTCCACCAGGCGACAGGCGCCCACCGCCGCCACCAGCGCACAGAAGAGACGCGTCGAGGTCAGGGGGTCAGCTCCATTGCAGCAGCAGCAGCTCCGTCGAGAGGCCGGGCCCGAACGCGGCCAGAATTCCATGCGCGCCGGCCGGCGGGTGGCGTCTGGTCAACCACTCATGGAGCACGAAGAGGACCGACGCGCTCGATTGGTTGCCGTAGTCGCGCAGCACGTCCCAGGACGGCTGCGTGTCGTCGCGCTGCAGGCCCAGCTCCTCCTCGATGAACGCCAGGATCTTGCGCCCCCCCGGGTGCAGCACGAAGCAGCTCAGCTGCTCGCGGGTCAGAGCGCGCCTGTCCGCCAGCACCCGCACCAGCCGCGCGATCTCGCTCTTGATCAGTCCCGGCACATCCTTGGACAGCACCGAATGGAAGCCGTCGTCCTTCAGATCGAACCCCAGCGCGTAGGTGGTCTGCGGAAAAAGGTGACAGAGGGTTTCCAGGATTCGAACCCCCCGGACGCCGCCCGGGCCCCGCACGCCGCCGCCTTCGAGCAGCGCCGCGGCCGCGCCGTCGCCGAAGAGCGCCGTCGAAACCAGATTCGCCAGCGACAGATCGGCGCGCTGGATGCTGAGGCTCGGCAGCTCGACGGCGACCACCAGCACCCGCGCCTCCGGGAAGCCAATCAGGAAGTCGTGGGCGCGGGCGAGCGCCGCCGCTCCCCCGGAACAGCCGAGCGCCGTGATCGGCAGCCGCCGGACGTCGGACCGAAAGCCGAGATCGTTGCAGAGGTGCGCGTCGAGCGACGGGATCATGATGCCGGTGCACGAGACGGTGATCAGCAGATCGACCTGCTGGGCTTCCACCCCCGCCCGCGCGAGCGCCTCGGTCGCCACCTTTCGCCCGAGCAAGATCGCGTTTTCGCGGTAGCGCTCCTGCACCTCGCCGAGACCGCGTGGCTGGCCCAGACGCTCGACCGGCTCGACGCTGAAGCGCCGCTCGACGGCGGCGTGATCGAAGAGCTCCATGGTGGCGTCGAGCCGACGCGGCGACAGCGGGAGCACCGCGCGCAGCCGCTCCTTCACCTCGCCCTGCGTGGCGGAGTGCGCTGGCACGGCTGTGGCCGTGCTCACGATGGTGGGCGCGCTTTTCATGGCCCGAACTAGGTCCGGCGAACCATGTCACAAGGCTCAACCTTTGACACGGACGACAAATCACCGGCCGGTCGGGCAGCGCTTTGCTGGCGCGATGCCGGCGGGATTGGGGGTAAAGTCACGCGATGTCGCAGCAAGACGATCTCGTCGAGATGGGCCGCCGGCTGCTCATCAACAACTACCGCCAGCCGCCGGTGGTGATGGCGCGCGGCGAGGGTTGCGCGCTCTTCGACGTCGAGGGTCGCCGCTACCTCGACATGACGGCCGGCGTGGCGGTGTCGATCCTCGGGCATGGCCACCCGGGCCTGGCCAACGCGATCGCGACGCAAGCGCGGCGTCTGGTGCACGTCTCGAATCTCTACTACATCCAGGCGCAGCTCGAATTCGCCGAGGCGCTCTCGCGGCGCGCCTTCCACGGCCGCGCGTTCTTCTGCAACTCCGGGACGGAGGCGAATGAGGCCGCGCTCAAGCTGGCGCGCCGGTACCAGGCGGTCGCCAGGAAGCAGCCGGAGCGGGTCGAGTTCGTGGCCTTCGAAAACGGATTCCACGGCCGGACGTTTGGCGCGCTCAGCGTCACCGGCCAGGCCAAGTATCGCGAGGGCTTCGGGCCGCTGGTGGGGCCGGTGCGCTTCCTGCCCTTCGGCGACGTCGCTGCCGCCCGCGCCGCGATCGGCGCGCAGACTTGCGCCGTGATCGTCGAACCGATCCAGGCCGAAGGTGGGATCAACCTGCCGCCGCCGGGCTACCTGCAGGAGATCCGGCGCCTCTGCACCGACAGCGGCACGGTGTTGATCTTCGACGAGATCCAGACCGGCAGCGGGCGCACGGGCACGTTCTACGCTTTCGAAGGGGAGGGGGTGGTCCCCGACGTGCTGACGCTGGCCAAGGGTCTGGCGGGCGGCATCCCGATCGGCGCCATGTTGGCGAACGAAGAGGTGGCGCGCGGCTTCGAGCCGGGGACGCATGCCTCGACCTTCGGCGGCAACCCGTTCGCGACCGCCGCCGCGCTCTACGTCCAGCGCGCGATCGACGAGCTGGGGCTCCTCGAGCACTGCCGCGAGGTGGGGTCGTACCTCGGCTCGGCGCTGCTGCGGCTCGGCGAGCGGCGCCGTCCCAAGACCCGCGGCGCACGCGGGCGCGGCCTTCTGCAGGGGCTGGTCATCGAGGGCGATCCGAGCGAGATCGTGACGCGCGCGCGTGCCCGGGGCCTGCTGGTGTCGGTCGCGGGCGGCAACGTCGTGCGTCTGGTGCCGCCGCTCATCGTCGGCAAGGCGGAGATCGACGAGGCGATCGAGATCCTGGACGCGGTCCTGGGTGACCTGCGATGACGAAGATGGCCAGCAAGCACCCGACCTCCTTTCTCGCCTTCGGGGATCTCCCCGACGGCGGCATCGAGGCGCTCATCGTCCGCGCCGAGGAGCTTCGGGCGCTGCGGGCTGCGCGCACCCCCCACGCGACCCGTCCCGGCCGGGTGCTCGGCATGGTGTTCGAGAAGGCCTCGACGCGCACGCGCGCCAGCTTCGAGATCGCGATGTATGAGCTGGGGGGCCACGCGCTCTACCTCGGTATGCAGGGCTCGCAGCTCGAGCGTGGGGAGCCGCTGCGCGACACGGCGCGCGTCCTCTCGGGCTACTGCCACGGCATCATGCTGCGCACCTTTGGCCACGACCGCGCCGAGGAGATGGCGCGCTACGCCACCGTGCCGGTCATCAACGGCCTCACCGATCTGATGCACCCGTGTCAGGTGCTGGCCGACCTGCAGACGGTCGCGCAACGTTTTGGCGCCGCCGACGTCCCGCGCGCCCTGCGTGGGGTGAAATACGCCTGGATCGGGGACGGCAACAACATGGCCAATTCGTGGATCGAGGCGGCCGGGATCCTGGGTCTCGATCTGGCGCTGGCCTGCCCGGCGGGGTACGAGCCGGACGCGGGCGTGGTCGAACGGGCGCGCGCCAGCGAGCGCGGGCGGATCACCTTCTGCCGCGAGCCCGCCGAAGCGGTGGCTGGGCGCCAGGTGCTCTCGACCGACGTCTTCACCTCGATGGGACAGGAGGCGGAGACCGAGGCGCGGCGGCTGGCCTTCAAGGACTACGCCATCGACGCCGCGCTGCTGCGCGGGGCCGCCCGAGAGGCGATCGTGCTGCATTGCCTGCCCGCCCACCGCGGCGAGGAGATCGCGGACGAGGTCATCGAGGGGCCGGCCAGCGCGGTCTGGCAGCAGGCCGAGAACCGCCTGCATGCCCAGAAGGCGCTGCTCGAGCTGCTGCTCGCCTGAACGCGCGCTAAACGCGACGCTCCGTGGCAACCGCCCGCTCAAGCTGGCGGCGCGTGCTGCCGAAACAAGGTGTCGATGAAGCCACGGGTGGGATCCATCCCCGAGCTCGGCCGCGCCAAGCGCGCCCCGCGCCCCGTGACCAAGGAGCTCGGCATCGACGACGATCCCCATTTCCGCGAGGACGTCGAACTCGACGCCTTCGACGGCGACGACACCGGGGGTCGGCCTCGCCCGATCGGCGGCGCGATGGAGACCGCGCAGGTCGATGTCTTGCGCGATCGGCGGGTGACCATCACGTCGCCCATTCCGGCCCAGCTGGCCGAAGCGATGCTTTCGGGCGCCGCGGTCGGCGCCGGTTGGGGGTCGCGTCTTCCGGGCACCGGCGGCGGCCTGCGCGCCGCCCGCGATCCCGCCGCGCCCCACGCCGAGGAGGGCACCCCCGCCCGGCGAATGGGGGACGACGACGAGCACCACACGCGACGGGTGGGCGATTCGGACCGCCAGTCGCTCGGCGCGGGATCGAAGCCCACGGCATCCGCCGAGGCCGGCATCGCCCCTTGCCGACAGCGCGCCGCCGCGCTCATCGACCAGGCGCGCCGGGCCCTCGACGAGGGCGACCTGACGGCGGCGGTGACCGCGGCCGAGGGGGCGTTGCACGAATCGGACGAGGCGCCGCCGCCCGGGATCGTCGAGGTCATCGAGCCGGCGCGGCCACTCCTGGCCCGGGTCTTCGCCGCTTACGTCGGCCCGCTGGCCGGCGTGCCGGTCCTGGCGCCTCGCGCCGAGGAGATCGCGCGCGCCCGCCTCGGTCAGCGGGAGCGCGCCGTCATCGGACGCATCGACGGGTCCCGGACGTTGGAGGAGCTCTTCGACGGCTCGGGCGTGGGGTCGACCGACGTGCTCCGGATCGCCGCCCGCCTGATCCGCGCCGGCGCCGTTCGCGTGATCTGAAGACGCCTTGCCCGCTCGCGCGCGGCCTGCGGCCCGCCCGTCCACAACCGCGGGCGAATGTGATAGTCGAAATCGATGAAGATCATTCTCGCGTATTCGGGTGGTCTCGACACGTCGGTCGCCATCGTCTGGCTGAAGGAGAAGTATGACGCCGAGATCGTGGGGTTCTGCTCGGACGTCGGTCAGGGGGAGGACCTGGAGGCGGCGCGCAAGAAGGCGCTGCGCACGGGGGCCGTCTCCTGCCACGTGCTCGACCAGCGCGACGAGTTCGTGCGCGACTTCGTCTTCCCGGCCGTCAGGGCCGGCGCCGTCTACGAGGGGGAGTACTACCTCGGCACCGCGCTGGCCCGGCCCTGCATCGCGCGCGGGATGATGGAGGTCGCCGCCCGCGAGGGGGCGACCGCGATCGCGCACGGTTCCACCGGCAAGGGGAACGACCAGATTCGCTTCGAGCTCGGGGCCTACTGGTTCAACCCGTCGATCAAGATCATCGCCCCCTGGCGCGAGTGGGACTTCAAGTCGCGCTCGGAGCTGATCGCCTTCGCGGCGGCGAAGAACATCCCGGTCGAGGCCACGGCGGACAAGCCCTATTCGATCGATCGCAACCTGCTGCACACCAGCTACGAGGGTGGAGTCCTGGAGGACCCTGACGCCGAGCCGCCGGCCGAGATGTTTCAGCGCACGGTCGATCCGCGGCGCGCGCCTGAGATTCCGCGCGAGGTCTCGATCGGGTTCGAGAAGGGGACGCCGGTCTCCGTCGACGGGGCGGCCCTGGGGCCGGCTGCCCTGCTGACCGAGCTCAACACCCTGGCCGGCGAGCACGGCGTGGGCCGGGCCGACGTGGTCGAGGACCGCTTCGTCGGCATGAAGAGCCGCGGGGTCTACGAGACGCCGGGGGGCACGCTGCTGCACAAGGCGCACCGCGCCGTCGCGTCGCTCACCATGGACCGCGAGGCGATGCGGCTGCGCGACACCCTCTCGGTGGAGTACGCGACCCTGGCCTATCGCGGGTTCTGGTTCTCGCCCGAGCGAGAGGCGCTGCAGAAGCTGGTCGACGCCGTGAACGAGCCCGTCACGGGCACGGCCCGGCTGCGCCTTTACAAGGGGAGCGCGACGCTGATCGGCCGCAGCTCGCCGCGCTCGCTTTACCGCAACGACATCGTCACCTTCGAGGACGACCGCGGCGCCTACGATCAGAAAGATGCCGGTGGGTTCATCCGCCTGCACGCCCTGCGCCTACGCACCGGCGCCATGGTGGCCAAGGCCAAGTAGCCTCCCGCCCGGGCGGGAGCGGGCGCCGCTAAAGATTGGACGCGTCACCGCCGATTGACTCAGAGATGCAGGGCAAAGCCGCCGCGGCCGTCACCAACGGCCACGGGATCGCCACGGGTGAAAACGGTGGCGCTGCCACGGAAGTTCTGGTCGTCGACGACGAGCCGGTCACCGCCCGCGGGTACGCCCGGGCGCTGTCCGCGGCCGGCTACAAGGTCAGCGTCGCCCACGACGGACGAGAGGCGGCGGCTCTGGCCAAGGGCAAGCCCTTCGACGTGATCGTCAGCGACATCGCCATGCCCGACATGGACGGCCTGGCGCTGCTGCGCACGGTCCGCGAAAACGATCTGGACGTCCCCATGATCTTCATGACCGGCAGCCCGGCGCTCGAGAGCGCGCTGCAGGCGATCGAGTACGGCGCCTTTCGCTACCTGCTCAAGCCGGTGGCGCCCGAGGCCATGCTGGAGGTCGTCGCGCGCGCGGTGCGGGTGCACCGGCTCGCGCGGGTCCGCCGCGAGGCCAGCGCGGTGCAGGAGCTCGAGGGCAAGCCGATCGGCGACCGGGCCGGCCTCGAGGCGCGGTTCGCGTCGGCGGTGGACAAGCTCTGGGTGGCGGCGCAGCCGATCGTCTCGTGGTCGGGCCGGCGCATCTTCGCCTACGAGACCCTGCTGCGGACCGACGAGCCGACGCTTCGAAGCCCCATCGATTTCTTCGACACCGCCGAGCGCCTCGGCAAGGCCGCCGAGCTGGGGCGGATCATCCGCCGCAAGGTCGCCGGTCTGCTGCGCGACACGCCGCCCCCGGCCCATCTGTTCGTCAACCTCCACCCGGCCGATCTCGAGGATCCGGAGCTCTACGCCGAGGACGGCGCGCTCACGCCCTACGCCAGCCAGGTGGTCCTCGAGATCACCGAGCGCGCGGCGCTGGATCGGATTCACGAGCTGCAGTCACGCGTGATGCGCCTGCGCGCGCTCGGCTATCGGATCGCCATCGACGATCTCGGCGCGGGCTACGCGGGGCTCACCAGCTTCGCCCAGCTCGAGCCCGAGGTGGTCAAGGTCGACATGTCCCTGGTGCGCGGCATCGACAGCTCGGCGGTGAAGCAGAAGCTGGTGCGCTCGATCATCTCGCTGTGCACCGAGCTCGGTATTCAGCTGGTGGCCGAGGGGATCGAGACGGTCGCCGAGCGCGACATGCTGATCCTCCTCGGGGGCGATCTGTGCCAGGGCTATCTCTTCGCCAAGCCCGGCCGCGGATACCCCGAACCGAACATGGCCTGAGGGCCGGCCGAAGCTAAACCGAAGAGGTCAGCTGGCGCAGCAGCGCATCGACCGCGGCCTCGGTGGCGGCCAGATCGCCGTCGTTGTCGATCACGTAGGTGGCGAGCCGCACCTTGTCGGCTGTAGGCAGCTGCGCGCGGATCCGCGCCTCCGCCTCGGTCTGGCTCAGACCATCCCGCGCCCGGACCCGGGCGATCTGGGTGGCCTCGGAGGCCGTCACGACGATGAGCCCGTCGAGGTCCCGCCACCGCCCGCTTTCGACCAGCAGGGGCGCCTCGTAGAGCGCGAGCCGGTTCCCGGCCGCGGCCAGGGCCGCCAGCCGCTCCGCGCTCAGCGCCTGGATATGCGGGTGGGTGATCGCCTCCAGCCGCGCGCGAGCCGTCGGATCGGCGAACACGATGGCACCGAGGCGCTTGCGATCGAGAGCGCCGTCCGCCGCGACGACCTCCGGCCAGGTGGCGGCGATCTCCCTCAGGGCCGGCTGGCCCGGTCCAACCACCTCGCGCGCCAGGGCGTCGGCGTCGACGACCGGGACGCCTCGGGCGGCGAACAGGCGGGCCACGGTGGACTTCCCCGCGCCGATTCCACCGGTGAGCCCCAGGACCTTGAGGCCGCGTGCCACGGCTTCCGATGCTACCCTAGACGCGCGTGACCCGCGAACGAACGCCCACCTTCGTGCCCGACGTCGTCGACGCCGCCTTCGTGGCGGAGGCACGCGATCTGGCCGGGATGCCGGCGCCCGGCCCGCCCGAGATCGCCATCTCGGGCCGCTCCAATGTCGGCAAATCCACCCTCCTAAATCGACTGGCGGGGCGCAAAGGGCTGGCGCGCACCTCGAAGACGCCGGGACGGACGCGGGGCCTGGTGATGTTTTCGCTCCGGCTCGGGCGCGCGGCGCCCATCTCCGACCTTCGGCTGATCGATCTGCCGGGGTACGGCTATGCCCAGGTGTCGCGCTCCGAGCGGCAAACCTGGCAGCCGCTCATCGAGGGCTACACGCGCGTTCGGCGATCGCTGGCCCTGTTCGTGATTCTGATCGATTCGCGGCGCGGCATAGAGGACGAAGAGCGGCAGCTCTACGAATGGCTGGGAACCGAGCATGTCCCCGCGCAGATCGTGCTCACCAAGGTCGACAAGCTGTCGGCCACGGAACGCGGCCTGCTGCGCGAGCGCTGCCGCAAGACGCTCGGCGGCCGGGCACCCATCATGATTTCGGGCGAAACCGGTGAAGGGGTGCCGGCCCTCTGGGCCGCGATCTTCGAGGCCGCCGCGGCCGCCGCCGCCGCGGGTGGTCCCCACCTCGCCGCCGACCCCGCTCCGGCCCCGCGGGGGCCGTCCGACACGCAGGACCCCTGATGGCGGTCAACAAGGCGCCCCAACCGTTCTTGATCGAGCCGATGCGGCGGGGCGATCTCGACGAGGTCGTGGAGATCGAACGGGTCTCGTTCCGCTCTCCCTGGTCGGGGCAGGTGTTTCTCGAGGAGATGTCCCGCGACTGGGCGCACGTCGACGTGGTGCGCGACGCGGTGCGCGGCTCGGTGGTGGCCTTTGGAAACTATTGGCTGGTCGCCGACGAGGTGCACCTGCTCAACGTCGCCACCGATCCGCGGGCCCGCCGGGCGGGGCACGCCTCGCGGATGCTCGCGCACATCATCGATTTCGGTCGGCGTCACGACTGCCGCCTGGTCACCCTCGAGGTGCGGCGCTCTAACGCCGCGGCGCTGCGACTCTACCGTCGCTTCGCCTTCCGCTCCGTGGGCATCCGCCCGAACTACTACGCGGAGGACCAGGAGGACGCGATCGTGATGCTCCTGGACCTGGACTGAGATGATCCTGGGGCCGGCGATCGCGCTCGCCGTCTCGGCGGCCTTGACCGGTTTTCCGCCGTCCCCGCCGGTCGCGGGCGGGCCGCCGGTCGCGGGCGGGCCGTCCCCGCCGGTCGCGGGCGGGTCGCCGGTCGCCGCGATGGCCCCGCCGTATCCGCTGCACCCGATCACGCGCGGCGAGACGCGCGAGCCGCAGGTCGCGATCACCTTCGACGCGTGCGCCACCCGCCAAGGTTGGTACGGCTTCGATCGCGACGTGTTCGAGATCCTCAAGCGTGAACAGGTGCCCGCCACCGTCTTCGTCTCGGGCCGCTGGGTCGACACCCACCCGGAGGCGATGGCCGACATGGCGAACGATCCGCTCATCGAGTTCGGCGACCACTCCTACGATCACCCGCACATGACGCAGATGTCGTCGGCGCGCGTGGTCGAGGAGATCGACCAGACCGAGGCGGCGCTGGCCCGCTACGGCCGGCGCTCGGTCGCGTTTCGCCCGCCGTTCGGGGAGTGGGACCGGCACCTCCTCGCGGTGGTCGGCGGGCGGCAGCTTCCCACGGTCACCTGGGACGTCGTCTCCGGGGATCCCAGCGCCAGGGCCACCACCGCCGGAATGATCCGCGCGGTGGTCGGCCAGGCCCGCCCCGGGTCGATCATCGTCTTTCACATCAACGGGCGCGGCTGGAAGACGCACGAGGCGCTGCCCGCCATCCTGCAGGCGCTTCGCCAGCGGGGATTCCGCTTCGTGCCGATCTCGGAGCTGCTCAAAGCACCCGTGGCCGCCCCGGTCTCTTCACCGGCGACCCATCCTGTGCTGGGCAGGCCCTAGCGTGGCCGCGCAGACCCGCATCTCCCGCCCCACACCGGCGCTGGCCCGCGCCCAGGCCGCCTGGATCGCGGGGATCGATCCCTGGCGGATGCTGGGCTATCGGCCGGCGGCGCTCGGCCGCTATCTGGCCCGGAAGGCCGGGACCCGAAGCGTCTGGATCGCGCGCGCCGTCGGCGGCGCCGCGCCGAGCGGCGTGGTGGTGGCCGATGACGGGTTTCTGCTGGGCGGCTTCATCGCCCTTCTGGCCGTGCGCCCCGAGGCGAGCGGGCAGGGGGTCGGCCGCGCCCTGGTGGAGCGGGTCGCGGCTGAGGTCTTCGGGACGCGGCGCTGGCTGTTCGTATCGTGCGACGGGAATAATCACGCCGCGCTGCGTTTCTACAGGAAGTTGGGATTTTCACGCGTGGGGCGCCTCCCCGATCTGGTCCGGCCGGGAAACGTCGAGATCCTGTTGCGAAGATCATCTGCGACCCCGCCGATTCCCGCGCGGGCACGGGGCGCAAAAATTCCGGCAGGCGCTGCCCGGGTCGGTTACCATCGGGGGCGCTCATGATAGGGGAGCAATTCGGCAATTACCGCGCGGTTTCGCTGCTCGGCGAAGGGGGAATGGGTGCCGTCTATTTGGCGGAGCACCCGGGGATCGGCCGTCGCGTCGCGGTGAAGGTTCTGCACAAGAACTACATCCGCGACGAGAGCCTGCTCACCCGGTTCTTGAACGAGGCGCGGGCGGCCAACGCCATTCGCCACCCCAACATCATCGAGATCCTCGACTCGGGGACCATCGCCGACGGGACGCCGTTCCTGGTGATGGAGCTGCTCGAAGGGGAGAGCCTGGGAACCCGCCTCCGCCGCGTCGGCGCGCTCGAGATCCCCACGGCGGTCGAGTTCGCCTATCAGACCGCCTCGGCGCTGGGGGCCGCGCACAAGAAGGGGATCGTCCACCGCGATCTCAAGCCGGACAACCTGTTCGTCATTCCGGATCCGCACGAGCCCGATCGCGAGCGGATCAAGGTCCTCGACTTCGGGATCGCGAAGCTGCAGCAGGGGAACGCCGGCGACTCGGTCAAGACCCGAACCGGGACGCTGATGGGGACGCCGATCTACATGTCTCCCGAGCAGTGTCGCGGGACCCGGACCGTCGACCATCGGAGCGACATCTACTCGCTGGGGATCATCTTCTTCGAGATGCTGTGCGGTCAGCCGCCTTTCGTCTCGGAGGGATTCGGCGAGCTCGTCAACATGCACCTCAACGTCGCGGCGCCCGCGCCCTCGTCGCAGCGGCCCGATGTCCCATCGTCGATCGACGCGGTGGTGCTCAAGATGCTGGCCAAGAACCCGGACGACCGGTTCGCCGACATGGCTCAGGTGCAAATAGCGCTCAAGGCGTCGGGCGGATCGATGTTCGTGGTGCGTGGATCGGTCCCCTCGTCGCCCGATCTGGGGGGCAAGACGCCGGCGCCGATGGCGAAGGCGACTTCGCCGAGCAACCCCAAGCTGCGCGAGACGACGTTCTCGACGGGCGTCGGCGAGCAGCTGGGCGTGCCGGCCGGTTCGCGGAAGGGCAAGGCCGCGCTGATCGTGGTCGGGGCCGCGGTGGCGGCGATCGCCGCGGGTGTGTTCATCTTCCGGGACGGTGAGAAGGTCGGCGTGCGGAACGTCGAGGCCGAGCCGAGCAAGCTGACGCCGCCCAGCGTGGCGACGGCCACCACCAAGGTCGCCATCGCGGCACCGGCGGCACCGGCGACGCCGGCGCCCGCGGTCGTCGCGCATCCCGTGGCGGCCGCGCCCCGGAAGGTCACCATCCGGCTCGAGTCCGACCCGTCCGGGGCGACGGTGGTCGACGACGCGGGCGGCGGTGTGCTCGGGACGACGCCGCTCGTGCTGACGCGCCCGCGCGGCGGCACGCTCAACCTGCACATGGAAAAGGACGGCTTCGCGCCCAACCCCCACAGGGTTTCCCTCGACGACGATTCGACCCTCGAGCTGACGCTCGAGCACAGACAGGCGCCCAAGCCGCATGTCCACAAGACGCCCCACGCGCAGCCGGCGGTGGATTCAGAACCGGCGAAGCTCTGATGGGGGCGGGGATGTCCATGGCCGAGCCCGACACGACGCTCGAGATCTTGAAGGACATCCGCGACGAAATTCGCGGCGCCAGAAACGAGCTGCGCGACGAGATTCGGGGCGTCCGCACCGAGCGATTGGCGCCGCCCGGTTGGCGCCGCAGGAAAGCGACGCTGGCGATCCTAGGCGCCGTGGCGCTGGTCGTGGTGGTCATGCTGGCGTTCCGGGGCGGCGAGAAGACGGGCGGCGCGCAGAAGGGCGACGCGCAGAAGGGCGACGCGCAGAAGGTCGCTGTCGAGGCCGCCGCCCGACCGGGTCCGCCGGTGCCGGAGGCGGCCGCGCCGATGCCGGATCCGCCCTTGCCGCTGCTTGGGGCGACCCCGGCGACCCAGACAACCCGGATAGGAAAGCCCGTGCCGGCAACCCCCGCGACCAGGCCTGCTTCGTGGGCGGCGTCTCATCCCGCATCGGTTGCCGCCCCGAGGAGAGCCGTCCCTCGCCACAAAGCACCGACGCCCGAAGCAGAGCTGGAACCGGCGAAGCTCTGAAGGGCGGCGCTGCCGCGCCTCAGCCACGCCGGGGCGGTCAGCGGCCGAGGAGCTCCGCTTCGAGGGCGCGGGTCAGCCACCGCTGGAATCTCTCGTTCGTCCAGCCGCGGCCATGCACGAGCATGTGGTAGTGCACCGGATCGTTGAGGACCCAGACGGCATCGGCCGCTTCGTCCTCCTCCAGCCCCTCGCGAAGTCGCGCGCGCGCCTTCACGTCGGCCACGATCGTGGCCGCCCCCCGCCGGCGCTCCTCGTTCACCGCAATCCAGAGCGCGGCAACCTTCGGATCGGCGCGCGCGCCCTCCCGGATCGCTTCATAGACCCGGGCCATGTGGCCAAAGAGTGACGTGCACAGGCCGGCGTATCCGGAGAGGTAGCCACCGACGGTGGTGCGCGCGCGAATCTCGCGGCTTCGCGGACGATCGACCAGGGGCATGGGTCGATCGGGCGCGCCCGCCGCACGACCAAACGCCAGGTAGAAGGATTCCTTCAAGAGGGCGGGCTTGCCCCCCGCGGCGGAAAACAGGGTGGCCCGGCTCACCCCGGCGGCCTCCGCGATGTCGTCCAGCGAAACGGCTGCGTACCCCTTCTCGGAAAATAGCCGGGCGGCCGCGTCGACGATCGCCTCTCGGGTCAGGCGCGCCTGGCCGGCCCGCAGGGGGGAACTGTAAGGGCGCTTGACAACCTTGGGCAATGGGTAGACCGTGAGTCTAATGAATTGTCTATCAGTATATTCAAGTCTGGTTGGGTCGCCAAATTTCAGAAGGGGCGGAGCGCGATGATCTTGATCGCGGGTGGCACGGGGCGTCTGGGCCGCATACTCGTCGGGCGGCTGCGGGGGCGCGGCGAGTCGATCCGGGTCCTCTCACGCCGGCCGCCGCCGGGTGCGGTGGGCGGAGCGTCCAACGAGGTCGAGGTCGTCGCCGCGGATGTGCGCGATCGCGCCGCCGTCGATCGTGCTGTGGCCGGCGCCCGCATTGTGGTCTCCGCGATGAGCGCCTTCGGCATGAAGGGCGTGACGCCACTGCAGGTGGACCTGGAGGGAAACGCGAATCTGATCTCCGCCGCCGAGGAGCATGGGGTGGAGCGATTCATCCTGGTCTCGGTCCGGGGCGCGTCGGCGGAACATCCCATGGAGCTCTCCCGCATGAAATACCTGGCGGAGCAGAAGCTGGTCGAAAGCAAGGTTCCTTGGACAATCCTGCGACCCTCGCTCTTCACCGAGACCTTTCAGACGGCGCTGTGCGCGCCCCTCCTCGACGGTGGCAAGACCGCGGTCTTCGGTCGCGCGGAGAACCCCATCAATTTCGTCTCGGCACACGACGTCGCCCGATTCGTGGAGCTCGCGACGACCGAGCCCGGCCTCGGTGGCGCGGTCACCGACCTCGGGGGCGCCGAGAATCTCTCGCTCATCCAATTCGTCGATGCGTTCAGGTCTGCGCTCGGCGTGACCGGTCTGGTCAAGCACATCCCCCGCTCGGCCATGAGGGCCCTGTCGTACCTGGCCCGCCCGTTCAATCCGACCTTCGCGCGCATGGTCCAAGCCGGCGTCGTGATGGACACGACCGACATGACCTTCGACGCGACTCAGCTGATGCAACGCTATCCGGCGATTCCCCTCACCACGGTCGCGGCCGCGGCCCGGCGCGACTATGGGACCAGCCCCGCAAAGGAGCCGTGACGAAATGGATGCAATCCTCTGGGTCTTCGTCGCGTTCGGGTTTCTGGCGGCTTTCAACGCGGGGAACATGATCACCCTCCAGATCCAGCACTACGGAATCTATCCAAGTGTCGGGCGGGAGCACTTCGTCGCGTATATCCGTGCCAACAACGCGGCCGCCGTGGTGCCGACCATCGTGCCGGCCCTGCTCTTGCTGGTCTCCTCGGCGATCCTGGTTGGCCACCGACCACACTTCATGAGCCTCTGGCAGGCACTGGCGGCCCTGGCCTTGAACCTGGCCCAGCTGGCCTCGACGGCGATCTGGCAACGCAGGCTGCAGGCCGAGATGGCCGAGACGGGCTACGACGACGCGAAGGTCCGCTTGCTGGTCTCGACGAATTGGATTCGGTCCATCGCGTTCCTTGGCCAGGCCCTCCTGGCGACGGCGATCGTCGCGCGGGTGCTTGCACGCGTCGCGGCAGGTTAGAACCACGGACAACCGGTTTTCCGGCGACGGAGTCGGATCTCCGGGAGAGTCATGCGCTGGCGCAGCTGGGCGGCCTGGTTGGTATCCGCGCTGGCGCACGCGCTGGTCGCGGGCCTGCTGCTCCTGCGCGCGCGCGCGCCTGAGATGCCCAGCCGCGCTCCGCGCGCGCCGATCGAAATCGAGATCACCGAGGTGACTCGCCCCGGACCGGAGCGAAGCCTGGCCGCCCGGTTCGTCGATCGCTCGCCGCACACGCGTCGCGAACCCGTTCGCGCACGCAGTGAGGAGTCGGGCTCGAGGGGCGACGTTCCGCCCGGGGCCGACGCCCAATCTCGGGCCGACGCGCAACCCGAACCTACGTCAGAGGCGCCGTCCGCCGATCGGGCGGCGGGGGCCGCCCCCGAGCTGTCGTTCCGCGCGCTGTCGCCCGATGTCCAGGCCCGCATCGCGCCGCCGGCCTCGGACGCGACGCTGGCCGCCCGGGGTGGGAAGCTCTCGCTCGACGAGCTGCGCGTCGCCCACGAGCGGGAGGAGGACGCCGCCGCGAACGTCGCCGCCGGCCGGGTCGATCCGCTGCTCTACGACTATTTGCGGGGCGCGCGCTCTCGGTTCCAGGACGAGGCGCAGCGGATCGCGGAGGCGATTCCGATCGGCGCCGGGCAGACCGTCCGCGGCTGGGGGCGGGGCCTCGTTGCGCGGGTGCGGGAGGCCCATCGCAACGACCGCACGGCCGACGATGTGCAGCCCGACCTGCGCGACGACGCCGCGAAGCGGCGCCCGGATCTGGCCGCCGCGTACGAGGAGAATCGCCGTCAAGCAGAGGCGGGCGCCGAAATCCGACGGGTGGAGATCTGCCTCGACGTCGCGCCCGGACGCGACACAACGGCGACGCTGCGGCGCGGATCGGGGAACGCCGCGCTCGATCGGGTGGCGCTGGACGCCTTCGCGCGGTCGGTGTCGGTTCGTCCGGTGCCTCCGGACGCGCGCGCCGGGCGCGCCTGCTACGAGGTTCGAACCGCCACCTATCGGGTCGGGCCGGCCCCCGGGATCGCCTGCGACCTCAACTTCGGTCCGCATGGCCCGACCTGCGTCTGGCCGCTCAAGAAAATGACCTCCGTGACCAGCCAGCTCCTCGGCGTCGAATACGCCGCCAAGAAGAGCGCGCCCGCCAACGACTCGCTGCTACGCGGCGCGCGCTGATGGAAGCTGTTCGAAGCTCGGTCCCGGACGGCCCTCATTCCTCGACGCGCAAGAGCCTTTCGACCGGGATCCCGTTCCGCATGTGCTTCTCGACGATCTCGGGGACGTCCGCGGCCGTGACGCCGACGTACCAGACGGCCTCGGGGTAGACGACGATCGTCGGGCCCTCGAAGCAGGGGCCGAGGCACCCGGAGGGGGTGATGGCGATCCGTCCCCACAGCTCCGGATGCCGGCCGAGCCCCTCCTGCAGGGCGCTCAGGACTTCCCCGGCGCCGCGCGCGCCGCACGAGGGCTTGCCGCCCGAGGGGCGCGCGTTGTCGCAGACGAAGAAATGGCGCTCGATTTTGGGCATGGCCTAACCAGGGTCCCATATATGATCCGTCCATGTCCCGGCAAGGCGCACGGATTTCGATGATTCCGGTGATCCTCGCCCTGGTCTTCCCCGCCATCATCGGCGCCGCGGTGGCGCTGGCCTACTACGGCTATCGCTACGCGGTCGCGGCCTCCGTGCGCAGCAAGGCCTCGCTCATGGAGGGCAATCAGCAGCTCGCCAACTTGCTGGTCGAGCAGGTGCAGGACCGGATCGACAAGGCCGACGCCGAGCTCTTCGAAGAGGTGGAGTGGAACGAGGCCAGCGCCGAGCCCCCCGGCAAGGTGGACCTGCCGGCCGGCGTCGAGTCGGTGGCGCTGCTCGACGCGGGGCTCAAGATCCGCTCGCTCTATCCGGCGCCCGACGCCGCGCACCGACGGCGCGAGCTCGACCGCTGGCAGAGCTACGTCAAGGGGCTGGAGTGGAAGTCGCTCCAGCCCTGGACGCCGGATCAGCCGGGCAACTTCCGCCACCTGCATCAGCTGTTCGAGGGCAAGTCGGTGCTCATCGCCTACGCGGCCAAGAAGACCGCCGACCACCATGAGTACTACGTGGCGGCCAAGCTGGACCTCACGCTGATGGCCAAGGAATGGATCCCCGAAGAGATGGACGTCGTGACGGGCAAGCGACGGGTGGTGATCCTCGACGAGGTGGCGCGCGCCGTCTACGGCGAGCCGCAGCCGCCCACCCCCTTTCAGTATGAAGCGTCGTTCGGCAAGACGCTGTACGCCTGGCGCATCCAGATCACGCCGCGCAACGTGGCCGAGCTGCGCGCTCAGGCCGAGACCGAGCGCCTGCTGGGAGTCCTGCTGGTGCCGGTCTCGACGGTGATCATTGTGGTCGGGCTGGCGGTCGTGTGGCTTTCGGTGCGGGCGGAGCGGCGGGCCTCGCAGATGAAGAGCGACTTCATCGCCAACGTCTCTCACGAGCTCAAGACGCCGCTGTCGCTGATCCGGATGTTTGGCGAGCTGCTCGCGACGGGCAAGCACAAGGGCGAGCCGATGGCGCGCGAGTACGGCGGCATCATCACGCGCGAATCGGAGCGCCTGGCGCACCTCATCGACAATGTCCTCGACTTCGCGCGCCTCGAACGCGGCAAGGCCAGCTACAGCTTCACCGAGGGGCAGCTCGAGGAGGTGGTGGAGCGCGCGCTCGACGTCTTCCGCCATCGTCTCGAGAAGGAGAGGGTGCGCCTGCGGACCGAGATCGAGCCCCATCTGCCGCCGGTGCGGATGGACGAGGACGCGATGACCCTGGTCTTGCTGAACCTGGTCGACAACGCCGTCAAGTACGGCGGCGATGCGGGCGAGGTCTCGGTGCAGCTGCGGCGCGCCCCGGGCGCGGTGGCCCTGGTGGTGAGCGATCATGGCTCGGGGATCGCGCCCGAGGAGCAGCGGCGAATCTTCGAGCGCTTCTACCGCGCCACCAGCGCGAGGACGCGCAACGTTCGCGGCAGCGGCATCGGTCTGTCGCTGGTCAAGTACATCGCCGAGGCGCACGGGGGGCGCGTCGAGGTGGAGAGCGCCCCCGGGCGCGGATCGACCTTCACCGTCTACGTGCCGGTGGCGCCCGTCATGACCCCCGCGCCCGAGGAGCGGGCGGCGTCGTGAGCGGGCAGCCAATTTCTTCGGGGTTGGGGCTGGGGGGCGCGGCCGGCCGCCGCCGGATTCTCATCATCGAGGACGAGCCGGATCTGGTGCGCGGTCTGCGCGACGCGCTGGAGTTCGAGGGGTTCGAGGTGCTGTCGTCGGGGCTGGGGCGGGAGGGGGTGCGCCTTTTGCGCGAACGGGGTCCGGATCTGGTGCTGCTGGATCTGATGCTGCCCGACGCCAACGGATTTTCGGTGTGCGAGGAGATTCGATCCACCCACCCGCTGGTGCCGGTCATCATGCTGACCGCCCGCTCCCAGGAGACCGACAAGATCCGCGGGCTCGACGTGGGCGCCGACGACTACGTGACCAAGCCGTTCTCCGTCGGTGAGCTGGTGGCGCGTATCAATGCCATCTTTCGCCGGTTGCATCGGGTGGTGGCCCCCAACGAGGAGATCCAGATCGGCGCGGCCACCATCGATCCGCGCAAGCACGAGCTGACGCGCAAGGGGAAGGTGAGCGCGCTGTCGTTCTACGAGGTGGAGCTGCTGCGCCTGCTCTGGGAGCGCGCCGGGCAGCCGGTGACGCGAGAGGAGATCCTGGAGAAGATCTGGGGCGTCTCCGGCCACGCCACCACCCGCAGCGTCGACAACTTCGTGGTCAAGCTGCGCAAGAAGATCGAAGAGAACGCCGCCAAACCCCACCACATCATCACGATCTACGGCACCGGCTACAAACTGGTGCTCTGAATGGGCCGGGCGAGTCGCGGCAAAGGGCGTCCGCGCCGACGGGACCTGCTGGTCGGCGGAGCGGGCGCCGCCGCGCTGGCGGTGCTGGGGCGCGGGACGGCACGGGCCGCGACCCCGACGCCGGGGCCAACAATGGCGGCTGCGCCCGCGGTCGGGGTCGACGTGCACTGTCACACCTTCTGCTCGGCCGACCTGCCGATCGTCGGGTTC
>JADGRB010000276.1 GCA_017881315.1 Pseudomonadota bacterium
CCGCTCTGCCGGCGCCTTCCGCTCCGCCGGCGCCGCACCCTCCGGAGCAAAAGAAATGATCGCCCTCCGCCATCTGGCGATCTTCGCCGCCTTGTCGGCTCTGTCTTGCGCGGCGAGCCCGTCCAAGACCGCGCCGGCCCGCGCCGGCTCGATCGAGGTTCAATACGAGAGCAACCCCGCGGGACCCGCGAGCCCCACCGGCGCCGCGGCGACGACCTTCTGGACCGGCCGCACGGATCTCATCGCGGCCCCGGCGCCCCCCAAGCCGGCCGCGCTGGCCCTGCCCAAGGTGGACCGCTTCGCGCTGCCGAACGGCCTCAACGTCGTGGTCGTCGCGCGCAAGGATCTGCCGGTGGTCAGCTTCGGGATCGCGGTGCAGGCGGGCGGCTACGACGAGGATCGCGACACCCTCGGCGTCTCGGACTTCGTCGCGGCGATGCTCCGGCGCGGGACCAAGAGCCGCAGCGCCGACGACATCTCGCGCGCGATCGACTTCGTGGGCGGCACGCTCGACGCGCAGGCGACCAACGAAGGGACGACCGCCAGCTGCTCGGCGCTCTCCAAGGACACGGGCCTCTGCCTCGATCTGCTGACCGACATCCTGCTCCGCCCGTCGTTTCCCGAGAGCGAGATGGCCGACGTGCGGGACCAGATGCTGGCTGCGATCGCCTCGCGTTTCGACAACCCACACGAGCTGGCGACGGCCCACTTCGACAACCAGCTCTTCGGCGAAAAGCACCCCGACGGTTGGGTGCTGACCCCGGCGGACGTCGGCAAGATCGGACGAACCGCGCTGGAGAAGTTCTGGAAGACGTTCTATCGGCCGAACCGCGCCATCCTGGCGGTGGCCGGCGATGTCGACGTCGCCCGCCTGCGCCCGCTCATCGAGAAGGCGTTTCGCGGGTGGACGCGCTCGGAGGTCGCCGTCCGCCCGACCTGGAAGATCCCGCCGCTGGAGGGGACGCGCATCTTGCTGGTCGATCGTCCGGATCTGACCCAGGCCACGCTCTTGCTCGGCCACGCCGGGATCAAGCACGCCGATCCGCGCTGGTACGCGGCGACGCTCATGAACTACGTGCTGGGCGGGTCGGACTTCGCTTCGCGTCTCATGATCGAGGTCCGCTCCAAGCGGGGGCTGACCTACGGCATCGGCTCGTCGTTCGGCGCCTCTCTTTACGACGGGGCGTTCCGGGTCAGTGCGGCCACCAAGAACGAGACGATCTGGGAGGCGCTGCTGGCCACCGTGAACGAGATTCGCCAGATGAAGGCCGCCGGGCCCACGGCGGCGGAGCTCGACAAGGCCAAGGGCTACTACGCGGGAAGCTATCCGTTCAGCCTACAGACCGCCGCCGGCGTCGCGGGGGCGCTGGTGGCCGCCGAGCTGCACGGGCTCGGCGTCGCCTACGTGCGCGATCTGCCGTTGCGCCTTGCCGCCGTCGACGAGGCGCAGGCCCAGGCGGCGGCGCGCGACTACCTGAGCCCGGACACCCTGCTGGTGGTGATCGTCGGTAAGGGCGACGTCATCGAGCCGCAGCTCGCGAAGACCGGCATCAAATACGAGCGAATCAACTTCAAGGCACCCATCGGCGCCGCCGAGCGCGCCGCGAAGCCGAACTAGGCGATCGCGGGGGCCTTCGAGCTTCCGGAATCATCTCGCAGCGCGAACCAGCGGCCCAGGAAGGCGAGCAGGTAGCCGGACAGCACGTCCGCGACGAAGTGCTGCTTGGTGGTCAGCGTCGAGATCGCCAGCATGGTGGCCATCACCAGCGCGACGCGCCCCAGGATCGGCCGGTCTTTGATCAGGAGCAGCGACAGCATGGTGGTGTGCGCCACGTGCAGCGAAGGGAAGACGTTGCCGGGCGGATCGATGTGCTGGACCGAGGCCAGAAAAGCGCTCGACAGGTCGGCGTAGGGGGGATGGAGCACCGTGCGCGGGTACTCCGCGTGGACGAACAGGTGGCCGAGGGCACCGACGAACATCACCATCAGCACCGCCTTGACCGTCCGGTCGAAGAGCCAGCGGCGCCGGAAACCGCCGATCGCGATGAGGAACGTCCCCGCGTAAAACGGCAGGTAGCACCAGGCGGTCCAGGGCCAAAACGGCAGGGCGTCGTCGAGCCGCGTGCGGAGCAGCTCGGTCGAGCGCTGCAGGTGCGCGTGCCCGATGCCGAAGTAGACGGCCGACTGCAGCAGCGCCAGCGTCAGACCCACCGTCCACCGGTAGGCGGGGGTGGCGAGCTTCGCGTCAGCTCGAGTCGGCGCGGTCATCGGCGCAGTCATCGACGCGCATCATAAGGCCACCACCGCAAATTTCAGGTAATCGCCTTCGGGGAACTGCGGGATGACCGGGTGGTCGGGGGCGGCGCCGCGGAGCTCGCGCAGCTCGGCGCGGCGGCCGGCGTCGGCTACGCCGTCGCGGACGCTGGCCACGAAGGCGTCGCGGCCGACGTGGCTCGAACAGGAGGCGGCACAGAGGATGCCCCCGGGCGCCGTCACGCCGGCGCAGAGTCGGTGCAATCGCCGGTAAGCGGCAAGGCCGGTCGGCAGGGCGCGGCGGTTGGGGGCGAAGCTGGGGGGATCCGAGACGACCAGATCGTAGAGCTCGCCCGCCGCCGCCGCGCGCGCGAGAAACGCGAAGGCGTCCTCGGCGGCGAAATGCGCGCGGTCGCTCGGCAGCCCGTTGCGCGCGAAGTTGCGGCGGGCGGCCTCGATCGCGGGCGCCGCCAGGTCGACAGTCACGGTTTCACGGGCCCCGCCGGCGGCGGCATAGATCGAGAAGCCGCCGGTGTACCCGAAGAGGTTCAGGACCCGCCGCCCTTCGGCGAGGGTCCGCACCAGGGCCCGGTTTTCGCGCTGGTCCAGAAACAGCCCGCCTTTTTGGCCGCGCAGGAGATCGACGCCGAAGCGCAGGCCATGCTCGCGGATCTCGATCTCGCCCTCCGGCGCTCCGCCCAGGACGCTCACGGCGCCGGTGGCCTTTTCGCCGTCGCTCCCCTGGCGCGGGCGTCGCTCGACCACGGATTCGACGGCGAGGTCCGACCGACGGGCGACGTCGCGCAGGCGCTCGGGTAGGTCGCGGTAGAAGGCGCGCGCGCCGGCGCCGTCGTAGCGGAGGCTGAGCGCGCTGCCGTAGACGTCGACGTGGATGCCCGGCAGGCGGTCCGCCTCGCCGTGGATCCAGCGGAAGGCGTCGGTCTCGCGCCGGTCGATCGATTCGAGCCGGCGGGCGAGCGCGTCGCCGATGCGCCGCTCGATCTCGGCCGGCAGATCCGCCTGGCGCACCTCGCCGAGCACGCGAACCGCGATGGGCGAATCGGCGTCCCAGAAGCCGCAGGCGAGCGGGCGATCGTCGGGGTCGACCACCAGCACGGTCGTCCCATCGGGCAGTTGCGGCGCCGCGACCAGCGCCTCGCGATAGACCCAGGGATGGCCGCCGCGGATCGCGCGCGCCAGACGCTTGCGCAGCGTGACCCGCGCCAGCTTCACGGGCGATCGGGCGCCGGCGCCGGCTTCATCTGGGCGGTCGGTCGGCGATGGGCACGGAGGTGGCGGCGACCGGCCGGGCCAGGCTGGAGGCCGGCTTGGCGGCGGCGAGCACCCGCGGGCCGGCGGGGAAGACCACGTCGATCTTGCCGGCGCCCGGCGAGCCGGCCACCACGCCCACCCCGAAGCTCGGATGCGCGACCCGCTCGCCCGGTGCGTAGCTGGCGCTGGCCGCGTAGGCCCGCGCCGGTTTGGTCGGGTCGAAGGCGGGAACCACCGGCACCGGCGAGGGCTTTCGCGCTCGCGACGACCCCCGCGCGGAGGCGGGCCGGCCCGCGCCGCGCGCCGAACGGGCACCGTCGCCGGTCTCCTCGCCATCGCTCTCATTGCGGTAGCGGTGGTGGCCACCGCAGCGCTTGCAGACCACCTTGGCGATCTTGTCGCCCATCTTGGCCATCACGACGTGCCAGACCTGGCCACACCGGCCGCAGAGCGCCTCGATGTCCTGCCCCACGCCCGGTGTCGTCGCCATGGGCGCTAACTTAACGCGCTAGACCTCGGCGGGGTCGCGATATTCACCGAACACATCGCGAAAGATCTGACAGATCTCGCCCAGCGTCGCATCCCGCCGCGCCGCCTCGAGCACGGCCTCCATGAGGTTGCCGTCGCCGAGCGCTGCGTGCCGGACCCCTTCGAGCCCGGCCTGCACCGCCGTGGCGTCGCGCCGCGCGCGCAGCTTCCCGATCGCGGCCAGCTGCGTGCGCTCGGGGGTGCCGTCGATCTTCAGGGTCGGGATGGACGCGGTGTGGTGCGCCCGGTGCCGGTTGACGCCGACCACCGCGCGCTCGCCGCTGTCGATCTGGCGCTGGGTGCGATAGGCCGAGGCCGCGATCTCGCGCTGCGGCCACCCCGCCTCGACGGCGGCCACGATGCCGCCCATCTCGTCGATGGTGCGCAGGATCTGGTTGGCGGCCTCTTCCATCCGATCGGTGAGCGCCTCGACGAAGTAGCTGCCCCCGAGGGGATCGGCGACCGCCGGGATCCCCGACTCCTCGGCGATGATCTGCTGGGTGCGTAGCGCCAGCGAGGCCGACTCCTCGGTCGGCAGCGCGTAGGTCTCGTCGTAGCTATTGGTGTGCAGCGACTGCGTTCCGCCCAGCACCGCCGCCAGCGCCTGAATCGTGGTGCGCACCACGTTGTTGAGCGGTTGCTGCGCCACCAGGGAGACCCCGGCGGTCTGCGCGTGGGCCCGCAGCATCCAGGCCCGCGGGTTCTTGGCCCCGAAACGCTCGCGCATGATCCGCGCCCACATGCGCCGCGCGGCCCGCAGCTTGGCGATCTCCTCGAAGAAGTCGTTGTGGACGTCCCAGAAGAACGACAGGCGCGGCGCGAACTCGTCGACGTCGAGCCCGGCCTGCCGACCGAGCTCCACGTACCCGATGCCGTCGGCGAGCGTGAACGCCAGCTCTTGCACCGCCGTCGCGCCCGCCTCGCGGATGTGGTAGCCGCTCACGCTGATGGTGTTCCAGCGCGGCATGCGCTTGGTGCAATAGACCAGCATGTCGCGGACGATGCGCAGGTGCGGTCGGACGCCGCAGATCCACTCCTTCTGCGCGATGAACTCCTTGAGCATGTCGTTCTGGATCGTGCCGCCCAGCGCCTCGGGCGGAATCCCTCGCCGCTCGGCGGCGACCACGTAGAACGCCAGCAGCGCCACCGCGGGCGCGTTGATCGTCATCGACGTCGTGACCTCCGCCAGCGGAATGTCGGCGAACAGCCGCTCCATGTCCGCCACCGACGCGACCGAAACCCCTTCGCGCCCGACCTCGCCCGCCGACCGCGGATCGTCGGGATCGAGCCCCATCAGCGTCGGCATATCGAACGCCGTCGACAGACCGGTCTGCCCCTGCGCCAGCAGGAACGAAAACCGCCGGTTGGTGTCCTCCGGGGTCCCGAACCCCGAGAACATCCGCATCGTCCAGAGCTTCCCGCGGTACATGCTGGCGTGCGGCCCGCGCGTGAACGGATAGCTGCCGGGCTCGCCGAGCTTGGCCTGATAGCTCCCGTCGGGCGTGACGCCATCGGGCCCATAGGACGCCTGCAGCGGAATCCCGGACAGCGTCTCGAATTTCTTGCCGGAGTCCGACATGGCAGCCGGCCGGAGGCGGTACTACGCGCGGGCCGTGCTCTCGGGGGTCGCGGTCGGCGTCTCCGGCCCCGCCACCACCACCGGCACCGCCTCGAGCGTCAGCTCCAGAGCCTCGTCGATCTTCTTGACGAATCTCATCTCCAGCTCTTTGGTGACGGTTTCGGGGATGTCGATGACGTCCTTGCGATTTCGCTCGGGAAGGACCACCCGCTTGATCCCGGCGCGGTGGGCCGCCAGCACCTTCTCCTTGATCCCGCCGACGGGCAGCACGGTTCCGCGCAGCGTGATCTCGCCGGTCATCGCGACGTCGCCGCGCACCCGCCGCCCGGTCAGGAGCGACACCAGCGCGACCGTGATCGCGACGCCCGCCGACGGGCCGTCCTTCGACACGCCGCCCTGCGGGACGTGCAGATGGATGTCGGTCCTCTCGAAGTCGGTCGTGATCCCCAGATCCTCGACGTGCGTACGAACCCACGACAGGCCCGCCCGTACCGATTCCTTCATGACGTCGCCGAGCTGGCCGGTCAGGATCAGGTTCCCCTTGCCGGACATCGCGGACACCTCGATGAAGAGGATGTCGCCGCCGGTCGGCGTCCAGGCGAGGCCCGTCGCTACGCCGGGGATCTCCGTCCGTTCCGCCGCCTCCGAGTAGTACTTCTGCGCGCCCAAGGCCTCGGCGATGCTCTCCGGGGTGAGCTTGGGATCGTAGGGGAGGTTTTCGGCCACCTTGACCGCGACGGCGCGGATGACGCTCGACACCTCGCGCTCGAGGTTCCGGACGCCCGCCTCGCGCGTGTACTGGTCGATGACGGTGCTGAGCGCCTCGTCCGACAGCTGGATCTTCTGGTCGTCGAGCCCGTGCTCGGCGATCTGCTTGGGCACCAGGTGGCGCTTGGCGATCTCCAGCTTCTCCTC
>JADGRB010000039.1 GCA_017881315.1 Pseudomonadota bacterium
CATCGACTTCGACGCGCACGATTTCTATTAGCATCCGCACTGCTTCGCGACCGATCGTGGTCTCCGATTCGTCGGGAGCGGGCGACTTCGTGCCGGTGTTCGGAACGGCTGCGATTCCGATGATCGTGTTCGGCAACTCGGCGTATCAGACGCTGGGCTGGACGGCCTCCTCGTCGGCCAAGGGGACGGTCGACAGCACGACCAGCGTCACGTTGGTCGGCACCGGCACGCCGCTCACTTCCGATCTGACGGCCGGGTCGAGCTTCACGATGATCCTCTCGACCCAGAGCACGTCTCTCTACTGGGGGACGCCGGGCGGCAAACCGATCGCCGTTGCGTCCATCATGGGCTCGGCCACCGAGCTGATCGATTTCGCGTACGAGGCCGGGAGCGCGACGGCGAGCGGGACCGCGCCCGCGCGTCGGGTCGGCCTCGGGTGGAAGACCAACGCGGTCCAGAACCTCACCATCAACGGCTTCAAGTTGCTGAGCGCGGCCATCGACTGGACGGCGGGGAGCAATTGACCTCGACGGGGCGACGCGCGGGTCGAGCGGCGCGGGCGCACTGAGGTCCCCGACGGCTGCCTGAGCGTGCCCTGGCACCGTCACGCCTTGTGCGGGCGCCGCGCTGAAGGCAAGCTCCGGCCACCCCGAGATGACGATCGAGAAGTCAGGTTCCAAGCCCAGCAGCGTCGCCGGCAATTTCGTGCGCGAGCAGATGGCCGCCGATCGGGCCGCCCAGCGCCACGGCGGCCGGGTGGCCACGCGGTTTCCGCCCGAGCCGAACGGCTACCTTCACATCGGCCACGCCAAGGCGATCTGCGTCGATTTCGGGCTGGCCCAGGAGTTCGGCGGCAGCTGCAACCTGCGCTTCGACGACACCAACCCGCTGACCGAGGACGTGGAGTACGTGGAGGCGATCCAGGCGGACATCCGCTGGCTCGGCTTCGAGTGGTCGCACCTCTTTTACGCCTCCGACTACTTCGAGCGGCTCTACGAGCTGGCGATCAAGCTGATCGAAAAAGGAAAGGCCTACGTCGACAGCCTCTCGGAGGAGCAGATCCGCGAGTATCGGGGCGACTTCTACAAGAAGGGGAAGCCGAGCCCCTACCGGGAGCGTGGGGTCGCGGAGAACCTGGATCTCTTCAAGCGCATGCGTGCCGGCGAGTTCCCCGAGGGGGCGCACGTGCTGCGGGCGAAGATCGATCTCGAGACCCAGAACATGAACCTGCGGGATCCGCTGCTCTACCGGATCCGCTACACGCCCCACCACCGCACCGGCAAGACCTGGTGCATCTACCCGATGTACGACTACGCCCATCCGCTCTCCGACGCGATGGAGGAGATCACGCATTCGATCTGCACGCTGGAGTTCGAGTCGCACCGGCCGCTTTACGACTGGTGCATCCACGAGGCGGAGGTCTTCCCGTCGCAGCAGATCGAGTTCGCGCGGCTCAACCTGACCTACACGGTCATGTCCAAGCGCAAGCTGGCCGAGCTGGTGCAAAAGAAGCTGGTCTCCGGCTGGGACGATCCGCGCATGCCGACGCTGGCCGGGCTGCGTCGGCGCGGCTACACCCCCGAGGCGATCCGCGCCTTCTGCGAGCGCATCGGCGTCGCCAAGACCGACAGCCTGGTGGACGTCGGCCTCCTCGAGCACGGGTTGCGCGAAGATCTCAACCGCCGCAGCCCGCGCGTGATGGCGGTGCTGCGCCCGCTCAAGGTGGTGATCGACAACTTCCCCGAGGGTGAGGTCCGGCAGCTCGAGGCGCCGCTGCACCCCGAGGATCCATCGCAGGGCACGCGCCAGGTGCCGTTCGCGCGGGTGGTCTACGTCGACCACGACGACTTCCGCCAGGATCCGCCCAAGGATTGGTTTCGGCTGGCGCCGGGGCGCGAGGTTCGCCTGCGATACGCCTGTCTCGTCACGTGCAACGAGGTCATCAAGGACGCCGCGGGCGAGGTGGTGGAGCTGCGCTGCAGCTGGGATCCCGGCTCGTGGGGTGGCAGCGCGCCCGACGGCCGCACCGTGCGGGGGACGCTGCACTGGGTCTCGGCGGCCCACGCCGTCCCGGCGGAGGTGCGCCTCTACGATCGGCTGTTCGCCGTCGAGAATCCCGGTACGACCGAGGGGAAGAGCTTCGTCGACGAGATGAACCCCACCTCGCTGGAGCGACTCCCGGGGGCGCTGATGGAGCCATACCTGGCCAGCGCCGCCGTGGGCACCCGTGTCCAGTTCGAGCGGCTCGGTTACTTCTGCGTCGATCGCGAAAGCGTGCCGGGGAAGCTGGTCTGGAATCGCACCGTGACGCTCAAGGACGGCTGGGCGAAGATCGAGGCCAAGGCGGACGGGGCGGGAAAGTCGGCGCAGCCCAAGGCGGCCAAGCCCAAGGCGGCGGGCGCCGTGGCACCGAAGCCATCGACGGTGGCACCACCGCCGGCGGAGATCACGATCGACGATCTCGGGCGCGTCGATCTGCGGGTCGGCATCGTGCGCGAGGCGGCGCAGGTCGCCGAGGCGCAGAAGCTGATCCGGGTGATGGTCGATCTCGGCGAAGGGAGAGTCCGGCAGATCTTCGCCGGCCTGCGCGCCAGCTACCCGGATCCCAGCGTCCTCGTCGGCAAGCGGGTGGCCGTGGTGGCGAACCTCAAACCGCGCCAGATGAAGTTCGGGCTCTCGGAGGGGATGATTCTGGCCGCGGGCGGGGGCGATCGACCGCATCTGGTCGTGACCTTCGACGACGGCGACGCCGCCCCACAACCCGGCGACAAAATCGGATAGTCGGAAGGTCGGCATGAAGGTCCGCACCCGATTCGCGCCGAGTCCCACCGGCTTCCTTCACATCGGCGGCGTGCGCACGGCGCTCTTCAACTGGCTGTTCGCCCGGCGACATGGCGGGGAGAGCAAGTACGTCCTGCGCATCGACGACACCGACCAGGAGCGCAATATCGAGGCGGCGCTGGCGCCGATCCTCCACGGGTTTCGCTGGCTCGAGCTGCCCTGGGACGAGGGGCCCGAGGTGGGTGGCCCGTTCGCGCCGTACTTCCAGTCGCAGCGCGGTGGCCGCTATCAGTCCGCCGTCGAGGCGCTGCTGGTCTCGGGCAAGGCCTATCGCGATTACGCGACGGCCGAGGAGATGGACGCCGAGCGCAAGGCCGCCCAGAGCGAAAAGCGCCAGTTCCAGTACAGCCGCCGGTTCATGGCCGAGACCGACGCGGACCGCGCGCGCTTCGAGGGCGAAGGGCGCAAAGGGGTGGTCCGCCTCAAGATGCCGCGCGAGGGGAAGCTGGTGCTGCAGGATCTGGTGCGTGGCGCGGTGGAGTTCAGCTGGGCCGAGGAGGCCGACCACGTCGTCCAGCGCTCGGACGGATCGTTCATCTACCACCTCGCCAACGTGGTCGACGACCGCGACTTCGAGATCACGCACGTCATCCGCGCCGAAGAGCACCTGTCGAACACGCCGCGCCAGGTGTTCATCGGCGAAGCCCTGGGATATCCGCGCCCTGCCTACGCGCACCTTCCTTACGTGGCCGAGCCGGGCTCGAAACGGAAGCTCTCCAAGCGCAAGCTCGATGCCTATCTCAAGAACCCCGATTTTGCGGAGGTCCATCGGCACGGCACCGCGATCGCGACCGCCATCGGTCTCGAGGTGTCGCCGGAGACCTTCAACCCGGTGATCGTCGATTTCTACGAGCAGGTTGGCTATCTGCCCGATGCCGTCGTCAACTACTTGGTCCTGCTGGGGTGGTCGCTCGACGACAAGACGGAGATCCTGACCCGCGCGCAGATGATCGAAAACTTTTCGCTCGAGCGGGTGAACGGGGGGCCGGCCAGCTTCGATCCCGCCAAGCTGCTGGCCTTCCAGGCGCAGTACCTGCGCGCGCTGCCGCTGGAAGAAAAGCTCCGGGGCATGGTTCCCTTCCTGGAACGCGCCGATCTGATACGCCCACCGGTGTCCGATGAGACCCAGGTCAAGATCCGCCGCATCATCGAGGCGCTGGGCGATCGCCTGAAGGTGTTCGGCGACATCGTGCTGCAGGCGCGCTTCTTCTTCTCCGAAGAGGTCGCCTTCGACGAGAAGGCATTCGCCAAGCGCCTGCTGGCCCCCGGCGCCGCCGATCGGCTGGCCGACTACCGCGGATGGCTCGCGACCCGCGAGGTGTTCGAGGCCGCCCGGCTGGAGGCCGACACGCACGAATACCTGGCTGCGCGAGGCCTCGCCCTCGGCGACATCGTGCACGCGGTCCGGGTGGCGGTGACCGGCGCGGCCATCGGCCCCGGCCTGTTCGACTGCCTCGAGATCGTGGGGCGGCAGGCCAGCGTGCGGCGGATCGACCGCGCGCTCGAAAAGGCGCGCGCCCCGCGTCCCTGAGGACGTCAGCCCGGCAGGTCGGCGGGAATCAGCGCCGCGCCGAGGCGCGCCCGCGCGACGCGGAGCGAGCGACGTAGCTGCAGCGCGAACATGAAGGCGGCCCGACCGACCAGACCACCGAAGATCTTCAGACTGAGGCGCTCTCCGCCGCGCTCGACGCCAACCACCCGGCCGCGCAGTTGCTGGGCGGCGACCGGAAGATCTCCGTCCAACGAAGCATCGCCATAGAGGATGAATTGCCGTTCGTTGTGTGGGCGCGAGTCGATCGCGCAAACGCGGTGGGCAATCGGTCCCCGGCGCATCTGACAGAAGACGACGTCGCCAACGGAGACCCGCGCGGCGTCGACGGGCGCCACGATCAGATATTCTCCGTCGCGAATGCTGGGGCTCATGCTGGCGCCGCCGGCGCGAAATCGGACGCTCAGTCCCGCGTCGATCAGACTGTCGACCACCGCGGAAAACAGCTCGCCACTTCGCCCCCTCGAAGTGTTGGCCTGTCTATGCACTTGCAATGAACCATCGGGTGTTCTCGGCGTGAATTGAGCCTCAACCGTAAGGTCGCAACGAATCTGGTTGCGCCAAAATCCCGACGGTGACCGTCAGAGATCGCGGCGCCAGGGACCTGGCGCGGCAATGGCTCGCGGCGGACGCGCCGGTCAGTTGCCGCGAACGAAGTCGACCGCGGATTGGTCGGGCCGAAAGCCGAGCTCGTTGCAGGCGCAACGCTTCGCGACCTGTTCCAGGAATGCGAGCGTGTAATCCAAGCCCCCACGATCGTGAAACGGCGCAAAGCCGCAAGAGAACAGACGCGCAATGGATTCGGTTGCCGACACGGGTGCGAGCTGGTTTCGCGCCGCATGGCGCAAGAAGAAGATCCGGCGGAGGCGCGCGCGCCCCTGGTTGGCGATGCGGCCGTCGCCGTGCCACGGGGTGCCGTACATCCAGATGTCGTCACCTTCCTGGCGCAGGACGACGCGCTCGTCGCTGAGAATGGTGACGCCCGGCTCGGCGATCCAGAGCTTGGCCATGGTGGTCTTGCCGGCGCCCGATTGCCCCGCGAACAGGGTGCCGCTCCCGTCGGGGGAAACGATCCCGCTGCCGTGGACCTCCACCCCCCGCCCGTGGGAGAGCAGGTGCACCATCAAGAGCTCGTCGAGTGGATACTGCAGCGGATAGACGGGGAGCCGCCGCCCGAAGATCTCGCGGCGAATCTCCACCTCCCCCTCGGTGAAGTCCTCGTTGAAGGTCGCGGCCTGGTAGGGAAGGGGCCCCAGGAGCGGCGCGGTGAAGACGAACCGGTGCCGACCACCGAGCCGGTAGAGGCGCCAGAGTCCCTTGCCGGGGTCGAACAGGAGGTCGGCGGCGGGGGGTTCGACGGGCTCGCCCCAGACGGTGCGGATCCGGACCTCGGGGTGGTCGTGGGGAGCATCGCCGTCGCGGATGAACTTGCGAGCCGCCCCTTCAGCGTCGATCGGCAGGTCGAGATCGCCGGTGAGCGAAAAGGTGATCCCGGCGATGTCGAGCGCCAGGCTGTGGCTCATGATCCGAAGGTCATGCAGCCCCCGAGAGCCGTGCAGTCCCCTTCGGCCGGGCCGGCGACCCCCATGGTCTTGCAGTTTCCGAGCACCGCTTCCTCGGGCCGAAGCGCCACCTCGGACAGCGTCGGTTTCTCGTAGGGCTTGCGGCCTGGTCCTGGGTCCGGTGGCTCGTCTGGGGTCACGGCTGTCGTCTCCTTTTCATCATCGGGTGCTGGCGCAGGAGCCGCATCCCCCGGTCGCGCAGGAAGATCCCGAGGCCCTGGTGGGCGAATCGACCACCCGCAGCGCGGAGCTGCGACCCGTCGGGGCGACCGGCGCCGTCACGCCGCTTCGGACGGCGGCCAGCTCGCCCATGAGGTGACCATGGCCGGCGCCGCCTTCACAGAACTGGCAATCGCCGTGGGCGGGCGGTGGAAAGCCGACCGCGTGCGAGCGCAGATGGGCCACCTCGCAGAAGAACTCCACCGGCGTCTCCGCGTCGCCATTCTCGAGCTCGCTGGTGGCGGCGCAGGCCGAGCAGATCGCGCGGATCTGACAGTCGGTGCATTTCGTGGGGCGGGTGGTCTTCTTGGTGCGGACCTTGCCGAGGAAGCTCTCCCAGCCTTCTTTGAAGCTTCCCTTGCGGAGATCGAACATGTCCTTCTGCGACAGCACGCAGATGCTCATCTTCCCTTCCGGATCGATGGCGAAGGCGTTGATGCCGCCCCCGCACTGGTAGACGTCGTCGCGCGTCTTGATGATCGGGCCGATGCGCTCGCGCGCCAGCGCCGTCCACTCCTGGCGGCGAACCGGGTCCCCCACATCGAGCCGCACCATCTCCGACGGGCTGAGTCGGACGCCGAGCGGGCTGTGCGAGCAGTCGGTGCGAGCGTTGATCATCCCGTCGAATTTGAACGGAACGCCCAGCTCCTCCTCGGCGAAGGCCTGCATCGCGGGGATCTCGTGGTGATTGATGGTGACCGCCACGGTCTTGAGCTTGAGGGGCAGACCGCGCTCCTTGAGCAGGCGGATTCCGCGCATGCAGCGATCGAACGATCCGGGGACGCCGGTCAGCCGCTCGTACGTCTCGCGGGTGCGGCCGTAGAGGGTGATCTCGATGGCAAAGGGTCGCCACTCGAGCAGGGTGTCCGCGATCTGCGGGGTGATCTGGGTGCCGTTGGTGAACAGGGTGACGAGGAGTCCGCGCCGCTTGGCGTGCAGGTAGATCTCCATGAAGTCCTGGCGGGCGAAGATCTCGCCGCCGGTGAGCAGCAGCCAGAGGCAACCGGCGTCGGCCATCTCGTCGATGATCCGACAGACCTCCTGCGTGTCGAGCTCGCCGCGTCGCGCCTCCAGATCCCCGACGGGGAGGTTGTTGTAACAGTGGGCGCAGGCGAGGGGGCAGCGATGCGTGAGCTCGATCGTCCCGTTGGTCGGCAGCCGGCTTCCGCGCGCGCGCCGATAGAGCTGCGCGCTGAACTCGCCGTAGCTCCTCGGCGCGGCGTTCAAGGCTTCGCCTCCTGGCCGGCGTCGGTGCTGGACTCGGCGGCGAGCAGACCCTTGCGCGTCAGGAGCTCGACAAACTCCTGGACGTCGGCGGCGGCGGCGGCCTCGGTCACCTCGTATTCGCTCGAGACGGCGGCGGCCAGGCGCTCGATGGGCGTGCCGCCGTCGATCAGCTGCCAGATGGTCGCGCCCACGCTGTTGAGCGTGAAGATGGCGTCCAGATCGCCGACACCGCCCCGGACGGGCACGATGATCACGTCGCCCGCGATGGTGCGACTGACGAAGCCGTCGGTTTTTCTGGGAATCAACACCGACATCCTATATCAGCGCTCTGCCGCCGAAGCTTGAGTCCGACGAGCCCCGCGGGGGCGCCGGCGGGTGGCCAGGACCAGCAGGGCGAGCCCGAACAGGAAAGCCCCGGGGGGCGCTCTCTTGGGATCGAGCCGGCAGCCGCAGCCGTCCGCGGGCGCGCCGCCCGCGGCGTCCGGACCCCCGTCGAGCGCCGTTCCGGCATCAGTCTTTGCGCGTCCGTCGCCGGCCACCGCGTCTGTTCGCGCTCCGTCTGACGTCGCTCCGTCTGACGTCGCTCCGTCGCGCATCGACCCATCGTGCGTGGATCCATCGGGCGCGCCGCCGTCCGGTCCGGGGGGGAGCCCACCCCCCTTCGAGCCGGGCGTCCCGAAGAGCGTCGGATCCCCGAACAGGATCCAGGTCCGCCGCGCATCGATGTCCGTTATCGCCGCCTTGGCGGCGGCGGCGGCCTCGCCCAGCGAGGTCCGGGCGAGGCGCTTCAAGAACTCCCGGTTCAATGTCGCCTGCGGATCGAACGAGCTGAGGGTCGAGGAGGCCCAGACCGCCACCGCCCCGCCGCTGGGCGCCTTGATCAGGCTCTCCGCCAGGCTCTCGGTGTAGAGATCGTGAAAGAAGCCGTTCAGGCAGTTCATGCTGACGTAGATCGAGAGCTGCTGGTTGGTCAGCGCGGTCGCGTCGGTGTCGGAGAACAGCCCGTCCCACACCTCGACCGATCCGTGACCCATGTAGTTGACCAGGAACGGTCCCTGATTCAGCTTGGCGATCAGCGCGGCCGGCGTGGAGGCGGCCTGGCTGAGGAAGAAGCTGTCAACCGGCATGATGCCCGAGGCCGCCGCCTCGCTGCCGAGGCTGCTCCCCTCGAAGTCCAGCCCGCTCTCGTTTTGGTCGGCGATGAACAGGCCGCCTTGCGCCAGATCGGCGGTGCCCTGGTAGGCGAGGACCTTCTGCACCACCGTGGCGGCCTCGGCGGCGGTGCGGACCGAGAGCCGCCCCATCGCGATGTCGGGGATGCCGTCCGAGTTCCAGTCGACGAACCAGTCGTCCGAGGCCGTCTCCATCTCGGCGGTGTCGACGAGCTTGGTTGGGGCGTAATCGAAGGCGCCCAGGCCCAGGAAGTTTCGCGGGTCGAAGGAGGCGTCTCCCACCAGCAGTACGAAGCGCGGTGGGACATGCCAGTGGGCGTGGGCAAACTTCAGAAAGTCGCGAACGGCGAACACGGTCTCGTCGCCGCCACCGAACTCGTCGTAGACGTCCTGCAGATCGACCAGATCCACGGACCATCCTTCCTGGGTCCGCCGATCGGCGAGGGGGCGCATGGCCTCGATGAACTGCGCGTTCGAGAGGATCACCAGCTCGGCGCCCGGCGAGGTGGACCAGGTCGAAGGACGATTGGCGGCGACGGACACCGGGGCGCCCACCGCCGCGTCGGTGAAGGCGGTGAGGGTGTGCGCCTCGGTGTCACCCGGCGTGCTCACGGCGACCGAGTAGGCGGCGCCGTCGAAGCCGATACTGGTCACCAGCTCGACGGGGCTGTCTGGGTCGGTCACGTCGACGACGCGCACGTCCGCCGAAGAGAATCCCCCGATCGCGATCCGGGTCGCGGGAGGCGCGGTCAGGTCCAGGACGTCGCCGTCCGCCGTGAACAGGTGCGCGTAGTCGATCTCGACGGTGTCCACCAATGAATAGTCCGGCGCATCTCCCCCCGCGACCAGCGTGACCCGGTTGTTCCCCCCGATGACCCCTGGAGCGGCGAAGGGGCAGGTCGCGAGCGTCTGTCCCACGAACACGCAGGTCCCCAGGCCCTGGCCGTTGAGCGAGACCGCCACGCGGTGCACGCCGGTGGTGACCCCCTGCAGGACGACCTGCAGTGTCACCGGCTCCGCGGCGTCGAGGTGGCTCACGCCCAGCATCTCGGTGGCGCCGATGCTGTCGACGACGTCACCGAAGAAGTTGCTGGCGTCGCCGTTCTTGAGCGGCGCGTAATAGGTCTTTCTCTGCCGCAGCAAGGCCGCGGAGGAAAAGCTGGGCGGCGCCGGGTTGCCGCGGGGATTCGCGACCAAGGGGACGGGCTTTCCGGGTCCGCCCACCGCCAGCCAGTAGGTCCGCACGTCGGTCCAGAGCGTGTCGCGGCCGACGCCATAGAACTCGATGGCCTCGTCGGGATCGAACGTCGAATCGCCGTTTCCGGTGACGCGGATCGCCTGCTCGATCCCATCGGCGTAGAGGTGGAGCTGTCCGGGATCGACCCCGGCCTCGAGCCCCGCCGCCAGCAACGCCGGCTGCGACACCCGCGTCCAGCCTGCGCCGCGCACCTTGATCTTGATGGTGGGCGCCGCGGCCAGGTCGATCTGGGTCGTCCCCGCGACGGCCCGGGCCGGCGAAAGCACGGGCGCGGCGAAGAGCGCCACGCTCGCCAGGACCAAGGGCCAATTCGACATGCGCATGACTCATCGGACGTCTGGGGCTAAGGCTGAGGCGCGTCTCCGTCGATTGGTAGCGAGATGATTCGGCGGACAGCCCTGGTTGGACTGACCTCGCTGCTCGCGACCCTGGGCGTTTCCGCGCCGGGCGCCGCCTTCGCCGCCGCGTGCGGCGGCGGAACCACGGCCTGCGGCGGCTCCACCAGCGTCACCTACAACGGTGTCGCCATGACGCTCTATGGCGCCTCGACGAACGGAACCGTCCGCAGCGAGCTCTGGTATCTCACGGCCCCCCCGGCGGGCGCGCACAACGTCGTCGTCACGGCGGCCGTACCGACCGCGCTGACGGCCACCTCGATGTCGTTCACCGGCGTCAATCAGGCGACGCCGCTCGGCACCATGGGCAGCGCCATCGGCACCGGCACCAGCCCGTCGCTGACGACCAGCAGCGTGGTCGGCGAGCCGATCTTCGACGTCGTGGGCGCGGTGGGGACGACCACCCCGACGGTCTCCGGCGCGACCCAGACGGTTCGCCAGACCAACAATACTTCGACCGGCGTCGACCACGTGGTCATCGGTTCCAGCACGGCGCCGGGCGCGGCGTCGGCCGTCACCACCGGCTGGACCGTCGCCAGCGCGGACTGGGCCTACCTGGCCGTTCCGATCCACGCCTCGACGGCGCTCACCGACGTCGCCGTCGAGTCGCTCACCGCGAAGCGGCAAGCCAACGACGTGCTCATCGAATGGCACGACGGGTATGAGCCGCACTCGCTCGGTTTCTACGTCTATCGGAGCGACGCCGGCGGAGCGCGGGTGCAACTGAACGCCAACGTCATCGCGGGCGGTGCGCTGGCGGGCACCTCGGCGACCTTCTCCTGGATCGACGCCACGCCGGGCTGGGACGGCGCCGCGGTCGCGTACTGGATCAAGGACGTCAACGTCGACGGTTCCTTCACCTGGTACGGTCCGGCGACTCCGGACGCGGCCGGATCGTCCGGCCCCGATGCGGCTTCGAATGCAGCCGGCGGCGCATCCGGCGGTGGGAACCCGCCCGCCGAAACCGCCGGCGACTCGCCCGCGACCGGGGGCTGCGCGCTCATCGCCCACAATCCGAACGGCGCGGTGATCCAGCTGCTGCTGGTGCTGGGCCTCTTCGCCGGCATCCGGCGCGGCAAGCGCCGCTGGGTGGTCGGCGCGATCTACCTCGGGGCGATCGTCGCGACGGGCGTCTGGGGGACTCGCTCGGCCAGCGGCGCGGGCGGCGTGGCCGTCGACACCAGCGCGACCGGCAGCGGCGCGAGCGGCCTGACCTTCTCGCACACCATGGGCGCCGGCTCGAACGGCCTCCTGCTGGTCGGGGTGGTCATGCCGATCACGTGCATCAACACCACCACCGACTCCGGCAACTGCAACGCCTGCGGCACCACCTGCGCCGGCAACACGACCGGCTCGCTGTCCACCGGTCTGCTCGGCCTGTGGCACTTCGACGAGGGCTCGGGCGTGACCTCGGCGGACGCCTCCGGCAACGGCAACACCGCCTCGTTGCTGGGTGGCGCGAATTGGACCACCGGCTACGAGGGCAACGCGCTCCAGTTCAACGGGACCTCCAGCTACGTCCAGGCCAGCATCGGCACCTGGTTCGGCTTCAACAACACGCTCACCGCCGCGGCCTGGGTCTACGCCACGGCCAGCACCAACGGGTCGGTGTTCGGGGTGACCTCGGTCCCGGGGGGCGGCGGGTGGAACATGCCGTTCCTCAGCATCAACGGCGCCACCGTCTACGGCTGGCTCTGGCAGGTCAACGGCAACAATCCCCTCTCCGCCAGCGTCAGCCTGAACGCCTGGCACCACCTGGCCATCACGTATGATCCGGCCAGCGGCGGCACCGAGCGGTTCTACGTGGACGGCTCGCAGGTGGCGATGGGTGCCGGCACCTACTCGCCCTCCGGATTGAACGACTACTTTTCGACCCTGATCGGCGGCGCGAAGCCGGGGGGGGTCAACAGTTACCTGGTCGGCCGGATCGACGAAGCGCGGGCCTACAACCGGGTGCTGACGGCCATGGAGATCTCGTCGCTCGCGACGGCGCGTCTCGCTTGCAGCGGGAGCAGCTGCGCCGCATGCCCGGGGGCATTGACCGCCTGCGGGGGCAGCTGCGTCGACCGCACCACCGACATCAACAACTGCGGCAGCTGCGGCCACGCTTGCAACGCGGCCGGCGGCGAGACCTGCGTGGGCAGCGTCTGCACCTGCACCTCCGGCACCGACTGCAGCGCCGTCTGCGTCGACACCACCACCGACTCGAACAACTGCAACGGCTGCAACCTCGCCTGCAGCATGGCCACCAGCAGCGGGATCGACAGCGGTTTGATCGGACGCTGGCACCTCGACGAGGGGATGGGCACGACTTCGGCGGACTCCTCGGGAAACGGCAACACGGCGACGCTCACCAACGGCCCGACCTGGACCAACGGCTATTCCAGCTACGGCCTCTCCTGCAACGGCACCTCGAGCTACGTGAGCGCCAACCTGGGGACCTGGTTCGGCTTCAACAACACGCTCACCGCCAGCGCCTGGGTCTACGCCGCGGCGGGCACGAACGGGTCGGTCTTCGGAGTCTCTTCGATCCCCGCGGGTGGCACTTGGAACATGCCGTTCCTCAGCATCGCGGGGTCAACGGTCTACGGCTGGCTCTGGCAGGTCAACGGCAACAACCCGCTGTCGGCCACCGTCGGGCTGAACGCCTGGCACTTCCTGGCCATCACCTACACGCCCGCGTCCGGTGGCACCGAAAAATTCTACGTCGACGGCACGCTGGCGGCGTCCGGCAGCGGGACGTACTCGCCGTCGGGCTTGGTCGACACCTGGACCACCAACATCCCGGGCGCGAAGCCGGGCGGGGTGCAGAGCTTCCTGGGCGGCAAGGTCGACGAGGTGCGCGCCTACAACCGGGTGCTGAGCGCGGCGGAGATCTCGATCCTCAATCTCGCGCGACAGACCTGCAGCGCCTCGACCTGCGGCGGCTGCGCGGGCGGCGAGACGATCTGCGGCGGCGCCTGCACCAACAAGGCCGCCGATCCCGGCAACTGCGGCACCTGCGGCACCACTTGCAACACCGCCGGCGGGGAGAGCTGCATCTCGAGCAGCTGCGGCTGCGCGACCGGCCTCGACTGCAGCGGCACCTGTGTCGACCCCACCTCGAACCAGAACAACTGCGGGTCCTGCGGCAACGCCTGCGGCGCGACGACCTGCGCCTCCTGCAACCAGGGGATGGCCGGCCTCTGGCATCTCGACGAAGGGATGGGCGCCACCTCGGCCGACGCCTCCGGGAATGGCAACACCGCGACGCTCGTCAACTCGCCGACCTGGACCAGCGGCCAGTCGGGGAACGCCCTGACCTTCAACGGCACCAGCAACTACCTCTACGCCACGCTGGGCGCCTGGTTTGGCGGCAACAACACGCTGTCGGCCAGCGCCTGGGTCTTCGCGACCTCGACCACCAACGGTCCGGTGTTCGGCGTGTCCCAGGCCAACAACGGCACCGGCTGGGACATGCCGTTCCTCAGCATCAACGGGGCGACCGTCTATGGCTGGCTCTGGCAGGTCAACGGCAACACGCCGCTGTCGGCCACGGTCACCCTCAACGCCTGGCACCTGCTGACCATCACCTACGATCCGGCCAGCGGCGGCACGGAGAAGTTCTACGTCGACGGCGCGCTGTCCGCGACCGGCGCGGGCGCCTATTCACCCTCCGGCGCGAGCGACTTCGTCACCACCATCATCCAGGGCGCCAAGCCCGCGGGCGTGAACACCTTCCTCAACGGCACCGTCGACGAGCTGCGTGGATATAACCGTGTGCTCAGCGCCGGAGAGATCGCGCTGCTCTACAGCGCGCGACAGGCCTGCGTCGGCTCTTCGTGCGGCGGTTGCCCGACCGGAACGACCCTCTGCGGTGGGGCCTGCACCAACACCGCCGCCGACTCGAACAACTGCAACGCCTGCGGGACCGTCTGCCCGGGCGCGCAGAAGTGCGTGTCGGGCGCCTGCATGTGATCGGGCGCGCGCCTCAGTTCACGCCGAGCAGCTCGACGTCGAAGATCAGCGCCGCGTTGGGCGGGATCGCGTCGCCCGCGCCGCGCGCGCCGTAGCCGAGCTCCGCCGGGATGTGAAGCTGGCGCTTGCCGCCCACCTTCATCCCGGCCACCCCTTCGTCCCAGCCCTTGATCACCATGCCGGCGCCCAGCTTGAAGACGAACGGGCTGCCGCGGTCGACCGAGCTGTCGAACTTCTTCCCCTCGGTGAGCCAGCCCGTGTAATGGACCTGCACGGAGTCGCCGGCCTTGGCGACGGCGCCCGAGCCCTTCTTGAGCTCCCAGTACTTGAGCCCGGAGGGCGTGGTCACCGGCTTCCCCTTGGTCTTGCTGGGCGCGGTGGTGTCGGCGTGCGCGATGGTGGCGGCGGCAAACAGGAACAGGGCGACGGTGGTGGCGAACCTGCGAAGCGCGGGCATGGATCCTCCTTGGCGGCCGAACATATCGCGGTCGGTCGACCGCGGTCCACTTGACTCCGTGGCGGCCCAAAGATCTCATTTAGGGATGCCCCAGCCGGATCCGCCCGAAGCCTCCGGCGACCGGTTCGGTCTCGCGGGCGCGACCCTCCAGGATCCCGAGTAAGCCTCGAGCAAGACCTCCAATAGCGGATCTCCTTCGTCCCAAATCGGCGCTGGTCTCGGTACACTGGCGCCGCATGAACCGTCACCCCCGACAACGAATCCCGGTCCTGGTCCTGATGCTGGTGGGTGTGGGTTCGGCTTGCGCGAGTCGGGCTCCGTCGCCGCCCGCGCGGTCTGCGGCGAGCCCTCTCGGCGCCGCCTCGCCGCCGGCCGGGGCGATCGCGCGGTCCGCGCCGACCGAAGTCGCGGCCGCCGACGACGGGGGTGAGCGTGTGCAGGTGCCCGTGGGCGGGCCGGTGCGCGGCCCCGCGATCGCCCAGGTGACCGTGGTCGAGTTCTCTGATTTTCAGTGCCCCTTCTGCAGCCGGGTGGTCCCGACGCTGGAGCGCCTCGCCAAGGAGTACCCGACGCAGGTTCGGATCTTCTTCCACCACTTTCCGCTGCCGTTCCATCAGAACGCGGCCCTGGCGGCCGAGGCGGCGGTGGCGGCCGAGGCTCAGGGGAAGTTCTGGGAGATGCACGACAAGCTGTTCGCCAACCAGGTCGACCTGACGCGACCGGCGCTCGAGAAGTACGCCGCACAGCTCGGGCTCGACCTGGTCAAGTTCCGCGCGGCGCTGGACGGTCACCAGGGGAAGGCACGGGTCGACGCCGATCTGGCCCTGGGTCACCAGGTGGGGATCGAGGGGACGCCGAATTTCTTCGTCAACGGTCGGAGCGTCCAGGGGGCGCAACCCTTCGAGGAGTTCAAGCGGATCGTCGACGAGGAGATCGCGCGCGCCGACAAGCTGGTCGCGGGCGGGACGCCGCCGGCGCAGATCTACCCGACCCTGCTCAAGGGCGCCCTGGCCCGCCGGGCGGCCCCGCCGCCCCGGCTCATCGACGCCAGCGCGGAGGTCTACCGGGTCCCGGTGGGCGACGCCCCGGCGCGCGGCGGTGGGCAGCCCAAGGTGACCATCATCGAATTCAGCGATTTTCAGTGCCCGTTCTGCGGTCGCGTCAACGGGACGCTCGACCAGCTACTGAAGGACTACGGCCGAGACGTCGAGCTGGTCTTCCGGCACAACCCGCTTCCGTTCCATCCGAACGCGATGCCGGCCGCGCTGGCGGCCGAGGCGGCGCGCGCGCAGGGAAGGTTTTGGCAGATGCACGACAAGATCTTCGCGAACCAGACCGGCCTCGAGCGGCCGGACCTGGAAAGATATGCGCGGGAGATCGGGCTCGACCTTCCGGCCTTCGAGCAGTCGATCGATGCTGGCAAGGGGCGGGACCGGATCCAGCGCGACATGGACGAGGCGGTGAGGTTCGGCGCGCGCGGGACGCCCAACTTCTTCATCAACGGGCGGAACTTCACCGGCGCCCAGCCCATCGAGGGCTTCAAGAAGGTCATCAACGACGAGATCAAGAAGGCCGACGCGAAGCTGGCGGCGGGAACGCCGCGCGCCGAGCTCTACGCGGCGCTCACCAAGGACGGGCTCGAAAAGAAGGAGCTGCCGCCGCCCGCGCCCGAGAAGGGTGCGCCCGATCCGAACGTCCGCTATCGGGCCGAGATCAAGGGCGCGCCGATGAAGGGGGCCAAGGACGCGCCGGTCACCGTCGTCGAGTGGGCCGATTTCGAGTGCCCCTTCTGCGCCCGCGCCGAGGCGACGATCGGTGAGGTCCTGACCGCCTATGGCGCCGAGGTCCGGCTGGTCTGGCGCGACCAGCCGCTGCCCTTTCATGAAAAGGCGATGGCGGCGGCGATCGCCGCGCGGGCGGCCGGAGCGCAGGGCAAGTTCTGGGCGATGCACGACCTGCTCTATGGCGATCCGCAGCAGCTCGATCGGGCCACCTTCGAGAAATATGCGGGCGAGCTGGGGCTCGATCTGCCCAGGTTCAAGGCCGCTCTCGACGCGGAGAAAGGCAAGGCGGCGATCGAGGCCGACGCGGCCGCCGGCAAGAAGATCGGCGCGACCGGCACGCCCGCGTTCTTCATCAACGGCAAGTTCCTTTCGGGCGCGCAGCCGTTCGAGACGTTCAAGGCCAGGATCGATGCGGAGCTGGAGAGCGCCAGGGCCCTCGTCGCCCACGGCACCCCGAAGGCGCGGGTCTACGATGCGCTCATGAAGCCCGCCCAGAAGGAGCTCGTCGCGGCCGATTCGGATGACGAGGGCGAGCAGGGTCCCGAGAAGGACACCCGGGTCTATCCGGTCGATTCCTCGAAGGGACCGGCCAGGGGCCGCAAGGACGCCCCGCTGCAGGTCGTGATCTTCTCGGACTTTCAGTGTCCCTTCTGCAAGCGGATCGAACCCACCCTGGCACAGATGGAAAAGGAGTACGGCGACCGGAGCCGCATGGTCTGGAAGAATTTCCCGCTTCCGTTCCATCTCAACGCGGCCCCGGCGGCCGAGGCGGCGATGGCGGCCGAGGCGCAAGGGAAGTTCTGGGAGATGCACGACAAGCTGTTTGCCGATCCCGAGCATCTGGATCGCGCCACCTTCGAACGCTACGCGCTCGAGCTGGGCCTGGATTTGCCCCGCTTCAAGGCCGATCTCGACGCCGAAAGATTCAAGGACGTGATCGAGGCCGATCGGAAGGAGGGCGACGCGCTGGGTGTGGTGGGCACCCCGACGGTCTTCATCAACGGTCGCCGGATCGCGGGCGCGTATTCCTGGGAGACCTTCAAGCAGATCGCCGATACCGAGCTGACCAAGAAGAAGGTGCACCACGCCAGGCTCGGCGAGTAGCTGGGCGATTTGTCGCCCGCGGTGTTAGCCTGATCTCGATGGCGACCGGCGACGACGATTCGGGCTCGTTCCTGGACGACGGGCCGACGCACCTCGACGAGGCGGCTCCCCTTCCCGATCTCGAACGGGAGACCACGACCTACAAGAGCCTGGAGTTTCTGGCCGGTCGCGAGGCGGGCTACAAGGAAGGCTTCAACACCGCGATCGCCGCGCTCCGAGTCGAGCTGGTTCGCGCGGGGTGCACCGAGGCGGAGATCAAATCCATCTTGTCGCGGGTCGGCTCCGTCACCGAGAAGGCGCCGGAGAAGCGCTAGCCGCCGCGCCGTCGGCCACGATCATCACCAGAGCCGCAGCAGGGCGGCCGAAAGGCCGATGCCCCCTTGCTCGTTGCGCCCGAAGGAGGAGATCGGGACGTCGCCGAAGACGGTTCCCTGGAGCCGCCAGACCTCGGCGAAGGGCAGGACGCCAGATACGCCCGCCGTCGTGAGGCGCAAGACGGTCCCCGGCTGCCGCACTCCATCGAGCGAGGCGTCGCCGCGCTCCAGCACGTCGAGGTAGAGCGCGAGCGCCGCGCCGCCGTCGAACACGTACCCGCCGAGCGCGAGGAATGTCCACTGGAGCGGAAACGACGTGGTCATGGTCATCGCAGCGCCGCCCGGCGGCGTCACGGTGAGGTCGAAGCAGGTGGTCAGCCAGGCATCGAGGGCGGCGTAAAACGGACCGTGCGCCTTGGCGAGGTCGAGGCCGATCGTGGCGTTGAAGGTTCCTGTCCCCGTCGCGTCCGTCGAGGATGGGTTCGTTCCCTCTCCGGTCGCTTTCCCCGTCGGAATGAGCACGCCGCCGAGGAGGGCGATGCCCGGCCAATGCGTCGCCTCCGACGCGTACACGAAATCGTAGCGGGCGCTGAGCGCCACGTCGCCCAGGCCGCTTCCCCATTGCCCGACGCCGGATTCCAGTCGGCGCGTCTCGAGGTAGGGAACCACCACGCCCACCTGGCCGCGCCCGGTGAGGCGCAACGAGGCCACCAGGTCCTGCTCCAGATCCTGTTCCGTCGAGGCGGAGACGTATCGGCCCGAGGACCCGAAGGAGCCGAGTACGTCCCGCGCCCTTGCCTGCAAACCGAGCGCGACGTCCTCGTTCGGCGCCAGCCGGGTGGGAGACACCAGCGAGCCGCCCCCGCAGCACGCCTGCGCCGCCGCGGGCGCCGCGCGCGCCAGCGTGGCCAGCACGATCGCGGCAACGAACGGCGCCCTAAGGGATCTCGACCGACGGTTGGGCCGTGTCATCGATGGATCCCGTGATCGTCGTGAGGAGCTGCCAGCTGCCCGACATGTAGAAGTCGAGCGGGGCGGCCACGTAGACCCCGGGAGAGGTTTCAGACACGGTCGGCGCGACGGACGCGCTGTGGCCGTGCGCCGGCATCCACGGGACGATGGTCAGCGCCAGACCCGTCACCGCTGCGCCGGTCTGGTCGGTGATCGTCATCTCGCTCGCGTCGTATCCGACCACGGGCGGTGACCAGGACCAGCGAATGTCGATGCTGAGCAGGCCAGCTTTGGTCGTCGCTGTCTGGGCTGGAGCCCCGGAAAAGAGCAAGGGCGCGGTCTGCAGCATCGCTTGTTGCCCGCCGCAGCCCCCACCGAGCAGCGTGGCGACCAGCGGAATCGCCCGCACGACGGCGCGAAGAGGAACGGGGCGAAGGGGCACGCACGAACTGTGGACCCGTGGACCATCCGGGGGAATGCGAAAAATATACGCACCCGTTCAGACCGATCGCGACGTTTGGGCGCGGTCTAGGGCTGTCGCAGCCGGCTCTCGATCGTCGCGACCACGCTGCGAACGGCGGGATCCTCGGCGCAGAGCCGCTCGATCTTCCGGACGGCGCTGATGACGGTCGAGTGGTCCTTGCCGCCGAAGCGGCTGCCGATCTCCGGATAGCTCATGTTGGTGAGCTTGCGGGTCAGGTACATGGCCACCATGCGCGGGTGGGCTACCACCCGGTGGCGCCTCGGTCCCTTGAGATCGTGCAGCTTGACGTCGAAGTAGGCGGCCACGTCGCGCTGGATGATCTCGACGGTGAGCCCGCTCGGGGCCACCGCGACCAGCTTGGCCAGGACCGCGTGGACCAGCTCCATCGTGATCGGCTGATTCTGAAAGGAAGCGCGGGCCGCCAGGTGCGACAGCGCCCCCTCCAGCTCGCGCACGTTGGTGTTGACGTGCGCGGCGATGTAGAGCGCCGCCTCGTCGGAGAGGGCCACCTTCTCGATCTCGGCCTTGCGCTTCAAGATCGCCACACGGGTTCCGAGATCGGGCGTCTCCACCTCGGCGATGAGGCCCCAGGTGAAGCGGCTTCGCAGACGATCCTCGACGCCGGGAAGCTCGGCCGGCAGCTTGTCCGAGGCCAGGACGATCTGCTTGTGGGCGTAATGGAGGGCGTTGAAGGTGTGGAAGAACTCGTCCTGCGAGCTGTCCTTGTTCGATAGAAACTGGACGTCGTCCACCAGCAGCACGTCGGGCGCGGTCCGGTAGCGGGTGCGGAAGTCCTCCATCGAGTTGCCCGCCGAGTTGCCGGAGCGCTTCTGGTTCATGAGCGAGCCGATGAACTCGGTGACGAATCGCTCGCCGGTCGCGAAGGTGACCCGCCAATCGGGGTGCTGGCGGTGAATCTCGTGTCCGATCGCGTGCAGGAGATGGGTCTTCCCCAGCCCAACGCCGCCGTGGATGAAGAGCGGGTTCCAGCGCGAGGCGGGCGCCTCCGCGACCATCCGCGCCGCCGTGTGGGCGAAGCTATTGGTCGGTCCGACCACGAACTTGTCGAAGGTGTACCGATTGACCAGATCGGGCGGGGGCAGGGACGAGCCCGCCGGGACGACCGTCGCCGACGGCCTCGGTGCGGCCGCGGCCGCCGGCTCTACCGCCGCCGCAGCCTCGGGCTCCGGCCCGAGCTCGAACTCGACCGAGAAGGTACGCTGCGCGCGCGCCTCCAGGTCCTTCATGATCGACGGCAAGAAATTGTCCTCGAACCACTCCTTGTTGTAGCGGTTCGGCGCCCGCAGCCGGATGTGCCCCTCATCCATGGCGACGCACTCGATGGGCCGCAGCCAGAGGTCGCGATGAGCGGGCTTGACCAGCGGCTCAATCGACCGCACCGCTTCGGTCCAGAGCTCAAACATGGCCGTCACTTGTCCACAGCGGGCTAGATGGGAAATCCTCGGTGATTCCAGGCTCTGACACGTGATTCCCTCTCTTTGTCCACAACGCGAGGCAATAGGACGCCCACCCGCCGATAGCGTGAAAAACCGATCCCCCTGTCGTCTTCGTTTCGTCGGACTCGGTGCGCCGGGTCCGGTGCGGTGCGGTGCATGCTGTCTATCAAACCGCGACAAAAGCCGGCAAGCGGTCAATCCGCGGATGCGCGCAAGATCGCTAAAATCAGCCGAATAATTTTTTCAGGGTTGTCACCTACCCGATGCCGAAACGAGACAGAGAGCACGCCTCGGCGCCTAAGCCGGCGAACACGTGAACGTTTTTCCTGAACGGAAGAGGCCATGACGAGGCCCCAGTAGATTTCACGCTCTTTCTCGTATCGAGCGGCGCAAACCCGCATGCGATGGGCGTTGGCGCGCGCGGCGCGTCTGCGATTCGGCATCTCTCGACGGGGAGCGACCGACGACGATTCGGACTTGTTGGAATTGACCGAGCGGGGAGCGGCGCGCACGCGCGGTCGGCACCTCGGCCGGTCACGCACGGCGTCCGATTCGCGAAAGGCTTGACAGTACTTGCAACATCCGTAGTCTCACGCCGACCTTTCGGGGCGCCGCCTCGAAGGGTGCATGCATTCAACAGTCCGTGGAGGGAACGAAATGGCAAGCGGGAAGGTCAAGTGGTTCAACGATGCTAAGGGATTCGGTTTTATCGCGCGTGATGACGGACCGGATCTGTTCGTCCATCATACGGCGATCGTCGCCGACGGGTTTCGGTCGCTGACGGAAGGCCAGCCGGTCGAGTTCGACGTCACCGAGGGACCGAAGGGTCTTCAAGCGGTGAACGTGCGCATGGCCGGTTAGTCTGTCATAACCCGAGGGCGTGAGTTTTCGGGAGATCACCGGACCCGTCATCAGCGAGAGCGTCATCCACCGGGTGGAGCGGGTTCCGGATTGGCTTGGAGCGGGCGAGGGGCCCGGCTGGCGGGCGCTGTGCGGCGTCCACATCGGGGCGGCGCGGGCGGGAGGTGCTTTCGAGTTCGAGGTCGCTGTGGCGCTCGATCCGGAGGCCTGGCGTCTGGCCGCCAACTGTCCGGCGTGCCTGGCCGCCACCGAGCGGCGAGACCTGGGAAGTTTGCCTTAGGCCGGGCGCCTCAGGGCAACCCAGGGGTCGGGACGGGTAGGGCGTAGACGGCGTGTAGGGTCGTGACGTAGAGGGTGCGCCTGTCGGCACCACCGAAGCTGCAGTTCGAGGGCCGGTACGGGAACGGAATGCGGCCGAGCTGGTGGCCCGCCGGATCGAACACCACGATCGCCTTCACGGCGTCGTCGTTGTTCGTGACGTAGAGAGCGCCGGCGTCGTCGACGCAGATGCCGTCGGGCACCTTGAAGCCGCCCGCCACCGTGGGGCCGTCGATGAGCAGCGCCGGCGCGCCGACCGCGCCAGCCGCGTCGACGGGGAGCTTCCAGACCTTGGCCTGAGTGTCGCTCCCCACGTAGAGCGTCGCGCCGTCGGGCGACAGCGCGATGCCGTTCGGCTTCTCGAGACCGAGGACCCGCGACAGCTCGCCGGTGGGTGAGACGCGGTAGACGCCCATTGGCGCGTGGCCGGGGCCGGGGCGCGCGCCCCAGTCGCTGTCGGTGAAGTAGAAGTTGCCGTCCTTGCGGACGACCAGATCGTTCGGCGCGTTCAGCGGCTGGCCGCTGCCCGCCGGCCCGGATGGCCAGCGATCGGCGAGGACCGTCAGCTTGGCACCGCCGCCGGCGCCCGGTTCGACGCGGACCACGCGCGCGTTGTAGCGCTCGCAGGCGATGAGACGCCCGGCGGGATCGACGGCGAGACCGTTGGTGCTGATCGGCGCGGCGGACGGGTAGGGGACCGCCGAGAAATGGCGGGAGGCCGGGTCGAAGCTATAGATCCGCGCGCCGCTGGCGTTCGCCTCGACGACGTCCGAGAAGTAGAGAGAGCCGCTGGCCGCCATCCAGAGCGGACCTTCGAGCGACACGAAGGGAACGTCGCTGGGCAGCGCGGCGGGCGTGCCCGCGCCGGGGAAGAGTCCGGGTGCGGCGGCCGCGCCGGCTGCGGGGGCCGTCGTCGGCGAGCCGCAGATCGCGCAGCCGAGGGCAGGGGAGACCAGCAGCATGAAGGCGAAGAGCCGTCGAAGTCGGGGAAGTCGCATGCGGCGGCATGAAATCACGGACCGGTTCCCGGCACCACATTCGAGGCGGCCTTCGCCAACTACGTTGGCCTCACGGCGCCCATGCCCGCGACAACGCGCTTCGGCCCTTGGCCACCGGCTTGCAGTTACACCCGACGATGCGCCATCCCAATCCCTCTCCCTGGAGCGCGATCGGGATCTTCGCAGTCGTGGGTTGCTTCGGTGGCTCCACGTTGCGGCCCGGCGGGGACGCCGGCGCCAATTGGGAGCCGATCGTGCGCCAGACGATCATCACGACGCCTGTGCAGGAGCTCGACATCCTCTTCGTCATCGATGACACGCCGGCGGTGGCGGGCGTCGAGGCAAACCTGATTGCCCAATACGCCGTGTTCGCGCAAGTCCTCCAGGGATTACCGTTCGGCGCGCCGCCGTTGCATGTCGCGTTCATCCCGGCGACGCTGCCATCCGGCGACTGCTCGCCACCTGGAATTCGCGGCACCGCCTGTGGCCTTGCGGCGCAGGACCAGTTCCTGACCGCGGACTACTGTGACGTCGACCAGAACAGCTCGGGATCCCTCGGCGATGCGTTCGCGTGTCTCGGTAACTTTGGCGCTCAGGCCTGTGGCACGGCGCAGCCGCTCGAGGCCGCGCGCCGCGCCCTCGGGGGTGATTCGAGCGG
>JADGRB010000040.1 GCA_017881315.1 Pseudomonadota bacterium
GGCCTCGGGCGCAAGAAGATCTTCGAGGTGCGCAAGCTCTACAACGACGTCACCTTCATCGACGAGTACTTCACCGCCGACTTCTGCGAGCGGAACAAGTTCTTCTCGTTCTCGCTCAACGACCGGAGCGGCAACTACGAGATCGACTCGCGGGAGTTCGAGAAGATCAAACACAAGATGCTCTTCTCGCTGACCAACTTCGGCGACCCCTTCATCTTCGTGGAGGACGCCAACCACGACAACCGGGGTGAGCTCCTGATCCGCCACCGCCACGAGGGGACCGACCTCGAGATGGAGCACGCGCGCGCCACGCTGGCGGCGCTGGGCCGCGTCTGGCGCCGCCCGGTCAACCTGGTCACCGTCGTCGAAGGAAAACAGAAGCTCTTCCGCTTCGACGGCAAGGAACAGACCGAAAAGGCGCTGGGAAGCTAACGTAGCATCGGCTCGGGGTCCGGGGTGTTGCTCCGCGTTTCGGGGCCGCGCAGCCGCCGAGGCGAAATCGGCGTAGCGTTCCATACTCAAGCCGCCTTCGAGCCGGATCCGGCCGTGAGCCGCTCTGCCTGCAGGAGGACCGCCGCGGCGTCGACGCGGCGTCGGAAGGGGACGACGGGCAGGCCCGCCGGGAGATCGCCCGGCGCGCAGGCCCGGTCCTGGTCGACGCAGAGGACGCAGGGCGGCAGCTCGGCTTGTCGTAGTTTTTCGAGCTTGGTGGCCAGGTATTGCGGCGTCCAGAAGCCGACGATCTCGACCAGCACCCGGCGTTCCGGATGGATACGATGGCGGAGGAGAAAATCCGGGAAGATGAGGGTCGCGCCGGCCCGCACCGGCTCGGGCTCGCGGATGACGTCCCAGTCCGGCGCCAGCCGGGCGATGTCGGCGGCGAAGCGCTCTTCGAGCCGGCTGTCGAAGAGCGCCGGCGGAGCCGCGGGGAAGATCGGATCGCCGCTGCCGACCGATACCTTGGCGAGACGGCCCCGCAGCGCACAGGCCGCGCGCAGCTCGAAGCGGGCGCACCAGGCCAGGTGGGGCAGAAGCTCCGCCAGGGCGCGTCCGTAGAGCAGCGTGTGACGAAAGAGCGAGAACGGTCCCGAAATCTCCAGGACCGGGCGCGCTGGCTCGCCGAGATCGCCGTCGGTGATGGTGCAGAGCAGTCCGCGCAGCTTGGCCAGGCGAACGATCGGGCGCACGCCCCCCTCGACCCGCAGCTCGACCCGGGAGGCGCGCATGAGGACGGCCTGAGCGATCGCCAGATTGGTACGCAGCGCCGCCTCGGCGGGGGTGGGTGGGGGATCCGGCGCCCGGACCGGGCGCTCACCGGGCAGGTCGGCGAACAGCGCTTCGATCAGGGCGGCTGGCGTGATCCCGCGTTGCCGGGCCGTTTGGTCGAGGATGAACGCGGTGGGCGCTTCGCTGGCAGCGGCGGCCGCGAAGAGCTCCGCCCGAAGCTCGGCGGATCGGGGCGCGGCCGGTCGGGCCGGGCCGGGTGGCGTCGCGCCGCCCGTCGAGGCGCCGCGCCATAGACGCAGCAGGGCGCGGGTGGCGGCGCGGCGTTTGAAGTACGGCGCCTCGCAGGGCAGCGGCTCGCTGAGGCGCTCTGCCAGCTCCCGTCGCCTGCGACCCTCGAAGCGCGCCATCTCGGCGAGGAGCACGCGCAGCCACGGCTCGTCCTGGGGTCCCAGGAAGTCGATGAAAGCGCGCTCTTCGATGAGCCTAAGCGGCAGATCGCTCTCGGGAAGCAAGACCCTCCCACCTCCTTTCGGCCTGGCTGACTTCGCTCGACTGGTCGACAACCAGCTCGTAGATCAGCGCCCGCTTTCCATCACCCGGCCGGAGCAGCCGACCGACCCGCTGAACGTGCTCGCGCCCTCCCAGCCGCCCCGCGACCACGATCCCGACCTCCGCGTCCGGGACATCCAATCCCTCGTTGAGGACCTGCGCCGACACCAGCGCGCGCAGCGCGCCGGCGCGAAACCGGGCCAGCGCCTGCTGCCGTTCGGCGCGCCCGATGTCGCAGGTGAGCGGCATGACCAGGTGCTCGCGGGCCACCCGGTAGGCGGTCTCGTTGTCGGCCACGAACACCAGCGTGCGCTGAGCGCGGTGGCGGCCTAGCAGCAGGGACAGCGCCTCGCGCTTGCGCCGCGGAAACGCCAGGATCCGGCGGGCGCGTCGCCAGGCCGCGATCCCGCGGCGTCCTTCGTCGGTGCGGGCGGCCTGGTGCAGGAAGTCCTCCCATGCCCCTGCCAGGTGATTCCCTTCGAACGCCCGGCGCGCTCGCCGATAGACCTCCCAGAGCGCGTCGTACTCGCGGCGCTCATCGGGATCCAGCGTCAAGCGCCAGGTGATCCGCTCGAGCGGCGCGAGGTATCGTCCGGCCAGATCCCCGATCGTTCGCTCGAACACCACCGGGCCGACCAGGGTGGTCAGACGTCTGGCGGCCGGCCCGGGCGCCGGGGGCGTCGCGGTTAGCCCCAGCCGCAGCGGCGCGATCGACATTTCCAGGGCCTCGTCCAGCGACCCCTGTCCGAAGTGATGGGCCTCGTCGACGATCAGCAGGCCGAACTTGTCGCCGATGCTCGCCATGTGGCGGTAGGCGCTGGCGAACGTCGCCAGGGTCACCGGGCCGACCGCGCGCACGCCGTCGCCGAACTGGCCGATGGGCCCGTCCCAGATGGCGCCGAGCGCGGTTGCCCACTGCGCGAGCAGCGCCCGCGTCGGCACCAGACAGAGGCAGGGCGTGCGCGTGGTCGCGATCGCCTGCAGCGCGATGTGCGTCTTGCCGCTCCCGGTGGGGAGCACCACCAGACCGCGGCGCCCACGCTGGCGCCAGGCGGCCAGCGCGGCGTCCTGATAGGGCCGCAGATCGAGCGGACGAAATTCGGACGGCGGCGTGAGATCCGGACAGGGCTGCTCCGCGATCCGGACGCCTCGGCGGCGCAGCTCGGACGCGATCGCGTAGCAGAGCCGCGCCGGCGCGCGGTACCCACCTACCCGCGGGTCCCACAAGACGCCGGCGATCTGGCCGACATCGAGGGTGGCTGGCAGATCGCCCAGATCTGCGAGGAGCAGCGTTCCGCGATCGAAGACCAGGCGCACGGGTCGTCACATCTGCGAACCTCGTGCCACCGCTGGCGTCCGCAGGGAGACCTGGGTGGTCCGGCGCGACAACAGGCGGTGATTCGCGCTAAAACCGACTCCGATGGCCGACCTGCCGAAGAGCTACGAGCCCGCCGAGATCGAACCGCGCTGGTACGCCGAATGGATGGCGCGCGGATACTTTCACGCCGACGCCACGGCGCCCAAGGCGCCGTTCACGATCGTCATCCCGCCGGCCAACGTCACCGGGTCGCTGCACATCGGCCACGCGCTCGGCGATACGATCGAGGACATCTTCACCCGCTGGCGGCGGATGGCGGCCTACAACGCGATGTGGTTGCCCGGCACCGACCACGCCGGGATCGCGACGCAGATGGTGGTCGAGCGGGAGCTGCGCGAAAAAGAGGGAAAGAGCCGGCACGACATCGGGCGGGAGGCGTTCGTCGCGCGCCTGTGGGACTGGCGCGCGCGGACCGGAGATCGGATCCTCGATCAGCTCAAGAAGCTCGGCTGCTCGCTCGATTGGGAGCGGACCGTCTTCACGATGGACCCCGGCTACTCGGCGGCCGTCATCGAAGCGTTCGTGCGCCTGCACGAAGAGGGGCTCATCTACCGGGCGCGCCGCCTCATCAACTGGTGCCCTTCGTGTCGCACGGCGCTTTCGGATCTCGAGGTCGACTACGACGAGGGGACGCAGGGCGAGCTGTACGAGTTCGCCTATCCGCTGGCCGACGGAGCCGGCGAGGTGGTGGTCGCCACCACCCGGCCGGAGACGATGCTGGGCGACACGGCCATCGCCGTCCACCCGGACGACCCGCGACACGCCGCGAAGATCGGCAAGCTGGTGCGGCATCCGTTTGCGAAGCGCGAATTCCCGATCATCGCCGACCCGATCCTGGTCGATCCCAAGTTCGGAACGGGAGCGGTGAAGGTGACGCCTGCCCACGATCAGAATGACTTCGAGACCGGGCAACGCCACGATTTGCCGATGATCTCGATCTTCGACGACACGGGGACGGTGAACGCCGAGGGCGGACCGTTCGTCGGTCTCGACCGCTTCGCCGCGCGGAAGGCGGTCAAGGCGCGGCTCAAGGAGCTGGGCCTCGAGCGCGGCTCGAAGCCCCACGTGCACGCGGTCGGCCACTGCCAGCGTTGCGCCACCGTCGTCGAGCCGATGCTGTCGACCCAATGGTTCGTCAAGATGGAGCCCCTCGCCAAACCGGCGATCGAGGCGGTCGAGCAGGGGAAGACCAAGTTCGTCCCCGAGAGCTGGAACAAGACCTTCTTCCACTGGATGCACAACATCCGGGACTGGTGCATCTCGCGTCAGCTCTGGTGGGGACACCGGATCCCGGCCTGGTACTGCGCCAAGTGCAGCGAGGCCACCGTCGCGAGGACCGCGCCGGCCGCCTGCGGAAAGTGCGGCGGCACCGCGCTGACACAGGACGAGGACGTGCTCGACACCTGGTTCTCGTCCTGGCTGTGGCCGTTCGCGGCCCTCGGCTGGCCAAACGACACCCGCGAGCTCAAGACCTTCTACCCGACCAGCCTGCTCGACACCGGCTACGACATCCTCTTCTTCTGGGTGGCCCGCATGCTCATGGCGGGCCTGCACTTCATGAAGAAGGTTCCCTTTCGCACCGTCTACTTCCACACGATGGTGACGGACGAAAAGGGCGAGAAGATGTCGAAGACCAAGGGGAACACCATCGATCCCCTGAGCGTGATCGACAAGCACGGCGCGGACGCGCTGCGCTTCGCGCTGGCCTGGCTGACCACCCACGCGACGCAGGGCAAGAACATCAAGCTCTCGATGTCCAACGTGGAGGACGCGCGCCGCTTCGCGAACAAGATCTGGAACGCGACCCACTTCGCGCTCATGAACCTGGAGGGCTACGACGCCGATCGGTTCGCCGATCGGATCGCCGAGGGTCCCGACGGCGCCGAGCTGGATCTGCCCGAGCGCTGGATCCTCTCGCGCGTCCAGCGGGTGGCCGAGGAGGTCGATGCCGCGCTGGAAGAGTATCGGATCGCCGACGCCGCGCAGGCCGCCTATCACTTCCTGTGGGACGAGCTGTGCGCCTGGTACATCGAGCTCGCCAAGGTGAGCTTCGTGCGCGTGGGCGACGATGCCGACGCTCGCAACAAGATTCAGGGGACGCTGGTGACGGCGCTCGAGACCGCGATGCGCCTGCTGCACCCGTTCATGCCCTTCCTCACCGAGGAGATCTGGCAGCGGCTCCCCAAACCGTCCGGCGTCCCGCAGAGCATCATGATCACGCTCTACCCGGTGCGCGACCTGCGCTTCCACGACGACGCCTCGGAGGGCTCGATGGCGCTGGTGCAGAAGATCATCGTCGCGATTCGCGGAATTCGCGCCGAGCGCAACATCGCTTCGTCGGTGCGCCTCAAGGTCCTCCTGGCGGTGACCGACGACTACAAGAAGACCATCCTCGAGGGCTACAAGGCCATCATCGCGGAGCACGCCCGCTGCAGCGAGGTGCGGGTGCGGCGCTCGGGAGCCAGCTTCTCGGGGGAATTCGTGCTCAGCCAGACGGCGATGACCATGGCGGGCGACGTCGAGGTGATGGTCCCGCTCGAAGGGCTCGTCGACGGCAAGGCCGAGCGAGCCAAGCTCGACAAAGAGAAAGCCAAGCTCGACAAAGACGCCGGGCACCTGCGGAAGAAGCTGGCCGATCCGAACTTCGTCAATCGGGCGCCGCTCGAGGTGCTCGACAAAGACCGCGCCCGCCTGGCCGAGCTCGAGGAGGCGATCGCCAAGCTCGACGTCGGTCTACTGCGGCTCGGTCCCGCCTGAGTCGTCCCCGGCGGCTGGCGCCCCCTCGGCCGGGGTGGCCGTCGGCGCCGCATGTTGCGCCTTGTGGCGCGCGGGCCGCTTCTTGGTGGACGGTTTGACGGCGGGCGTCGCCGGTAGCTCCTGATTGGGGAGCGGCATGGGAAGAACAGGTTTGGCGGCCGGCGGCGACTCCAGCAGCGCCGGGAGGTAGCGGTGGCCCGCCCACACCGCGGCCCCCACCAGGGCGGCGACGCCCGCGGCGACCACGAAGACTCTCGCCCGTCCGCGAAAGCGCGCGCGGGCCAGCCGGCCCTGTTCCGCGCGCAGAACTTTCGCCATCCGCCGCGCGCCCGAATCGGATCGCCGCTTCACCGCCTCGTCGACGTCGGGAATTGGCTCGGTCATCGAGGTCTCGGCGGGGTGGGGGCCGCTGGTCCTCGGCCCGGTCCTGGAACCGGAACTGGAGCCGGAGCCGGTACCGGCGCCGGTGCCGGTGCGCGAGCCCGTCCCGGAGCTGGTACCGGAGGCAGTTCCCGGGGAGGAGCCGGTCAGCGCGACCGTTTGCCCGTCCCCGGTGTCGACGACGACCAGAGGATCCTCGTCGGGCAGGAACAGCCCGTGAAGAAGCTTCGACAGCTCGCGGCTCGAATAGCGCGCGGCGATCAGGGTCCGCTCGAGATCGCTCGCCATGTCGGCGGTGCTCTGATACCGCAGCTCGGGATCCATCTCGAGCGCGCGCATGACGATTCGATCCAGCTCGCGCGGGATCCCGGCGTTCAGCGCGGAGGGCGGCACGACCGTCTGCGACAGCAGCTGGCGCATGCGCGTGATGTCGTTCTTGGCCTGGAACAGCCGGCGGCCGGTCAGCATCTCGTGGAACACCACGCCCAGCGCGAAGACGTCCGCCCGCGAGTCGAACGGGCGCACGTGGATCTGCTCCGGCGACAGGTAGCTCACCTTCCCCTTGATGAGCCCCTTCTTCGTCTCCTCCTCGGCGAACGAGGCAGCGCGGGCGATCCCGAAGTCCAGGATCTTCACGGTGCCGTTGTAGGCCAGCATGATGTTGGTGGGCGAGATGTCCTGGTGGACGATCTCGAGCGGCAGGCCGTCGGGTCCGTTCAGGGTGTGCGCGTAGTCGAGCCCGATGCAGATCTGGCGGGCGATGTCGGCCGCCACCAGGTACGGCATCGCGCGCTGCTCGCGCCGGAGGGTGGTGAGGGCCTCTCGCAGCGTCACCCCCTGCACGTTCTCCATGGCGATGAAGTAGGCCCCGTCGGCCTCGCCGAACTCGTAGATCTGCACGATGTTGGGGTGCAGCAGCAGCGCGGAGATCTTCGCCTCCCGGATGAACATGGTCTTGAAATCCCCGGTGCCCGACAGACGCGGCAGAATTCGCTTGAGGACCAGCTCGCGCTCGAACCCCTCGGGTCCGGTCATGAGGGCGCGGTAAACCTCGGCCATCCCGCCCTCGCCGATCCGACCGAGGAGGCGGTAGCGGCCGAAGGTGGTCGGCGCCGCTCCGGCCTTGGGCCGGGTCTCGGCTGGGTCGCGGGGTGACACCGGCGGCTTCATCGGCGGGTTCGGCACATGACGTTAAAGACGTCCATTCGCCAGACAGCTTCCCACATCGGCCGACATCAAGGCAGGGCACCACCATCGATCCAGGCGGTCAGCGTGGCGAGCTGGTCCTGGGTGAGGGGATCGCCGGGAGGCTCGCGCTGCCCGAGGGTGGTCGGGATGGGCCCGCCGCCGGCCGTCGCCGGGAGGACCTTCCGGAGCAAGTAGCTGCGGGCCGAGTCGCCCGGCTCGACCAGCCGGAGGCTGCTCACCTCGCGGGAGGGGACGTCGACCAGCGCGCCGCGAGCCTCGGGGGCGCACAACGACAGGCCCGCGGCCGGCGCGGCCAGGCAGCCGCCGCTCGCATCGGCGTGGCAATTGCCGGCGCAGTGACCGTCCAGGATGGGCCGCAAGTCGGCAAACGTCGGAGGGGGGACGGGCGGGTCGTCCACCGGCCCGTCGCCGGTCATGAAGCTGAGGAGCCGGAACGGGCCCGAGCATCCGGCCAGCGAGCGCAGGCCCGGGAACACGCTGGCGGTGTACCCCAGCAATGGGACCAGCGGGCCGACCGGCGTCATGATCGCGGTCTTGGCTGCGAGGTCGACCCGATAGGTCTCCGGGACGCGGAACACGCTGGTGGTCAGCAGCATGCTGGTGGTCTCCACCGTGTCGGGATCCGGGTAGTCGGCGAAGCGGACCTTGACGACCAGGTTGGTCGGGGCCCCCGTGCTGTCAACGGCCGGCGAAGAGCCGGTGATGACCATCGGCACGCAGACGCCCGGGTAGGGGGTGGTGTCGGTCGGATAGCTGCAGCCGGCCAGGCCCAGGCCCATCGCCGCCAGGGCGGCCGCCGCTGGCAGGCCCAAGAAGACGACCGAACGCCCGAGCCGCAGCCGCCGCTCAGCTCTCGCTGTAGAGCCGGATCTGCTCGCGAACCACGTCGTCCGTGATTCCGGTGCGCAGGTAATCCTGCAGGCAGTCCGCGAGGGTGACGACCATGTCGTCGACGCCGCGGTCCTCGACAAGCTTGCCGAGCAGCTTTCGTCCTTCGGGGCTATCGTCCTCACGCAAGAAATCCCGCACCATGGCCAGGGTGAGATCGCCTGAAAAATCGATTATCGCGTGATCGAGCAGATAGGCGATCAGTTGTTTCACCGGGACACCTCCAGAAGGGTAGGGTGCTGTTGAGGAAAAATAACGGGTTGCTCATATCGCGGATAAACTCGCGGCGCAAGACATGCGCGTGATTGACCAGCCGAAGGCGAGTTGCTACGGTCGAGTCGCATTGCGCCGCGTTCGCGACCTTCCGAGGGGAAGCCTGGCCTTGCTGTTGGCTTCGGCCTTGGTTCCGATCGTGGCCTCGGTCTCGGGTTGCGGGCCGGTCGAGTACATCAATCAGGTCGGCAACAGGGCGGCCTCGGCGGTCTCCGCGGCGAAGCTGGCGCAGTCGGAGCGCTACGCCCCGTACGAGTACACCGCCGCCGAAGAGTATCTGCACAAGGCGCGCGAAGAGGCGGGGCACGCCGAATACGGGGACGCCATCGAATACGGCCGCAGGGCCGAAGAGCTGGCCAACCAGGCCCGCGCGATCACGGTGGAGCGGCTCGCGAAGGAGGGGGAGGCGGCGGCCAGGTACAAGCCCAAGAGCCAGGACGAGGAGCCGGGCGCGGCGGCCGACGACCCAGCGACGGCAGCCGCCAAACAGCGGGCGCGCGAGCGCACGGGGAAGCCGGCCCCCGAGTGATGGGCACGGTCTGTTTCCCTCGGGTCTCCTTCCGGGCGGGCCTGGCGGGGGCGCTGGTCCTGCTGGCCGCGCTCGGCGCCGGCTGCGCCGGGGTGCAGCTGGAATCCAACGTTCACGAGGTGCGCAGCATCGCCAAGGAGGCGCGCGACAACGGCGCCTACAAGTGCGCGCCGCGTGAGCTGGCCCTGGCGGAGACCCACGTCGAGTTTGCCCAGCGCGAGCTCGATCAGGGCGATTACTTCCGCGCGCGCGACCACGTCCAGATCGCCGACCGCAACGCCCGCGCGGCCTTCCGCCTTTCGCCGCGCGACAAATGCACGGCGCCGACCGCGCCCGGCGACCGCGATCACGACGGCATCCTCGACAATGTCGACAAGTGCCCGGACCAACCCGAGGACAGGGACGGCTTCGAGGACGCCGACGGCTGCCCCGATCCCGACAACGACAAGGACGGGATCCTCGACGCGGCCGACAAGTGCCCGAACGAGCCGGAGGACAAGGACGGGTTCGAGGACGCCGACGGCTGCCCGGATCCCGACAACGACGCCGACGGGATCCTCGACGCGACCGACAAGTGCCCGAACGAGCCGGAGGACAAGGACGGGTTCGAGGACGCCGATGGCTGTCCCGATCCGGACAACGACAAGGACGGCGTGCTCGACACGGCCGACAAGTGCCCGAACGAGCCGGGTCCGCCCGACAACGACGGCTGCCCGAAGAAGTTCGAGCACATCGTGGTCACCCAGGAGAAGATCGAGCTCAAGCAGAAGATCTTCTTCGACACCAACAAGACCACCATCCAGCCGCGCAGCTTCTCGCTCCTCGACGAGATCGCCAGCGTGCTCAAGTCGCGGCCCACCATGACGGTTCGCATCGAGGGTCACACCGACGTGCGGGGGACGCACGCGCACAATATGCAGCTGTCGGCGGGCCGTGCGGAGTCCGTGCGACAACATCTAGTTGGACTGGGGGTCGATCCGTCGCGGATGGACGCGAAGGGATTCGGCCCCGACCAACCCATCGAGACCAACAAGACGGCGGCGGGGCGGGAGAAGAATCGGCGTGTAGAGTTCTTCATCACGCAGCAATAAGAGGACACAGAAGCAATGATCCGTTCCCAGCACATCGCCTTGCTCTCGGTCTCGCTCGCCTGCGCGGGCGCAGTTCTGCTGCCGGCTGGCCGCGCTGTCGCGCAGGATCAGGCGGCGGTCGACAAGCTCGTTCAGATGAACAAGAAGGCGCTCGGCGACTACGACACGCTCGAATGGGATGCCGCCAAGCGGACGCTGCTGGACGCGCTGGTCGCCGGCAAGAAGGCCGGGCTCGACAACCACCCGGTCATGGCGCGCACCTACGTTCACCTGGCCGCGGTCTACCTGACGGGGTTCAAGGATCGGGCGAAGGCGATGCAGAGCTTCGCCCGGGCGCTCGAGATCGACCCGGCGATCCAGCTCTCCAAGGGGATCGAGACCTCCGAGGTCAACGCGGCCTTTGCCGAGGCCCAGCGCAAGGCCGGCGGCGGGGGCAGCGCTGGGGGCGGGGACGCCGCGTCCCCGCCATCCTCGAAGCGTCGCCGGAAGGGCCCGGTCATGGAAGGCGACACCCCGTCGCCCGACCGTGCCCACCGAAAATCCAGCTCCGACGACGACGACGGCGGCGAGCCCGATCTGCCGGCCCACATCTCGGCGCTCGACTGTCCGACGCCCGACGAGGCGATCATCGACAAGCCGCTCGTCCTCCGCTGCGCGGTGGCGCCCAGCCTTCCGGTGGCCAGCGTCTACCTTCTTTATCGTGCGCCCGGCAAGGAGGACTACACCGAGGTCGCCATGACCAAGACCCCCAAGGGCTGGCTGCAGGCCAAGGTTCCCAAGAAGGCCGTCGACGGGAAGTCGTTCCAGTTCTATTTCGAGGGGCGGAACGCCGACGGCAAGGCGGTGGTCGCCAATGGCGGCGCCGACAGCCCGAACATCGTCCTGGTCGTCGAGGAGGAGTCGAAGCACGAGGTCTCGAAGTCCAAGTCGGGCGCCGAGGAGGACGAAAACCCCCTCGAGGATCAGTCGGAGGGCGGGTCGCGTAGCCCCCGTCTCCACCTCGGGCACATCGACAAGGCGCGCGAGGGGCTCGACACCCGCTTCGGCAAGCGCAAGTGGTGGATCGGGCTCGGCGTCGGCTCCGGCTACGGCTACGCCAAGGGCAACGGGTTCGAGGCGGTCAACAAATCGCCCGAGACGACCTGCGCCAAATCTGGTTGCACGCCTTTCCACCTCTTGCAGACTGAGTTCCTGCCGGGCCTGGCCTGGGCGGGCCTGGGGCATCTGGCGCCGGAGGTCGGCTATCAGCTCAATCCCGACATGGCGCTGTCACTCGAGGGGCGCCTCCAGTGGACGGGCCAGCCGGCGAAGTACGCGCAGTTTGCCGCCAAGGGCGCCATCGGCGTGCTGGGCAAGCTGATTCTATTCACCAAGCAATCGCAGCTCCGTTTCTTCGGATCGGCAATGCTCGGCGGCGGCCAGTTTCGCCTGGTGGTCTATCCAGACGCGGGTCAGCCCAACGACAACACCGACTTCAAGGACACGGTGGTGGGCGGTTTCGTCTTGGCGGGTCTGGGCGGAGGCCTCAACTACGAAGCCACCAAGGCGGTGTCGCTGGTCGTCGAGGTGAACGCGCTGGCCGGTCTTCCGGTCTTCTCCGCGGTCGTCGATCTGAACCTGGCCCTACAGATCAACATCTACTGATCGAGCGGCAGGGTCGGGGCTGAGCAGCGCGACGATCAGGTCGCGCCAGCTCGGGGGAAACGACGCGAGGAGCGCGCGCCTGTCGGCCGGGAGGGCCTCGCCCGCGGCGCCGCGCACCAGGCTGGCGTGACTCCGCAGCGGCTGTCCGACGCTCATCTCGAAGAGGACCGCGCCGACGGCGTAGAGATCGGTGGCGGGCGAGCTGGGCGCGCCGCGAAATTGCTCCGGCGCCAGGTAGAGGGGCGTCCCCCCGACGCCCTCGGCGCGCGCGGCGCCGACCAGCTCGGCGGTGCCGAAATCGGCGATCACGATCTGACCGGGGGCCCGCAGGAGCAGGTTCGATGGCTTGAGATCGCCGTGCACGATGCCGCGCCCGTGCAGGTAGGCCAGCGTGCCCAGGACGGCGCGCGCCGTCGCGGTGAGCTCCGCCGCGTCGATCGCGCCGCCGCGCTCGCGCAGGCGGGTGCGCAAGGTTCCGCCCGGGATCCACTCCATCGCCAGCGCGCGGGCGGCCTCGTCGACGTCGTAGATCGCGACCGCGCCCGGATGGCGGATCGCCGCTGCCAGGCGCGCCTCGGCGAAGAAACGCCGCAAGGAATCGGACCGTCGCGCGTCGGCGAGCTGCGGGTGCAGCACCTTGAGCGCCACCAGCAGATCGAGCGCTTCGTCGCGCGCCAGGTACACGGTCGCCGTCGCGCCCCGTCCGATCTCGCGCAGCAGCCGAAAGCGCAGGGTCTCGACCCCCTCCGGCGAGACCAGCGTTTCGCCGCGATCGGGCCGGCCGTCGCCCTCGAGGCCCGCGCCGCCACTCGCCGGACGGAGACGCGCGAGATGGGCGCGCGCCTGAGCGTCGTCGATATCGTCGGCGAGGAGCCGCTCCCAGCGCAGGGCCGCCGAGGCGAGCGCGCCCTCCGCCTCATCGATCTCGGCCAGCGTCCGCTCCGCTTGACGGCCGACCGGACTGCCGGGCTCCGCGCCGGCGCCCTCGAGCGGGGCCAGCGCCTGGCGGGCCGCCGCGCGCTCGCCCGCATCGAGGAGCAATCGCGCAAAATGCAGCCGGGCGGGGCCGTCCCCGGGGTGGCGTTCGAGGTGGTTGCGCAGAGCGACGGCCGCCCCCACCAAATCGCCGGCCGTCTCGGCCCGATCGGCTTCGAGGCGGTATCTCATTGCACCTCGACGCGCAGCCCCGCGCTCGGGACCTCGATGACGTCACCGTGCAGGAGATCGCAGATGGGACCGATGAAGTGACCGTCGACCCGGACGGCCAGATCCGGCCGCCGCTGCAGCCGAACGTTCTGGTTCGCGATCTCGATGGCGAGCCCGTCGCCGGGCGGAAACAGCCCCACCAGGGACAGCGGCGCGGCGCCGGCCAGCGCCCGCAGCCCGCGGTCGAGCCCACTCGACGCCTCGAACGAAACGGCGAGGGGCGTGGCCTGGAAGCGGAGCACCGTCGTGGGTCCGAGCGCGAGTTCGCCGCCGCCCCGCAGGGGGAACGGGACCCCGGTCTCGAGGCGCGCGCCGCCGAGGGCGATCCCCCCGCGGGACCCGGCGTCCTCGATACGAACGCCGCCGTCGCCCGCGGCGAGGAGCGCGTGGCGCCGCGAGACGGACGGATCCCGCAGCGGGATGCCCGCGGCGGGATCGCGCCCGATCTCGCTGGGAAGCACCGCCAGGCGAAGCCAGGGTCCGCCCGGCGCGCGCAGGCTCACGGCGCGGCCGCGACAGAGGCGGCTCTCGATGGCCGCGGCCCGCTGCCGCAAGGTGGCGGCCTCCTCGACGCCGGTCAAGACCGCGACGGCGGCCAGCGCGTGGACCCGCTCACCCGCGGCGAGCAGCTCCTCGAAGCGCCGCACGAGATCCCCGGCCCCGCGCCGGGCCGTCGCCTGCCGCTCCTCGCGCGCGTGCGCCGCTTCCATACGATCGAGATCGCCGAGGGCCCCCCAGGCGTCGGCCGCGCGGATGTCCGCGCCGAGCTCCTCGTAGGCCAGCGCCGCCCGTCGGTGATCGCCGCCGAGATCGAAGAAGTCGGCGGCCCGCTCGAGCGCCCGTCGCTCCACGGCCGTGAGGGGGGGGTGCGCGGTGCCTGCGACCAGCGTCTCGGCGACCGCCAGACGCAGCGCGCGGAGCTCATCGGCCTGCGACCCGCGCGGGGGCTTGGCGCCCGCCAGCGCGGCCAAGGCGTCGCCGATAAGGCGGGCGGCCGAGTCGAGGTCGGGGAGGGCCGCGTGCGCGATCTCGTCTCCGCCGCCGATCGAGACGAACAGCGCCGTGAGCGTGTTCCACGACCGTTCGCGCACCAGGCGCTCGATCAGGGCGACCAGGTCCCGGCTATCCGACGTTGCCGACATTGCCGACATTGCCGACATTGCCGATGGTGCCGGCGTCGCCGGCTGACGATCCCCTGGGCCCCTGTTTCGGGCGCTCACCCCCCGATGTTAACAGAGAGTCGGCGGCGGATCGGCGGTTGGGGGTAGACTGGCGGGATGCTCCAGCGGATCGCGCTCGGGCAGGTCCGGTTCAACCTGCCGGGGCTGGTGGCCGACGCGCGGGGCGTCGCGGCGGGGCGACAGACGGTCGCTCGCTTTGCGGCCATCGACCGTCTCGTTTCATTCCTGCGGCTGCTCTCGGCCGAGCAGAGCCTCGACGATTTCCAGCCCGGCCTGCGTATCGTCTATGCGCGCGGCGGCGCCGGGACGCGCGAGGCGATCGTGATCCTGCCGGCGACGTCGACCGAGCTCGGCGACGTCGTCGCGCACGCGGTGCGGCTCGCGGGCGGTCAGGCCTTCACCGGCGCCGGAAAGCACTTCGTGCAATTTCGCGACGCGCGCGCCCCGCTCGGCTACGACGTGACCGCGCTCCACGAGGGGGCGGGCGAGCTGGTCCTCTATGGCGCCGAGCAGACGGTCTCCTATCGGATCGAAAACGAGCTGCCCCTGGCCACGCTGCTCTTGCGGCTGTCGCTGGTGCGGGTTTCAGGACAGGCGCCGGGATTTCCCGAGGGGTCCGTCTATTTGACGGCGCGGCGTGGATTGGGCGCGGTGGTGGCCGGGTATCTCCATCGGGCCAGCGCCCGCGCGCCCGGTCCCGGCGTCTCCGAGCCGGCCCTGCGCGCCGCGGCGGCGCTCTGCGAGACGCCCGCGGCCAGCGCCTTCTCTTCCGCGTCGACCTTCTGGCTGTTTCGGATCGAGCACCCGCCGGCGCGGCTCTTTGGGTTGCTCTCGAAGACCCCCGGGTTGGATCTCTATCTGCCGGTCGCCGACAACGTGCTGGTGGCGGCCGGATATCGCCACCCGATCCACCTCGAGACCTGTCGCGCGAGCTTTCCGGCCGACCGGCTCTATCTGTTTTCTCCGGGTGGCGTCACCGAGGTGACGTCGCTGCCGAGGCTGGCGGCGATCGAGGACGTCATCCGGATTCGCGCGCCCGCCTTCGAATCCGCGCTCCGTCAGGAGGCCGCGCCGATCGCGCGTCCGGATCTGGCAGTCGCGCTACGGCTGGAGCCGAGCGGCAGCGCCGGCCGGCCGGTGGCGGCGCTGGTCCCGTGGGCGCAGGTGGCGTGGCTGCAGAGACTCCTCTACGCGCTTCCGCCCTCGGCGCTTCGCAGCTATCGCGTCGCGCTCCTCGGCCGCGGGGTGCTGGTGCGCGCGACCGAAGCTCTCGACGGTTTGCCGTTCGGCGCGCTCTACGAGCTCGGGGCACCCGACGTCCTGGTCCCGGTCGGGACGCGGCTGCGCCCCGCCGTCTCGCCGCAGATCTTGTCGGAGCGCCTAGGCGCGACCGGGGGCGCGATGGTGCTGTTCCCGGATCGCGCCGCCGCGCCGGTCCGGATTCTATCCGAGGCGGTCGGGCCGCTCGATGAGCGGCTGCTCGCGACGCTCGAGCCGGCGCTGGCGAACATGGAGTCGCTCGGGCCACAGCGGCGACCACTCCAGGATCCCGTCGAGATCGAGAACGATCCCCTCGGGCCGATGCCGCTGTGGGGGCTCGCCCGGCCGCGGTAGATGCCGCGTTCTTTCGTCTCCCAGTTCCTCTTGCCGCTCTGCCGCGGCGGCGCCCTGCACGTCGGTCGACCACTGGGAGAGCGCGCCGTGGCCCGCCTGCTGGCGCTCGCCGCCACGGGTGGGCCCACCGACGGAGCTGGAATCGTTCCCGATCCGTTCCTGGCGCTCGCCGCCGCCCGGCGCGAGCTCGCGGCCCGTTATCTGCCGACCCTCGCCGCGCCGCCGCTCGACGAGGTCACCGTCCGGCTGGGGGCGGCGCTACACAATCTGCTCGCGCTCGGACACCCGGACCTGGCCGGTCCCAGCCTGGCGCGACGCCAGGCGCGGATCGCGGAGTCGGCGCTTGCGCTCGCGGCGGCCGCTCCGCCCCTCTCGGCGCGCGAAACGGTGAACCGCCATTCGCTGCTCGCCCGCCTGCCCGAGATCGTCCGGGTCGACAGCACGGTCCGGTTCTGGATCGGTCGGCAGACCTTCGTGGGACAGACGCCCCCGCGCCGGGTCACGGCGCTTCCGGCGCTGCGGCGGGTGCGCGTAGATCGGACCCGCCGCAGCTGGCTGCGGGAGATCGGTATTCCGGCCGTGGGGCGGCGCGCGTTCCTGGCGCTCAACGCCGCGAGCCCGCTCGGCGAAGCGCTCGATCCCTTGCGCCTCGATCCCCCCATCGGCTGGGGGCGGATCCTGCCGATCCTGCGCTTCCCGGGCATCGCGCGCGTGGTGGCCGGGGGCGCCCTCGAGATCGGCGTCGATCCCGCGGGCGACGCGCTGGCGGGCGCCCTCTACCGCTTCGCCGGGTTTCACGATCCGCCTTTCGGTATGCCGGCCTCCAGCGACGCGGTGGGCTTCGCTCTCACGTTCCTCGCGCATTTGGTCTGGTTGGACGTTCTGTTTGGCGGCAGGCGCGACCCCGCGCGCGCGGACCGGGCCGAGCCATCGGTCGGAACCGGCCTGGAACTGGCGGTGGTGCTCACGGCCGCCGCGCGCACGCGCCCGTCGCTGGTTTGGCCCGGCGACGTGCCGGAGGCCGGCGATCTCGGCCGGGCCTTTCGCGCCCGTCTCGACACGATGGCCGCGCGGGCCGAGACCGGCGCCGCCTCGCAGCTGGCGGCGGCGACGGCGATCGCCGAATTCGCGCTGGCGCCCGCCGGCCGACCCCTCGCGCTATGATAGGCGGGCATGACGGCCAGTGATCCCGCCCCCGCGCCTCGGCTCGCGCCCCTCGATGCGGAGGCGCTGCGGATCGGGCAAAAGCTTCGTGAGGTCGGCCGTGCCCTCGACGCCCGTTATCTCGACAAGGCCGAGCTGGTGCGCCTCCTGCTGGTCACCCTGGTCGCGGGCGAGCACATGCTCATCGTCGGGCCCCCGGGGACGGCCAAGTCGGCGCTGGTGCGGCATCTCGCCCGGCTCATCGACGCCCGCTACTTCGAGTACCTGCTCACCCGATTCTCGGAGCCCAACGAGATCTTCGGGCCCATCGACATCAAGGCCTTCCGGGAAGGCACCTACGTTCGCCGCGTCGAGGCGATGCTCCCCGACGCCGACATCGTCTTCCTCGACGAGATCTTCAAGTCGAACTCGGCCATTCTCAATGCGCTGCTCAGCATCTTGAACGAGCGGCGATTCTTCACCGGCTCGCGCAGCATCCGGGTGCCGCTGTCGTCGCTCTACGGCGCCACCAACGAGGTGCCCAACGACGACGCGCTGAGCGCGGTGTTCGATCGATTCTTGGTGCGCGCCTCGTCGGAGAACCTGGACAGCTTCCACTTTCACGGCCTCATCGAACGGGGGCTGGCCGCCGAGGTCGAGGCCCTCGCCGGCGGTCTCGAGGCGGTGGCCCAGCCGCTCATCACGCTGGCCGAGCTGCGCACGCTGCAGGCGGGGCTCGCCCGCCAGTTGCAGTTCCCCGAAGAGTTTCTGGCGCGCTACAAGGGGCTGGTGTTTCAGATCCGCTCCGAGGGCGTGACGCTGTCCGACCGGCGGGTGGTCAAGCTGCTCAAGCTGTTCGCCGCCAGCGCGCTGGTCGACGGGCGGCCCACCGTCAACGAGGGCGACTTCTTCGTCCTGCGCCACGTGTGGAACAGCGTCGACCAGATCGCGCTCGTCGACGACATCGTGGGTCCGGTCCTCGAACGGCACCGGGTGCAGCATCCCGAGGCGCGGCCGGCCGACGCGGGCGCCCGCGATCTCGACGGCATCCTGGCCGAGCTGGGTGTCATCCGCGGCCTCTTGCTGGGCGGGACGCCGCTGTCGGACGTGCAGCTCTTTTCGCAGCTCCGCAACCTCCAGGAGATTCGCACCGCTTTGCAAGCCATTGGGACCGATACCGCGCAGGCCATGGCGGGCGAGGTCGACAAGCTGCTCGAAGGCGTCTTCGAATCGTCCAAGTGGACCGGCTAGCCCCCAAGATTCCCCGCCAGCGGCGTGCCTTCTCGACCCTGGGGGGACCGGTCGAGGTCGGTGGCGAGCCGGGCGCGTCGCGGGTCCTGCGCGAGCTCTTCGCCGTCGATCCGGCGCTGGCGCGGGCGCTCACCCACGGGTTTCACAGCTACGCCGGGCGCATGCATCCCACCATCGCGCGGGGGGCGATCGGCGCCTTCAGCAAGCCGGGCGACACGGTCGTCGATCCGTTTTGCGGCAGCGGAACGGTGTTGGTCGAGGCGATGGCCGCGGGGCGCGTCGCGATCGGCGTGGACGCCAGCCCCTTGGGCACCGCGATCGCGCGCGTGCGCACCACGCTGCTGGGCACGGCGGAGCGCGAGCGCCTGGTCGCGGAGGCGGTGCGCCTCGCCGAGGAGGCGGGGGAGCGGGCGCGCAAGCGGCGGCGGCCCGAGGTGCCCGCCTGGGCGCGCGGCGAGATCGCCCACTTTCATGCCCATGTCCTCTTCGAGCTGCTCGGCCTGCGCGAGCTGGTCTTCGCGACGCCGGAGGACGGGGTGGGGCGGGCGCTGCGCCTTTGCCTGTCGTCGATCTTGGTCAAGTTCATGAAGGCCGGACCCGAGGCGCCACGCGACGGCCTGACCAAGCGGATCGCCCGCGGCGTCCCCTCGCGGATGCTGGCCGACAGAGCCGCGGAGCTGGCCCAGGGGCTGGCGGCGATCGAGCGCCGCATGCCGCCCGGCACGCCGGCGCCGGTCGTTCACGAGGGCGACGCGCGCGAGTTGCCGATCCCGGCCGGGCGCGCCGCCCTGGTGCTCTCGTCGCCGCCGTACGCGGGCACCTACGACTACGCGACCCAGCACGAGACCCGCTTCGCCTGGTTGGGGCTCTCGCCGCGGGTGTTTCGGCGGGTGCAGCTGGGGGCGCGCACGTCCGCGATCGGCAAGGTCGGCGTCGACAGCTGGCGGGTGGCCGAGAAACGCTTCATCGCCGAGATCGCGCGCATCCTGCGGCCGGGGGGGCAGGCGCTGCTGGTGGTCGGCGATGGCGTGGTCGGCGAAAAGGCCGAGCACGCGCCCGACGGCATCGCCGAAGCTGGCGCCGAGGTGGGGCTGGAGCCGGTGGCGCGCGCCTCGCAGGCCCGGCCGATCCGGGACAAGCGTCTGGCCGAGATCTTCGCCGGCTACCCGCGTCGCGAGCATCTCCTTTTGCTTCGTAAGCGCGGCGGGTAGCCTTGGGGGGTGGCAGGTCAACCTGACAGCGCCGACCGAGCCGATGACCGCGCCGAAACCGAGCTCCGGCGACAGCTCGCGACGCTGACGTATTCGCAGGTGCGACCGGCGACGCCGGCGGACGGCATCGCGGCCGCCGCGTGGTGGAACCTGCTGGCGCGGCTCGGGTTCCGGTTGCCGCTGGTGGTGGTCCACGACTGCGGCCTCCTGCTCTCGGGCGGGCTCGGTGCCGCGCGCGGCGTTCGGCGCGACGGCGCCGCGCTGGGGACGGCGGGCGCCCCGGTGCTGGCGCGCTATCAGGCGCTCCTCCACCGCATCGCGGGCGCCGAGGTGATTGCGGAGCTGAACGCCTCGCCGCTGCGCGACGATTCCTTGGCGGTGATCCTGGCCCGCCTGTTCGGCGACGTTCACCTGCGCTGGGCGTCCCCCGGCGGCGCCGCCGAGCTGCCGGGATCGTCGCCGACCTACGAGCTCGATCGCGACGCCCTGGCTCGGGCGCACGATCCCGGCTGGGCGCTCGGCTTCCTCCAGCGGCTCGTCGAGCACGAGCGGGCGGTGCTGGCGCGGCTCGATCAGATCGAGGCCGGATCCCTTCGTCTGCTCGGGCTGTTCTCGGCCGAGGGCGGCGCCGCCGATCTGGCGGATCTCTATCGTCTGGTCGGCACGGCCGGCGCGACCGACGTGGTCGACTTCTCGCTCCAGCTTCTGCCATCGCTGCTGGAGACCAAACGCCGTCCGGCGGCGCAGCGATTTTCCATCGACGGCTATGCCTCGGTCGAGCGGCGCGGAAACGTCGACGCGCTCTTGCCCGGGGAGCTGGCACACGACGACGACGTCTTCGTGCAGAAGGCGCTCTCGGACGACCTGCTCTACTACGGCCACGAGCGCCAGAACGAAGCGTCGCGCCGGCTCCATTACCTGCTGGTCGACGCGAGCGCCTCGATGCGCGGCGCGCGCGAGATCTTCGCGCGGGGACTGGCGCTGGCCCTCGCCAAGAAGCTTTCGCTCCAGGGCGGCGACGTCTGGTTGCGCTTCTTCGACAGCCGCCTGCACCCGCGGCTCGATCTCGGACGGGCGGCGCGCCGCGACCTGCCGCGTCTGCTCTCGTTTCGCTCCGAGCGCGGGCGCAACTACGCCCGCGTCTTCGGCGACCTGGCGGTCGAGATCGGGCGCCTGGTCCGCGACGAGGGGCGCGACGTGACGCTGACCTTCATCACCCACGGCGCCTGCCAGATCCCGCTGCCCACCGTCGAGACCCTGGCGGCGCTGGCGCAGCTCTGTGGGATCTTCGTCTTGCCGTCGCGGCCGCTCGATCTCGATTACCTCCCGCGATTGCACCGGGTGCAAGTGGTGACGGCGTCGTCGCTGGCGCGCAGCGCCGACAAGCGGCGGCGGGCCCTCCAGATCATCGACGAGGCGGCGAGCGGCTGATGCCGGATCGGGTCGAGATCCACACCCGCGAGCGCGCCGAACGCGCCCTGCGCGCCGGGCGCGCGCGCGAAGCGCTGGGACTCTACTGGCAGCTCCTCGGCGCGACCCAGACGGAAGGAAGACATTACGACACCTGGCTCGACGGGGCGGCGGCGGCCTACCTGGCGCTCGGTCGCACGCGGGAGGCCGGCTATTGTCTGCTGGGTCTGAGGCGCTACGCGGAGGCGCAGCGGTATTTTCCCGCCGCAGAGCGGCCGCTCGAATGGGCGCTCTGCGCGGCGAAGCTCGGCCAACACGGCGAGGCGGCGCAGATCCTGTCCGGGTGCGGCCATCCGGCCCTGGCCGCCATGGAGCTCGAAGCCGGGGGCGCGGCGGCGACGGCGCGGATAGAGTGGGAGCGGGTGGTTCGCGATCCACGCCTCGCCGACCGGCCCTACGAAACCGCGCTCGCGCACTTCAACCTGGCCGAAGCGCTGCTGCGGGTCGACGACCGGGTGGGGGCCTCCCGCGCCTTCGCCGCGAGCGAGCGGATGCTCGAGGCGGTCGCCGACGAGTTCGAGACCCGGGGCGAGCAGATGCGGGCCTTCGATTGCTACAGCGTGCTGCTGCGTCTCGGCAAAGCGACCGGCGTATTCGAGAATGTGGCCGAGGGCTACCTGAACGGGATCCGCATCCTGGCCGCCGCCGACCAGCGGTTCTTCGTCCTGCAGTACTACGACGATTTCCTGGCCTACGCCGTCGAGCGCGCGGAGTGGCGCGCGGCCGCCACCATCGCGCGCGAGGCGGCCGACTACAGCTTGAGGGTCGGTCTTCTCTTCGATCGACACTACCTGGGACGCGCCGCCGAGCTCTGGGCGCGGGACGCCCGAGAAAACCAGGCGGCGGGGGGCCCGCTTGAGCTGTCGGCGAACGCCTTTCACGCGGCGATCGATGCGACCACCTCCCTGGGCGACTTCCCCCTCTGCGGCCGGCTCTACGCCGAGCTGGCCGAGCTCCCCCTGCCGGAGAAGCGTCGCCTGCGTTACCGCGCCCTCGCGCGCCGCTATCAGGCGATGCCGCCGGAGATCCCGGCAAAGGCGCCAAAGTTCCCGGAGCATCTGCGCAGTGCCGGCGCCTATCTGGACGTCTGGCGCCAGGACCTGGTCGAGTGGGAGCTGGACGGCGATCCGACGGCCGTGCTCGCGCGCTTCGTGGTGGAACGCCCCGCGAACAGCACGACGCGCCTCGCGCTGCGGGCGCTTCTGATCGCCAGCAGCCCGACGTTTTCGGCCGACAGCGCGGCCTCGGCGGCGGAGCTGGCGGTCGCCCTGGGGCGGGTTCCTTCGTACGAGATTCTCTCGCCCCTCGAGCGTCTCTACCGGCACCCGGCCGCCGAGGCGCGGGCGGCGGTCATGCGGGGCGTCTCGCAGATCCGTTGCCAGCGGAGCTTCGATCTGGTGCGCCAGGGCCTGGTCGATCCGGCGGCGGCGGTCGCCACCGAGGCGCTGCGCGCGCTCCCCGAGCTCCATTTCATCGATGGCCTGGAACCGCTCACCCGTATTTTTCGCGAGTCCGCCGACGAGCGGGTGCGGCTGGCCGTCCTCGAGAGCATCGGCCGCGTCGCCAAGGACGGCTCGCTGGCCGCCGTGATGGTTCTCCTCGATGTCGCTCGCCAGGAGGGCGGCGCCGTTCGACAGATCGCCTCGTCGGGTCTCTCGCACCTGGGCGGCGACGAGGTGGTGGGACTGGTTCGCCAAGCACGCGACGCCGAGGTCGGCGAGCGGCGTGAGGTCCTGGATCGAATCCTCAAAGCGGTCGATCGACCGACCGGCACGTTCTTCTAGCGCTTCTTCCGGCCCAGGCCCCAGGCGGCCAGCAGGCCGATGAAGATGAGACCCAGGGTGGTGAGGCCGCCGCTCGGCGAGAGCCCGCCGTTCTTGAACCAGAGGATCAGCAGCAGCGCGGCCGCGACGATCACCAGCCAGCGCAGGTTGCGCTGCGACGCCGCCAGCGTCTTGGCCTGGGCCAGGCGGATTCGTTCCAGCTCGCCGCGAACCCATTCGACGTCGATCGATTCGCCACGCTTCTGCCGCTCGATCTGCTCTTCGAGGTAGGCCTGCCGATCGGGCGGGTCGGGGGCGGTCATCGCCCGCCCATGATACCGCCGAGCGGCTGGAGCGGCGACGCCGCACCACCCGGGCGGGGCGTCACGGGCGGGAGCGGCGACGCCGCACCACCCGGCTGGGGCATCGCGGGCGAGAAGACTAGGGCGCGGTGCCACCGGCCGCGTCGTTTGCGACGGTCGCCGCGAGCAGCGCGGCGGTCGCCGGCTGATCG
>JADGRB010000277.1 GCA_017881315.1 Pseudomonadota bacterium
TCGAGCGCCGGTTGCATCGCTGCCGGCGCTGTACCACCAGACGTAGTCGCCGTCGGCGTCGAGGATGTACGCGGGCGATGTCCCGGAGCTCACGAACTCACCGGTAACCAGGAAGCCACCGTAGAGCGCCGCCGCGTTGTTCGTCGTAACGGTGAAAATCGGAAGACCATTCATCAGCCCGCCGGTCGCGATGGTGTAATCCTCGCTGGTGCAGGTGTCGCCGCCGCCGGAAGCCTCGATGCGGTAGTGGTACGTCTTCGCGGCTTTCATGCCGAGCAGCAGCGTGCGGTAGCTCGCCTGCGTCAGATCCACGGGCGCCGTCATCCCGTACGAGGTCGTGAGCCCGAAGTCGATATGGGCCTCGGTGACGCCCGAAAGACTGGTCGACCAGGTCACGATGCCGACGGTCGGGATCTTCGTGCTGACCGACGACGTAGGGGTGAACGTGCAGCTCGTCGTCCCGGTGCCGCCCGCGCCGGTGGTGCCGGCACTTCCGCCGTTCGTCCCGCCCCTTCCGCCGTTGGTCCCGCCCCTTCCGCCATTGGTCCCGGCGCTCCCGCCGTTCGTCCCGGCGCTTCCGCCATTGGTCCCGGCAGTGCCGGAGCCGTTGGTTCCCGCGCTCCCGCCATTGGTCCCGGCGCTCCCGCCGTTGGTCCCCGCCGTGCCGGAGCCGTTGGTCCCGGCCGTGCCGGAGCCGTTGGTCCCCGCGTTTCCGCTGGTCCCGGCCGTGCCGGCGCCGCTCGTTCCCGCGCTCCCGACGCTACCGCCCGTTCCGCCGTCGCCCCCGCTGCTCTTGCAACCGAGGCCCGCCAAAAATAGACCGCCACACAGGGCGAGTGGAATCGAAGCAACGCGCATGCGGATACCTCCTTGGGGGGCTCTTCTCATTCCACCACCGTCTGTGTGATCAGTAGCACCGTCGGCTCAAGATTCATCGAAAGAACAGGCCCACTTCACAACAGATGTAAGGCGTCGTCCTACGCAGTAGCAGTTGGGCCCCCATGGGGGTCAAACAAACAGCAGCTCTTCGGCCGAGCTACTCGAGCGTGTAACTGCTGAGCACCTGGCCACCGGCCGCGATGAAGGTAATCCGGGCTTGGGTTGGCCCGATCTCGACGCGGCCATATCCGGAATCCGGCCAGTACTGCGTGTAGCCGGTCAACGATCCGTCGAACTTCCAGGGCGCCCCGGCGCTTCCCGGAAGTGAATAGTGGATGCCGTCCACCACGCTGTCCGTGAAGACGTGGTCGTGGCCGTAGAAGAAGATCTGAACGCCGTAGCGCAGCATCATCGCGTGGATGGTTGCCTGCTCGCCCACGTGCGCGGCCTGGCCGCCGCCACGACCGTAGGCGGAATCGTTGTAATCGCCGGCGGCGCCGCCGACCGCGTGGTGAATGAAGAGGAAGCGCCATTTGGAAGTGGCGCCGGCGAGCGTCCGATCGAGCCAGGCGAGCTGCGCCGCGCCGAGGGTCCAGTCGTCGGGAACGCCCGGGTCCTGGTCGAGGAGGTGGCAAGTGGGCGTGTACGTCATCACGTTGAGCGCGACGAAGAGCGCGTCGCCCCAGGTGAACGCGTAATAGTCCTCGTTGGGGCTGCCGCCTTGCGGGTAGGTCTTCGGTTGCGGCCCGGGGACGTAGAGCAGCCGCTGGCTCATCGAGCGTTGAATTTCGTCCTGGCTGTTGCAACCGCTCTCGCCGTCCCAGTTTCCGATGACCGGAAAATGCGCGACATGTCCCAGGGTGTCGCCCAGCAGGCGACGGAAGTTCAGATAGGCGAGCCGCGTCCATGAGCTATCGGGGGGCGGCTCGTTGAATCCGAACATGTGGAAGTCCAGCGTGTCCCCCATGTTGAGGATGAAATCCGGATTCCCTGCCGCGACGTCGCTGGCCACCGTGAGCAACGTGCTCTCCTGGAAGCCGTTGAAGTCGTTGCCGACCTCCGAGCCGACGGGCACCGGATCGCGGGGAATGATGTGCGAATCGGTCAGCACCGCGAACGAAAACGACGCTCCGGGATCGCGCGTCGTGACGGCGCTGCCGAGATAGAGCGAGCGATCGGCGCGAATCTCGTAGTCGTAGCGCTGGCCCGCCTGGAGGCCGCCTACGGACCATTGGGCGATGTCTGTCGCCGGCACGGCCGGGAGGCCGACGTCCGTCCAATCCGACTGGGCGCCGGCCCGCACCCGCGCGCGCAGCGCCGAGGGCTCGCCGGAGCGGAGCACGACGTTGAGCCCGAAGCCGTGCGCCGTCGGGGCGAAGATCAGGGGCGCGCCCAGCAGCTCGAAGAGCGACCCATCCGCGCCGGCCGGCGCGTCCGAGTGTCCGTCGAGGGCGGCGTCCGGCTTCCCGGTCGCGCCCGCCGATCCGTCCGCGCCTCCCAGGACATCGACCAGCGGCGGCCGCACACACCCGAGCGCGAGCAGCAGGCCAGAGGCGGCAAGCAGAACGGTGGACGAGCGCGGCCTCATGGGAGCCCCAGCTTAGTCTCGACCGGTCGACAGGTCGACTAGGAGCCGAGAGATTTGCGCAGCGCGAGCGCCCGGCGCAGGTCCGGGATCGCCATCGCGAAAGCCAACACCGCGATGATGGGGATGGCGATGGGGAGCGCGGAGTTGCTCACGCCGATCAGCTTGAGCGCCGACGACGCGAGCGCGATGACCAGCACCGGACGGAGGATGCCGTCGGGCGCCCGCGTGGAAAGCCGCGCGCCCAGGTAGACCCCCGGAACCGCGCCGATCAGGATCGACCCGGTCAAGGCCAGCTTGAAATCCCCGAGCAGCAGGTGCCCCAGGGCGGCCGAGCAAACCAGCGGGATCGCCTGCACCAGATCGGTGCCCACCAGATCGGACAGGCTGTACTGCGGGTAGAGCAGCAAGAGCAGGACGATCATGAGCGAGCCGGAGCCGACCGACGTCATGCCGACGATGAGGCCGCCGAAGGCACCGATCAGGATCGTCGGCAGGATCTTGACCGGGACGTTCACGTCGGAGGCGACCTGCAGGCGGCGGCGGGCGAGCAGCGGGCGCAACAGGATGCCGGCCGAAGCGAGCAGCAGCGCGTAGCCGAGGCCCAGCTTGATGTGCATCTGCAGCGCCTCTCCGTGGCCGGTGCTCTTGAGCAACACGACGCCGGCGAAGGCGCAGGGCAGCGACCCGACCATCAGCCACTTCACCAGGCCCAGCTTCACGGTGCCGTGCCGCAGGTGCACGCCGCCGCCGATCGGCTTCATGATCACCGCGGCCACCACGTCGCTCGACACCGCCGCCAGCGGCTGGATCCCGAAGATGAGGACCAGCATCGGCGTCATGAGCGCGCCGCCGCCGACGCCGGTCAGCCCGACCACGAAACCGACGATCAGGCCGCCGAGAGCGATGGGCAGTTCGATCACGCCTGCTCTCTTTACCGCGGTTCCAGCCGTGGGGGCACACTCAATTTACCGCCCGCGCCGTCAATCAGCGCCGCCGGGGGCGATTGACCGCCGCGTCCGTTGCGCTAAGATCGGAGGTCTTCGTCTCCGGATATCCGTAGGCTTTTCAGGAGATCTTATGCAACGCCCCTCGCTTCTTCCCGCCGGTTCTTTTTCTGCCGTCGGCTTGCTTTCGGCCGCTGGCGTCCTTTCGGCCGGCTTCGCGGTGTTGATCGCCTCCGGCTGTGCGGGCCGCGGCAGCGGCGAAGGGGGCACCGGCAACGGAGGCGCCGGCGGCACCAGCGCCAACCCGGACGCAGGTCCGATGGTCAAGCAGCAGCCGAGCGTGCTGAGCCCGCCCGATCCCTGCACCAGCAACGCCCCCGGCCCGCGCAAGCTGTGGCGGCTGAGCGGACCCGAGTTCGCGGCCAGCATCCACAGCATCTTCAACGACCCCACGGGCGCCGCGCCGGTCGGAACGGTGTTCAGCGATCCGACCACGCTCGGGTTCTCGATCGACGCGAACTCGCTCCTGGTGCAGGGGCTCAACGCCTCGCAGCTCGAGGACAACGCCGAGGCGATCGCGGCCTGGGCGGCCGCGAACAACAAGCTGTCGATCTTCGCGACCTGCACCGCCCAGACCACGGCCTGCGGCACGACCTTCATCCAGGGACTCGGTCGTCGAATGTTCCGCACCGCGCTCGCCGCCAACGATCCCCGCATCGCCACTTACAGCGCCCTCTTCATGGCCGGCACCTCCTTCTCCGACGGCGCCCAGGCGGTCATTTCGGCGATGCTGCAATCGCCGTACTTTCTCTACCGCAGCGAGCTCGGCGCCCAGAACGGCGGCTCCGGCCCCTTCGCGCTCACGCCCTACGAGGTCGCCACCGAGCTCGCCTACACGCTGAGCGGGAACACGCCCGACGACACGCTCCTGGCCGCGGCCGACGCGATCGCCGCCGGCACCACGACCATGGCCGCGATGGTCGATCAGCAGGCGCAACGTCTGCTGGCCACCACCAGCGCCAGCAACGCGACCGCGGTCATGGGCTTCATGAACGGCTGGCTGGGGCTCCCGCGGCTCTACACCACCGCCAAGGACGCCACCGTCTTCGCGCTCAGCCAGTCCCTGCAGGACGACATGGCGACCGAGTCGCAGGACCTGATCGTCGAGGCCTTCAACGGCGCTGGCAGCATCGGCTCCGTCCTCACGGCCGACCATTCGTTCTTGAACCAGGAGCTCGCCACCTACTACGGCATCTCGGCGAGCGGCCTCTCCACGACCTTCACGGCCGTCCCCTACGCCGGGACCGGACGCGATCCGGGCCTGCTCGGCACCGGGACGATCCTGAACGGCTACGCGCGCCCCGGCACCGATTCACCTACCCAGCGCGGCCACATGGTTCGCTCGCGGATGCTCTGCCAGAACATCTCGCCGCCGCCCCCGGGCCTGGACACGACCTTCAAGCCGTCGGCGACCGTCGAGACGACCCGCGATCACTTCATCAACGAGCACGAGCAGGGCCAGTGCGGCTCCTGCCACAAGCTGATGGACTGGATCGGGTTCGCGTTCGAAAACTACGACGGCTGGGGCCGGTACCGGACCACCGACAACGGCCTGCCGGTGGTCGACACGGCCACCATCTACGGCGATCCCCAGGGGAAGGACGTCAACGTCACCGGTCTCTCCGGGGCGGGAAGCCTGGCCGCCTACCTGGCGCAGAGTGACGACGTCACCCACTGCATGATGAGGTACTGGACCTACTTCTCGTACGGCTCGAGCACCTGGGCCCAGGATGGCTGCACCTATGATTCGATCTACCAGGAGGCGCAAACCAACGGGTTCGCGCTCAAGAGCGTGCTGATGGCGATCCTGCACGCGCCCAACTTCACGACCCGCGTTCAGGACTAGAGGACCGAGCCATGCGCAAGCCTAGCCGCAGACAGTTCGTGGGCAGCGTGGGCGCGGGTCTCCTCCTCGCCCCCTTCATCAACATGGGCCTCCGCCGCAAGGCCGAGGGGGCGACCCACCCGTCGTCGCGCGTGCTCCTGTTCTGCACCATGGGGACCTACCCGCCCCTCTGGACGCCCACCACCATCGCCTCCGACGGCAGCATCACCACCTGGAGCGCGATGACCCAGCCGCTGTCGCAGGTGGCGGGCAACGTGGTGCTGGTCGAGGGGATGCCGAGCGGCAACCCCAACGACCAGCACGGCAGCTCGGACAGCCTCACCGGCCAGGGCAACGGGTACTACGCGGTCAACAACGTGCCGATCATCAAGAAGTCCGTCGACCAGTTCGTCGCCGCCAACCTGGTCGCCTCGGGCATCAACCGCCCCATCGGCTCGCTGCTGCTGGGCGGCAACGTCAACGAGAACATGGGACTGTCGCAGTTCTATGGCGGGGCCACCGGCGGCAACCTGCCCACCATCAGCTCGCCGCTGTCGGCCTACAACACGGTCTTCGGAACCGCGCTCCCCGTCGGCACCTCCGCGTCCGCGCTGCTCGCCCGCCGGCAGAGCGTGCTCGATCTCGTCACCGGTGAGATCAACACGCTGAAGGGAACGCTGGGCAACAACGAGAAGGCGAAGATGGACGCCCACCTCGATTCGATCCGCCAGCTGGAAAACAAGCTCTCGCAGAGCAGCTCGGGCGGCAACGGGTGCACGAAGCCGACCGCACCGCCCGCGGACAGCAGCATGCAGTTCATGAACGACCTGGACGCGCTGGCGGCCAACGTCTACCACCAGCAGATCATCGCCAGCGCCTTCGCCTGCGACATCACCCGGGTCGCCGCGCTCGAGTACGGCAACGACCAGAAGCTGACCGTCAACGCCCCAGGCATTCCCACCGACGACCAGCACGGCGGCTACATCCACAGCGGCGCGATGTCCAACTACGCGAACCTGGTGTTGTTCGAGGCCTACCTCTGCAAGCAGTTCGTCGCCCTCATCAATCTGCTCAAGGGGTTCCAGGATCCGTTGGACCCGACCGGACAGAAGACGCTGTTCGACACCACGCTGCTGGTCTGGGCCCGCGACATGGGCGACGCGCAGAACCACAACCAGCAGTCGATGCGCTTCGTGCTGGCCAGCGGCAACGGGGG
>JADGRB010000041.1 GCA_017881315.1 Pseudomonadota bacterium
CCGCCGTTCGTTTCGAGCCGGGCCAATCGCGCACCGTCGATCTGGTCGCCTATGCCGGCGAGCGGATCGTGCAGGGTTTCCGCGGCGACGTGATGGGCCGGCTCGGGGTGGTCAAATGAAGACCATCGATCGCCGCGCCTACGCCGAGATGTACGGTCCGACCACCGGCGATCGCGTCCGCCTGGGCGACACCGATCTTTACGTCGAGGTCGAGCGCGATCACACGATCTACGGCGAAGAGGTGACCTTCGGCGGCGGCAAGGTGATCCGCGACGGGATGGGGCAGAGCCAGCGGTTCGGCACCGCCGTCGCCGACACGGTGATCACCAACGTGGTGGTCGTCGATCCGACCGGCATCGTCAAGGCGGACGTCGGGATCAAGAACGGCCGCCTGAGCGGCATCGGCAAGGCCGGCAACCCCGATATCCAGAGCGGTGTCGACATCGTCATCGGTCCCGGCACCGAGATCATCGCCGGGGAGGGGTGCCTGCTGACCGCCGGCGCGGTCGACACGCACATTCATTTCATCTCGCCGCAGCAGGTGGACGACGCGCTCATGGCGGGCGTGACCACGATGATCGGCGGCGGCACCGGCCCGGCGGCCGGCACCAACGCGACCACCTGCACGCCCGGACCGTGGCACATCGCGCGAATGCTGCAGGCGGCCGACGCGCTGCCGGTCAACATCGGCTTTCTCGGCAAGGGGAACGCCAGCCGGCCCGAGGGGCTGGTCGAGCAGGTGGTGGCCGGGTGCGTGGGTCTCAAGCTGCACGAGGACTGGGGAACCACGCCGGCCGCGATCGACTGCTGTCTGGAGGTCGCGGAGACGCACGACGTGCAGGTCGCGATTCACACCGACACGCTCAACGAGTCGGGATTCGTCGACGACACGGTGGCGGCGTTCAAGGGCAGGGCGATCCACAGCTTTCACACCGAGGGGGCGGGCGGGGGCCACGCGCCCGACATCATCAAGGTCTGCGGGATCGCCAACGTCTTGCCGTCGTCGACCAACCCGACGCGCCCCTATACGGTCAACACCGTCGACGAGCACCTCGACATGCTGATGGTCTGCCACCACCTCGATCCCGCGATCGCCGAGGATATCGCCTTCGCGGAGTCGCGCATCCGGCGCGAGACCATCGCGGCGGAGGACATCCTCCACGACCTGGGCGCGATCAGCATGATGTCCAGCGACTCGCAGGCGATGGGGCGGGTCGGCGAGGTGCTGACGCGGACCTGGCAGACGGCGCACAAGATGAAACAGCAGCGCGGGGCGCTGCGCGAGGACAGCGCCTCGGGCGGTCGCAACGACAACTTCCGGGTCAAACGCTACCTGGCCAAGTACACGATCAACCCCGCCATCACCCACGGTATCTCCCACGAGGTCGGCTCGATCGCGGTGGGCAAGCTGGCCGATCTGGTGCTGTGGCGGCCGGCGTTCTTCGGCGCGAAGCCGGCGCTCATCATCAAGGGCGGGATGATCGTGGCGGCGCCGATGGGCGATCCCAACGCGTCGATCCCCACGCCGCAACCCGTGCACTACCGGCCGATGTTCGGGACGCTCGGCCGCGCGCGCCACGCGACCTGCCTGACCTTCGTTTCGCACGCGGCGCTGGAGGTGGGGGTGCCGGCCCGCCTTCGGCTGCAGAAGCGCGCGGTCGCGGTGCGCGACACCCGGGAGGTCCGGAAGCGCGATCTGGTCTTCAACGACGCGCTGCCGGTCATCGAGGTCGATCCGCAGACCTATGAGGTGCGCGCCGACGGCGAGCTCCTGACCTGCGAGCCCGCCGCCACCCTCCCCCTCACCCAGCGCTACTTCCTCTTCTGACCGGGGCAAATCCAGAATGCTGCGTTTCACAGAGGTTGTCGCGGGCCCCGAATTCGAGCGGTCGGGCGGCGTCCTCACCTTGTCCTTCGCGGATCGCCGGCGCAGCCGATTGCGGACCCGCCTCGACGATGGGCGCGAGATCGCCCTCCTCTTGCCCCGCGGGACCGCCTTGCGCGACGGCGATCGGTTGCGCTCGGAGGCCGGCGAGCTGGTGATCGCCGTGCGCGCTGCGGCCGAGAGCCTGTCTCGGGTGGAGAGCGACGACACCCTGCGGCTGGCGCGGGCCGCCTACCACCTGGGGAACCGGCACGTGCCGGTCCAGATCGGGCCGGGTTTTCTGGCCTACGAGCACGACCACGTTCTCGACGGGATGATCGAGGACCTGGGGCTGCGCCCGGTGGCGGCGAGCGCCCCGTTCGAACCGGAGGCGGGGGGCTACCGCCATGGCGGAGCCCGCGCGCACGACCACGGCCATCACCATGAGCACGACCACGGAGAGCACGACCACGGAGAACACGGCCATGGACACTGAGATGGCGACGCTCGACGGCGGCGACCTGGCGCTCGTCCGGCTACTTCAGATCGTCAGCCCGACCTTGCCGATCGGCGCGTTCGCGTATTCGCAGGGCCTCGAGCAGGCCGTCGCGGCGGGGTGGGTCACCGACGAGGCAGAGGCCGGCGCCTGGTTGCTCGGCCTCCTCGAATCGAGCCTGGCGACGCTCGATTTGCCGGTGCTGGCCCGTCTGACCGCCGCCTGGACCGCGGGCGACGCCGCCGGCGCCTCGCGCTGGAGCGCCTGGTTGCTCGCCTGCCGACCGACGCGGGAGGCCCGCGCCGAGGATCGTCAGCTCGGTGCGGCGCTGGCCCGCACGCTCGGGGCGATCGGCATCGAAGCGGCCGACGGCTGGGCGAGCCGCGCCGAGGTCACCCACGCCGCGATGTTTGCGCTGGCCACCGCCCACTTCGCGATCCCGGTCGGCCCCGCGCTGTCCGGGTACGCGTTCTCCTGGGCGGAGGCCGTCACCAGCGCGGCCGTTCGGCTGGTGCCGCTCGGGCAGAACGCCGGCCAGCGCCTGCTGGTGCGCGCGGGCGACGCGATCCCGAAGCTGGTCGCGCGTGCCCGCTCGCTGTCCGACGGAGATCTGGGCGCCACCGCTCCCGGGCAGGCGATCGCCAGCGCGCTTCACGAAACGCTCTACAGCCGCCTGTTTCGATCATGAGGAGGGCAACCGGATGAGCAGACTGCAACCCTTGCGGCTCGGTGTGGCCGGCCCGGTCGGCTCGGGCAAGACCGCGCTGGTCGACGCGCTCTGCAAAACGCTGCGCGATCTGTACGAGATCGCGGTGGTCACCAACGACATCTACACCAAGGAGGACGCCCAGTTCCTGGTGCGCAGCGGCGCGCTGGCGGAGGAGCGGATCGTCGGGGTCGAGACCGGGGGCTGCCCGCACACGGCGATCCGGGAGGACGCCTCGATCAACCTCGACGCCGTCGAGGCGCTGGGCCGCCGCTTCCCGACGCTCGACCTGGTGATCATCGAGAGCGGCGGCGACAACCTGGCCGCCACCTTCAGCCCCGAGCTGGCCGATCTCACCCTTTATGTCATCGACGTCGCCGGCGGCGACAAGATCCCGCGCAAGGGGGGGCCCGGCATCACGCGCTCCGATCTCCTGGTCATCAACAAGACCGATCTGGCGCCCCACGTCGGCGCCTCGCTGGAGGTGATGGATCGCGACGCCCGCAAGATGCGCGGCGAGCGCCCCTTCGTCTTCACCTCGGTGCGCGAGGGCCGGGGCGTCGACGCGGTCGTCGACTTCGTGATCCGCCAGGGGATGCTGGAGGCGTAAAGCGCCGCCGGCCGCCGCCCTCTCAGGAGGCTTCGAGGATGCCTCCCTCGGCGCTGCGCACTTTTGCGGGGGCAGGAGCAGTCGCAACCACGGCGAAGCGCCTGCACGCCAGCAGGAAACCGGAGACGACCAGGTAGGCGATGACGACGGGAGCGTTCTCGAAGGCGCCCACCTCTTCTCCGTGCATGAGGCCGAAGAATGTCAGCAGCGCGCCGGCGGCGGCGAAGCCCGAGGCCTTGGAGAAATCGCGGTCGATGATGAAGGTGGTCATGGCACCGAGAACGACGCCCGCGAGGATGGAGCCCCCTCCGAGGATGGAGAGGCCGTGATAGAAAATGCCGACCTGTTGCATGGCGGCGATCATGTCGGGCGTGACGTGATGAATGCCGGACACGGCGCCCAGGGAGTTGTCGATCTGGAGCTTGGCCCAGGCGGCGAGGGAAGGGATGAGCGCCACGACGATGGCCGGCGCGTGGCGATGGGGGCTCTCCTGGAACGCCTGCGAGCCGATGAGCATGCCGATGTAGAGCAAGATCGGCGAGATGGCGACGACCGGAATGAAAGCCGTCATGAGCGAGATGATGCCGAACCAGGAGAGGATGATGACCATCAAGCCGGTGGCGGCGGAGTAGCCGATGCGGCCCCCCATCGCCTTCCAGCCGGGGTGGCCGATGTACACGGCGTTGATGTACGGATTGCCCATGAGACAGCCGATGAGGCTGATGACGCCGTCGGCGGTGAGGACCCGCGTCGTGGGGTACTCGTCGCCGGCCGCGGAGGCGCTCACGACGTTGTCCATCGCTTCGACGAGGTCATAGATGCCGAACGGAATGGCCGTGACGAGAATCGTCTTCAAGAACGACCAGTGCAGCCCGCCCAGCACGAGACCAATGACGGGATGGGGAACGGCGAACCCAAATGTCTGGAAGGAGGCTTTGAGCGCTTCGCCGCTCATCCCCCCAAAATGCAGGCCGAAGAGGTTGGAACCCCACGCGATGAGGGTGCCGGCCGCGATGGCGACCAGGCCGGCCGGAATCCCGCCGTATTTCACGCCACCGAACCAGCCGATCAGGATGACCGCGAAGCAGACCACGCCCACCATCGGCGTCATGAACATTTCCAGGGCCGGCTTCATGGAGATGAAGGTGATGGAAACACCCGCCAGCGCGCCGAGCAGCGCGGCTTTGGGCGTGATGCGGCGGATGAGCGGGGCGACGTAGCCGCCGGCCATGAGCACGAAGCTCTGGATGAAGACCCAGGTCAGGCCGGCCTGCCAGGCCTTGATTGGATCGCCTGTGACGATCTTGACGGGAAGCATGATGACCAGCGTGACGATGAACATGTGCGGGACGCTGATTCCCGATGGCAGCGCGCAGACGTCGGTGCGACCGGTCTTCTTCGCCAGGCGATAGGCCAGCGAGGCGTAATAGACGGTGCTCATGCACATCATGAGGCCGGCGGCCGGCAGGATGCGTTTGAAGACCAGATCCGACGGCATCTGCAGGACGAACCGGAGCAATCCGGTGAGCGTCAACAGGTTGACCAGGATGTTGGTCCCGAAGCCGAAGAAGGCGTTCCAGTCCCCCGGCACCCAGAGTTTTGGTTTCGTTTGTTCCATGGCTCTCTCCCCTCCTGCTGACGACCTCAATTCAATTACTGCCAATCCGATCTTCCAAATCCTGCGCGGCGAGAATCCGGGTGGAGTCCGACACCCAGCCGAAGATCCCACCCTGCGCCTTGATCATCTTGAGTCCCATCTCGTGAAACTCCGGGAAGTAGGAGCCGCAGGCGTCGGCCACCACGATGCAGCGGTAGCCGCGATCGTTGGCCTCGCGCACCGTCGTGTGGACGCAGACCTCCGTCGTGACCCCGCCGACGAGCAAGTTCTGGATCCCGCGGTTCTGTAAGATCGTCTGCAGATCGGTGGCGTAGAACGCGCCCTTGCCGGGCTTGTCCACCACCGGCTCGCCCTCCAGCGGCGCCAGCTCCGGGATGATGTCGTGCCCCGCCTCGCCGCGGATCAGGATGCGGCCCATCGCGCCGGGATCGCCGATCCGCATCGAGGGGGCGCCGCGTTCGACCTTGGCCGGCGGCGCGTCCGCCATGTCGGGGCGGTGCCCTTCGCGGGTGTGAACGATCAGCATGCCCAGCTTGCGCGCCCAGGTCAGCAGCGCCTTGGCGGGCTTGATCGCCTTGGCCAGCAGCGACACGTCGTTCCCCAGCGTCTCGCCGAAGCCACCCGGCTCCAGGAAATCCCGTTGCATGTCGATCATGACGATGGCCGTTCGCGCGGGATCGATCGCGATCTGTCCCGGCTCCGCGTCGATGCTCAGTCTTGTCATGGGGTTCCTTTTGCCTCGTCCCTGGTCCATCACACCGTGAGATGCCGTCGAACCATCTCGTCGGTCAGCTCGGCGATCTCGCCGCCCGCGACGACCTTGCCGCGATCGAGAATGCAAAAGCTCCGGGCAATCCGGCGGGCGAAGGCCAGCTTCTGCTCGACCAGCAGCACGGTGACCCCTTCGTCGACCAGTCGGATGATGACCTCGCCGATCTCGTGAACGACGTTGGGCTGAATCCCCTCGGTGGGCTCGTCGAGGATCAGCAGCTGCGGATCGAGCGCCAGCGCGCGCCCCATCGCCAGCTGTTGCTGTTGCCCGCCGGAGAGATCCCCGCCCCGGCGCCGCAGCATCTCCTTGAGCACCGGGAACAGCGTGAGCACGCGCTCCGGGATCTCGCGGTGGGTACCCTTGCGACCGCGTCCGATGAGCAGGTTCTCCTCTACCGTCAGGAACGGGAAGATCTCGCGGCCCTGCGGAACGTAGCCAATGCCCGCCCGCGCACGGGCCTCCGGCGCCGCGCCGGTCAGCTCGATGTCGCCGAAGCTGATCTTTCCCGACGCCGTCGGCAAAAGGCCCATGATCACCTTCAGCAAGGTGGTCTTGCCCACGCCGTTTCGCCCCATCAGGCAGACGCAGCCGCCCTTGGGCACGTCGAGGTCGATGTCCCACAACGTGTGGCTGCCGCCGTAGAACTGATTGACCTTGGCGGCCGCCAGCACCTCAGGCTCCAAGGTAGACCTCGACCACGCGCGGATCCTTCTGGATCTGCGCCATCGGACCCTCGGCGAGCACCTTCCCCTGGTGCAGCACCGTCACCCGCCGGGCGATGCTGCGCACGAACTCCATGTCGTGCTCGACCACCACGACGGTGTGCGACCCGGCCAGGCTCAGCAAGAGCTCCGCGGTTCGCTCGGTCTCGGCGTGGGTCATCCCCGCGATCGGCTCGTCGACCAGCAGGACGCTGGGGGCCTGCGCCAGCAGCATGCCGATCTCCAGCCACTGTTTCTGACCGTGGGCCAGCAGGCCGGCTTGCCGCTTGGCGTGATCCTGCAGACCGATCAGCTCCAGGATCTCGTCGATGCGCGTTCGCTCGGCGGCGGAGAGCCGCGCGAACAGCGTCCGGAAGACACCCTTCTTGCCGGCCAGCGCCAGCTCGCAGTTCTCGTAGACCGTGTGGCCCTGAAAGACCGTGGGTCGCTGGAACTTTCGCCCGATCCCGAGCTGTGCGATGCGGACCTCGGAGAGCTTGGTGAGATCGTAGAGGCGGCTCTCCAGGTAGACGGCGCCGCTCGAGGGCCGCGTCTTGCCGGTGATGCAGTCCATGAGCGTGGTCTTGCCCGCGCCGTTGGGTCCGATGAGACAGCGCAGCTCGCCCTTCTCGAGCGTCAGCGTGACGTCGGTGAGGGCCTTGAACCCGTCGAAGCTGACCGAGAGGTTCTCGACCCAGAGCGCGAGGTTCGGCCGCGCCCCCTCCGGAATGGGCAAGTGCGAGATCGGGGTCGGGCGATCGTCTTCTTCGGGAGGGGTCACGGGCATGGTGCTCATGTGGGCGGCCGGGACGGTTGACGGAGACGACCTACCGATCGGACAAGCTTCGAGCGGAAGAGCTTCGAACCCAGGCCCACCAGTCCGTTGGGCAGGAACAGCGTCACCGCGACGAAGAGGGCCCCCAGCGCGTAGAGCCAGGCCGACGGCAGCGCCGCCGTGAGCCAGCTCTTGCCGCCGTTGACCAGCCAGGCGCCCAGCACGGCGCCGCCCAGGGTCCCGCGTCCGCCGACCGCCACCCAGATCGCCATCTCGATCGAGTTCGAGGGCTGCATCTCGCTGGGGTTGATGATGCCGACCTGCGGAACGTAGAGCGCGCCGGCCAGCGCGCAGAGGATGGCGGACAGGGTCCAGATGAAGAGCTTGAAGTTGGTCGACTCGTAGCCACAGAAACGGCTCTTGAGCTCGGCGTCGCGGACGGCGGTCACCACGCGCCCGAGGCGGCTCGTCACCACGAAGCGGCACAGCAGATAGGTCCCGAAGAGCGCGATCGCCGAGGCGAGGTAGAGGATCTTGCGGGTGGCGGGATCGTGCAGCGAGGCGCCCAGGATCCGCTTGAAGTCGGTGAGGCCGTTGTTGCCACCGAAGCCCGCGGCGTTCTGGAAGAAGAACAGCGTCGCCGCATAGGTGAGCGCCTGCGTGACGATCGAGAGGTAGACGCCCCGGATGCGCGAGCGGAACATGAACCAGCCGAACACCAGCGCCAGCAGGCCCGGCGCGACCAGCGACATCACCATGGCGAACGGAAAGCTCTGGAAGCCGTGCCAGTACCAGGGCAGCTGCTTCCAGTCGAGGAAGACCATGAAGTCGGGAAGGTTGCTGCGGTAGACGCCCTCGCCGGCGATCACGCGCATGAGGTACATCCCCATGCCGTAACCGCCCAGCGCGAAGAAGAGGCCATGGCCGAGGCTGAGAATGCCGGCGTAGCCCCAGACCAGATCCATCGCCAGCGCGGCGATGCCGAAGCAGAGGAACTTGCCCAGCAGCGGGACCATGTACTCGGGCGCCACCAGCGGGATCACGACCGCGATCAGCAGCGCCGCTCCGCCCAGCAGCATCCAGGCGCGCGGCGAATGAATTTCGCGCAGGCGCTCCACCAGCTAGGCCTCCACCCGACCCTTGATGGCGAACATCCCCTGCGGGCGCCGCTGGATGAACAGGATGACGAAGACCAGGATGGCGATCTTTCCCAGCACCGCGCCGGCGAGCGGCTCGAGGAGCTTGTTGACGACGCCCAACCCCAGCGCGGCCGCCACCGCGCCCGCCAGGCGACCGACGCCGCCCAGCACGACCACCATGAACGAATCGATGATGTAGCTCTGCCCCAGCTCGGGCCCGACGTTGCCGAGCTGCGAGAGCGCCACGCCGCCGAGGCCCGCGATCCCGGAGCCGAGGCCGAAGACCAGCGCGTCGACCCGCTTGGTCGGAATGCCGATGCAGGCCGCCATGGCGCGGTTCTGGGTCACGGCGCGGACCTCCAGGCCGAAGCGGGTGCGCTGCAGGATGAACCAGACCGCGACGGCGACGACGATGACGAACCCGACCACCGCGATGCGCGTCCAGGGGAGCACCAGCCCATGCGCGATCTGGAGACCACCGGCCAACCAGTCGGGGTTGGCGACGGAGACGTTCTGCGCGCCGAAGATCAACCGCACCGTCTGGATGAGACCCAGGCTGATTCCCCAGGTCGCCAGCAAGGTCTCGAGCGGACGTTTGTAGAGGTGCCGGATGATGGTCCTTTCAAGAAGCACCCCGACCAGCGCGGTGGAGAGGAACGCCACCGGGATCGCCACCAGCAGGTTAAACCGCGAGCCGTGCATCGCCGTCTGGACGGTGTAGGTCGCGTAGGCGCCCAGCATGAGCATCTCGCCGTGGGCCATGTTGATGACCCCCAGCAGACCGAAGGTGACGGCCAACCCCAGCGCCGCGAACAGGAGCACGCTGGCCAGCGAGAGGCCGTGCAGCAGGTCGCCGACGAAGCCGACGACGCGCTGGTGCGAGATGACCGCATTGCGCGCGCGCGCCGCGGCCGCGCGGACCCGCGGATCCGGCTCGTTTGGCTTGCCGTCCGCGCCCTGTCCCACGATCTGCTGCAACGTCGACAGGAAGTCGTCGTCGCCGCTCTTGCCGATCACCTCGAGGGCCGCCAGCCGCGCCGACGCGTCGGCGCTTCCCAGATCGACCCGCGCGATCGCCAGGGTCAGCGCCTCGCGTACGTTCGAGTCGTGCTCGCGCGCGAGCGCTCCGCGTAAAAGCGCAGGGGCTTCCGCCGAGCCGCCGTTCGAGAGCTCCTGCGCGGCCGCCAGTCGGACGGCGGCGTCGGGAGATCCCAGCTTCAGCTGCGCGAGCACCGGGAAGGCCACCCGCCGGATCTCGTTGCTGACCTCCACCTCCTTGAGAGGCCGCGGCTCCGGATTCACCACCTGGCCCGTGAGGGGGCTCCGCAGGTCGCGGGTCTTGCTGTCCCAGACGTACGCGTGCCCGTCGGTTCCCACCCGCAGCCGCTCGTCGCACAGGGCGTCCAGCGCGGCAATTGCGCGCGGATCGCCCAGAGCGCCGAGCTTGCCGATGCTCTCGTTGATCTTGTCGTCGGAAGCGGCGCCCAGACCGTCGATGGCCTCGGTCAGTGAGTCTTCCAGCGGGCCCGCCTGGGCCAGCGCGGGCAGGGCGGTCGCCGCGACGGCGACCATCACGGAAGTCAGCAACCGCCGCTGCCAGTGCGCCAGACGGACGCCGTTCACGTGGCCCAGGTTGTTCGGACGACTGTTCACTTGGCGGCCGATACCCCACTCGGCGTACCGAACTTCGCCGCCGTGCAGTTTCCGCACGCCCAGGGGTAGAGCCAGTCGGCCTTCTTGCCCTTGTCGTCCGGGATGTACGGGCTCCAGGCCTCGGCCTTGATGGGCCCGTCGGTCTTCCAGACCACGTGGAACTGCCCGTCCGCCTTCACTTCGCCGATGTAGACCGGTTTGTGCAGGTGATGGTTCTCGGCGTCCATCGTGATGTCGAAGCCGTCGGGGCCGGCGAAGTGCTGGTACCCGACCGCCTGGCGAACGGAGTCGACGTTCACGCTGTGCGCCTGCTCGGCCGCCTGCGCCCACATGTGAATGCCGATGTAGGTGGCCTCCATCGGATCGTTGGTGACGCGCTTGTCGCCGCCCGGAAGGTTGTTCTTCTTCACGTAGGCCATCCACTTGTCGATGAAGGCCTTGTTGACCGGGTTGTCGATCGACTCGAAGTAGTTCCAGGCCGCCAGCTGCCCGACCAACGGCTTGGTGTCGATGCCGCGCAGCTCCTCCTCACCGACGGAGAAGGCCACCACCGGGATGTCGGTGGCCTTGATCCCCTGGTTGCCGAGCTCCTTGTAGAAGGGCACGTTGGAGTCGCCGTTGATGGTCGAGACCACGGCGGTGCGCTTGCCGGTTGCGAACTTCTTGATGTCCCCGACGATGGTCTGGTAGTCGCTGTGGCCGAAGGGCGTGTACTTCTCCATGATGTCGTCGTCGGCGACGCCCTTCGAGTGCAGGAAGTAGCGCAAGATCTTGTTGGTGGTGCGCGGGTAGACGTAGTCGGTGCCGAGGAGGACCCAGCGCTTGGCGTTGCCCCCCTTCTTGCCCATCAAATACTCGACCGCTGGAATCGCCTGCTGATTGGGCGCGGCGCCCGTGTAGAAGACGTTCCAGGACGACTCTTCGCCCTCGTATTGCACCGGGTAGAAGAGGAGTCCGTTGAGCTCCTCGAACACCGGCAGCACCGACTTGCGTGACACCGAGGTCCAGCAGCCGAAGGTGACCGCCACCTTCTGGTTTTGAATCAGATCCCGCGCTTTTTCGGCAAACAGCGGCCAGTTGGAGGCCGGATCGACCACCACCGGTTCGAGCTTTCGCCCGAGGACGCCGCCCGCCGCGTTGATCTCCTCGATGGTCATGAGCGCGACGTCCTTGAGCGACGTCTCGCTGATCGCCATCGTTCCCGAGAGTGAATGCAGAATGCCGATCTTGATCGGCCCCTTGTCGTCGGCCGCGGGGGCGGCCGGCACGGCGGGTGCCGCGCCTGGCGCCGGAGCGGGCGCCTCTTTGTTGCAGGCCGTTGTCGCTACGGTCGAGATGGCCGCGAGCGCGAGGACGGCGATCCGAAAGCCGGTAAATGATGTGCGCATGTTCAATTTCTCCCCTTCACGTGTTGGTCGTCGAAAACGATGAATCTCTTAGAAGAAGATCGCCTGTGCGCCGATCTGAATGGAGTTGGCGGTCAAGGCATCGCCGGCGGCGTCGGTGCCGAGCCGCGTGTGACTGTATGTGCCGATGACCCTGAGGGCCGGGCCTTTGATCAGGTAGGAGAGCCCCACATCGAGGTTCCAGGGGTTCGTTCCCGTGTTGGCCTGAACCTTCTCCCATTGGTAGCGGACCATGGGCTGGATGTTCCCGATGCCGACGGTGGGGGAGGCGTAAGCCGCCAGCACGTAGAACGCGTCGCTGATCGATCCATCGGCTACATTGAAATGGTTGTAGGCGCCGTCGGCGGTGAACCAACCGCCGCCGGGGATCTTCTTTTCGAAGAGCGCGTCAACGTTTATGTCGGCGTAGGCCTTGTCGCCGGCGGCGCTCGCGCTCCCGTGCGGCTGGACCTGCCCGCCCACGTCGATGGTGAGGATGTCCTTGTCACCGAAGTAGCTGCCGTTGCCCCAGAAACCTGTCTCCGCGTCGAGGAGCGGTATCCGCAACTTCCCCGAGTAGAGCGGGCTCCCGGCGACGCCACCATTGTCGAACACGCCGGCAAAGTACGAGAACCTGCCGCCGGCGATGTCGCCCCAGACGACAGCCCCGTTGTTGCGCCCGAACGGTCCCTCGTGCGGCGCGGCCGCGAACACAGTCCCCGGGGGGTTCGCGAAATTTCCGGGATAGTTCCAGGGGATCATGAAGAACGGGCCGGACGAGTTCGAGCGGTCGATCGGGACCAGGAGGTGGCCGCCCCAGACGTGGAACTCGTCCTTGAAGTCGAACGAGATGATGGCGTCCAGGAGCCCGGCGGTGCCGCCCAAGTTGGCGTTCAGGTTCAACGTGACGCCGACCATCTTGGTGACCTTGCCGCCCGCGTGGAGCTCGACGTAGGCGTTGTCCATGTGCCAATCGTTGATCTTGCTCGGGTCGCTCCCCTGGAAGATGCTGCCCGCTCGAACCCAGGCGCCGACATCGATCGGCGGAAGGACGTCGGGACGGGTGGCCGGCATCGCCTCGGTCGACGTGGGCGGCTTCGCCTCGGTCGCCACGGCCGACGGCGTCGCCGGGGGCGGCGGAGCCATGGGTGCCGGCGGTGGCACCTCCGGCGCCGGTGGAGGAGGCGTGGCCGGGGGTGGCGGTGGTGCGTCCGCCGTTTGCGCGCGCGCCGTGCCAGCGCCGAGTGCCGCACCGGCCGCGATTGCAGCCGCCCAGAGTTTCCACCGCGCAAAACCCGTGTGCTCTTTCATCCTTGCCCCAGTCTCGTGATTGCGGAGCTCCAGACGAACGTCCCCCCGACGTTTTCGCCTTCGCCGGCGCGGGCAATCACGTGGTCCGCCGTCCGACATCTCCTGTTGTCTGCGAACTCGACCATATCGAACCGTTGTTAACGGATGATTTCGTCGACAATAGACTTTGGTTAAATTCCAGCGCCGCATCGCCAGCAGGCGCGCTTCTCGGCGCGCGAAGAGGAGGCCACTAGATCTGTGACCAACGGCTGCCGCGAAATCCGCCGCGGAAATCAACGCCCTCAGGAACTGAGGGACCAGGTGCTCACCCGGATGGCTCGCGGGTCACCTGCCGCGCTCGCGGGTCACCTGCCGCGCTGGCGGGTCACCTGCCGCGCTGGCGGGTCACCTGCCGCGCTGGCTCGAGGTCAGCGCCCGTACCCTGCCGCGGCGATATTGGCCTGCACGGCGTCGTCGACCGCATCCGACGGTAGACCGGACGTCATGCATCCTTCGAAGAAGGTTCCTTCACCGGTGTGGCTGTTGTCGCCGCCGATTCCCAGGATGATGGCGCCCTGCTTCTTCATGGGGCTGTAGCCCGCCGGACGTGCACCGTCGTACTTCGTCGCCAGGGAGACGGACTGCGCGTCACCGCCCTTGAGCACGAAACGGTTGCCGGAAGGTCCCTTCAACATGGCCGTCACGTAGTCGGCAACGAGCGAGGTGTTGGTTGCGGGCGCGGCGGTGGAACCTCCCCCGAAGACGCCATTTTCGAGGTCCGCCATCACCCAGGGGCCGTTGCCGCTGCCGCGGCCCCACTGGGTGCTGTTTCCAAAATAGACGGCCTCCATGGTGGCGCTGCCGTCGTCGGTGTTGTTGGTCTCGGCATTTCCGTAATCGAAGCAGCACCACTGATTGTAGTGCTTCCCGCTGACGACCATGTACATCGCTTCTGGACCGTCACCGGTCGCGACGCCCTTTGTGTTGTTGTTGCGATAACCGACGGCGCCAATGTCGTTGTCGAAGTTCGAGGTCGTGTACACGCCATAGGCGGCGTGCCCATTCACCGTGATCTTGGCGGCGGTCGCGTTCGCCTCGAGACCTCCGTTGTTCAACCACCCGCCCGGCGGTGCCTTTGTGAGGTGGTTGCCGTTGGGGGACTGGTCGTAGATGATCGAGATCGTGCAGCTCGTTGCCGAGCAGAAGGTGTCCTGCACGGCCGAAGCCGCGTAGCCTCCGGGTGCCAGGACCGGGATGTCCTTCGTCGTGTGGTCCGAGGTCCGCCTGACCTGATAGAGGTTTCCGCCGAACGATCCATAGAGCGCGCGGACCGTGCTGTGGGCGGCGACGCACGGCGTGTTGCCGGATTGATAGAGGTCGCAAGGCCCGCCGCCCGCGCCGCCGACTCCAGTCGCGCCACCCATGCCGCCGGCGCCGCCGGATCCGGTCCTTCCACCGACGCTGGACGCGCCCCCCGAGCCGTTCGTTCCGCCGGCGCCACTCGTTCCGGCGCTTCCGCCTGCGCCACTGGCGCCGCCGGATGCAGCTCGCCCCCCCGAGCCGGCGGTTCCGCCGCCCCCGGATCCGCCGCCGCCCGTCGCGCCGCCGGATCCCGTCGTTCCGCCGCTGGCCTTCCCACCGGTCCCCGAGACCCCGCCTGTTGAGCGGCCGCCCGTCGCTCCGCCGCCAGTGCCGGTGATGCCGCCGGTGCCGGCGCCGCCGGCCCCTGTGGAGTCGCCCCCGGTCCCACCACTCGACGTTCCGCCGCCGACGCAGGAGGGAAGGCACGCCAGGCCGAAAAGCGCAGAGACCAGATAGGCGACGCGAGCTGCCGTGGATGCAGAGGCCATCTACGTTAGCTGTCTCGGGCAGGACATTTCGGTGAAGAAAAGTGCAGGACCCCGACGTTTCGGCCTTCTTGGGCGTGGCTCGCAGACCTGCAATCGGACGGGCTGTCGAATTTGGCTACCAGGTCGGACCTCCTCCGACAGCTAGGCGCGCCGCCGGTCGGGCGAGCGAGCCTTGCTTACTTGCCGTACCCAGCGGCGACGATGTTGACCTGAACCGCGTCCTCGGTGGCATCCGTCGGGTAGCCCGTGACGATGCATCCCTCATAGAACGTACCGTCGCTCAAATTGGCGCCGCCACCTGGTTTGCAGCAGTCTCCGCCGCTTCCGAGGACGATCGCGCCCTGCTTCTTCATGGGGCTATAACCTCCTCCTGGCAGGGTGCCCTTGAAATACGTGCCCAAGGGGCCGGTGCTCGCGTCGCCGCCCCTGAGCGCCCACTCGGTCGTGCCGTTGTTCTTCAGGATCGCCGTGACGTACGTGCTGGTCTGGGTCGGATCCTGTGCATTCTGATGGCTATTGCTGACGTTATCGGTGAAGACGCCGTATTCCAGATCGGCCTTCACCCACGGGCCGGCTCCCGCTCCCAAGCCCCACTCGCCCGAGCCGCTGAAGTTGATGGTGTCCATGGTGCCGGCTCCGTCCGCTTTTCGGTCAGTCTCGCTGTTTCCGTAGTCGAAGCAGCACCCGCTGTTCCAGTGCTTGCCGCTGGTCACCATGTACATCGCTTCGGGCTCCGCGCCCAGCGCAATGCCGGACTTCGAAGCGTCGACCCAATAGCTGTTGTTGGGATTGATGTAGAGCGAGTAGACCTTGTGACCGCTGAGGGTCAGCGATTCCTTGGTGGCACTCGCCGCGGTACTCGAGGTCGACGCGGGCACCATCGTCGAGCCCTGATACCAAAGGTCGTTGCCTTTTCCTGATTGATCATAAACGACGGTGATAACGCAGGTGGTCCCCATACAGAACGTGTCTTGCGACGGTCCGTCGGCGAAACCGCCAGTCGTCAACGTCATGATGTCCTTCGTCGCGCCGGCCGCGGTCCGGACCTGGTAGAGCTTGCCGCTGTATGCGCCGAACATGGCTCTCACGGTGCTGTGCGCGGCGACGCATGGAGTGCCGCCAGTCTTGTAGATGTCACAGGGGCCCATTCCGCCGCTCGCACCGCCTGTCCCATTCGTGCCGCCGGTGGCGACCGTTCCCGCCGCGCCCCCCCTGCCGGTCCCACCGTTACCGCCGGCAGCGGTCCCGCCTGCTCCGCCGGTGCCCGTCCCACCCGTGCCGGTCGTCCCACCCGTGCCGGTCGTCCCCCCCGCACCCGTGCCGCCCGTCCCGGTGCTCCCCCCGGGCTGAAACACGATCGTGCCCGCAATCGTCGAGCTACTGCTCTGGGGCGTCCAGGTCATCTGGCTTGCTGAGGCGCAATACGAGTACTTGTTGGTGCTGTCCATCGTGACCGTGGTTCCGGAGATCTCCCAGTTTCCGCTGGTCTGAGGGTCGGGAGAAATGAGACCGGCGGTACCCATGTGTTGAATCGTCCCGGTACACAGGCACCCACCGCCTGTCGTGGACGGACACGCGAGGTTGGAATACCCCATCGCTGAAATGAGGCCGGCCGCCATTGGGCAGGTGGTCGGAGTGGATGAAATAACCAGACAGGACGGTTCCAGCGGGAACTGAACATCCCCGGTGGTCACGGTGTTGTCTGTGTAGGTCCCGTCGGAGTTGGCGGTGAACGTCCCTGTCACGTGAAGCGTGCCCGTAATCGGCTCGGAGGCACAACCCGCTCCGAAGTCGCCCAGATCGAGGTTGCCCTTCACTGTCAGGCACGATGACATCACGGTCCAGCTGCCGACGAGCGCGCCGCCGCAGGCCGTCACGTCCGAACAAGCTCCGGCTGCTCCGCCGCTGCCGTTCGCCCCACCGCCGCTGGAGCCGCCGCCGGAGCCGGTGGTGCCTTGGCCGCCAGAACTACAAGCGGCGGAAACCAGTGCCATTGCGACAGCCGTCAATCGAACTGCGGATCGGAGCGTCATTTTAGAATCTCCTCCTGAGGACACAGCACCGGGCTGACTGCGGCGCGGTCCAAACGCGCGGTGCGATGCCCCCTACTGTCTTGAAGGATGTTGCTTTGCAAATCTTTCGCGAGCTCGAAGGAGACGCTCGGGGAAGGCCCGAGGTACCCGACGGGCCAGCCGTCCAGGAAAGTGAGCTAGTTTTCCTGAATCGGGCCACTGTGGGGTGCTCGATAGACCTGAAACGCGCGATGCCAATCCCTCGTTCCAAGCCGCCCCTGTCGCTGGTTAGGGGCGGAGCTCCGCGCGACGCCAGTGATCGCGATCTGGCGGCCGGCCTGGTCGCGGGAGAGGAGTGGGCCGTCTCCGAAACCTGGCGCCGGTTCGCGCCCATGGTCCTCATGACGGGCCAACGCGTGCTTGGTTCGAAGTCCGAGGCCGAGGACCTCGCGCAGGAGGTGTTCTGCCAGGTCTTCCGGCGGGTGAGAACCCTCCGTCAGTTCGAGAGCTTCCGGAGCTTCGTCTATTCCTTCGCCGTCCGCCTGCTGCGGGCGGAGCTGCGCCGCCGCAAGCGACGCCGCTGGCTGTCGTTCTTTGGTTCCGCGGCCCCGGAGACGCCGGATCTCCGCTCGGCCGACCTGGAGTCCCGCGAAGTGTTGCGGCGGTTCGACGTGTTGCTCGATCGGTTGGCGCCGCGCGACAGGCTGGTGTTCGTCCTGCGGCGCATGGACGAGATGACGATCGAAGAGATCGGCGAGACGATGAACCTGTCGACCTCGACCGTGAAACGGGCGATGGCACACGCGTCAGACCGTCTGTCCCGCTGGGTCAGCGCCGATCCCGGCCTGGCCGCCATCGCGGAGGGGAAGCGATGGGAAAGATGACGTCGGGGCCCCGCGACCCATTCGCCGGCGACCCGTTCGATCCTCCCGCGCTGTCGGCGCTGGTCGAGCTCGGCCGGGACGCGGTGAAGCCACCCAGCGAGGCGCAGCTGGAACGGGGACTGAGCGAGCTGCGGGAGCGCGTGGCGGCTGTTCGTTCGCGCCGCCGCGCGTGGCGGCGGTTTTCGTTGGCTGGCGCGGCGGCGGCGCTGCTGCTTGCTGGGGGGGGCTGGGGCCTCTCGGTCTTTCGGAATGGCTGGCCGACGCCGCGTCCGGTGGCCGTCGATCGGATCGAAGGCGGAGCGCTGCTGGACGGAGGTTATCTGTCCGCGTCGGGACACGCGGGCATCGGTGTGTTCTTCAATGAAGGGAGCACGTTCGTCCTCGCGCCGGGGACCCGGGGCCGATTGCGCGAGGTGTTCAAAGACGGTGCCCGCTTCTCCATCGAGGACGGCGGGGTGTCCTTCCAGATCACGCCGAACGCCGCCGGACGCTGGTCGGTCGAGGCCGGACCTTTCCTGGTGACGGTCAAGGGGACCGTCTTCAAAGTCTCGTGGGATCCGGTCAGCGAACGGTTCGAGCTGATTCTGCGCCGCGGTCGTGTGGTAGTCAGCGGGCCGGTCGCGGGCGGGGGCGTTCCGCTTCGCGCAGGGCAGCACCTGGTCATCGTCTTGCCCAAGGCCGAGACGCTCATCACCGAAGAACGATCAGAGGAACCGCCAGAGGACGAGGCTGCCCGGCGGACCACGCCGTCCGATGCGCCCGCGCCCGCCGCGGCCCCGAACGCGAAGCATCTGTCCGAGCGGCCGAGCCTGGCGAGCCTTCCTGCAGCTCCTACCCTCAGGGACAGCGCCGGGCGGCGCTGGGGCGAGCTGCTCGCCGCCGGGCGCTGGGATCGGATCCTGGCCGACGTCGATCGCGACGGGATCGACGCGACGCTGGGGTCCGCCTCGAGCGAGGACCTGCTGGCGCTGGCCGATGCCGCTCGCTATCGCCGCCGCGTGGATCTGGCGCGCGCGGCGCTGCTGGCGCAGCGGCGGCGTTTTCCCGGCTCCGCGCGCGCGCTGGACGCGCTCTTCTTGCTCGGCCGTGTCGAGGAGCTGAGCCCGGACGGCGCTGCGCGCGCGATCGCGCTGTATGACGAATACCTGGCGCGGGCGCCGAGGGGCGGATATGCGGCGGCGGCGCTGGGACGCAAGATGATCCTCACGAACGACCTCGGCGGTCCCGGAAAGGCACGGCCGATCGCGGACGAGTATCTGCGTCGGTTCCCCGGCGGAAGCTACGCGGGGTCGGCGCGCGCGCTGGGCCACGTGCCCTAGGGCATCGTGGTTCGCTTCGCGTCGATGGTCTTGCTGGCGTCACTCGCCTGTCTGTGGGGGACCCGCCTGGATGCGGCCACGGTGATGATCGTGCGCCCGGCCTCGTCGTCGGGCGAGCTGACCGAGACCGTTTCGCGGCTGCACGGCGAGATGTTGTCTGTTGGTCTGACCGTCATGATCGCCGAGCGGCCCGGCGCGGACGGAGCCAGCGCGCGCGCCTGGTTGGAGAGCGTGGCGATCGATCGCGGGATCGACGCCGCGATCGACGTGATCGGTGATGGGCACCTGGAGGCTGCTGACATCTGGGTATTCCAGCCCGCTCCGCGGCCGCCGCAGGTGACCCGCGTGCTGGCCGAGAGGGAGCTGGAGAACGCGCCCGCACGCCTGGCGATTCGCGCGATCGATCTTCTGCGATCGCTGCTCATCGAGAGAGAGCTGGCCGGTGCCTCGCGGCGGGATGCGCCTCCGCCGGCTGCGACCACGGTGCCCTCGCCGGCGTCGCCCGCCACGACGGACATGGTCGCCAGCGGCGCTTCGTCGGAGCGAGCCGGCGCGCGGATCGGCTTCGCGCTGGGCGCGGCGGCGCTGGCCAGCCTGGACGGCGTTGGACCTGCGATCCTGCCCGTCGTTCGCTTCGATGCAGCGCTCGGTCCCTGGCTTGGGCTGGAGGCCGAGGCGGCGGGGTTCGGAACCCGTCCCACGGTCGGAAGGCCCGGGGCGAGCGCGCGTGTCGCTCAGCAGTACGCTCTACTCGGCGCGTGCGTCTGCGCGCCCTCGATGGCGCGCCTGCGGCCCGTCGTGGGCCTCTCGGCCGGCGTCCTACGGACGGCCGCTGTCGGAGAGGCCGATGCGCCGTTGCAGGGGCATTCCGTCGCGCGCTGGTCCTTCGTTGTCGAGGCGAGCGCCGGCGCGCGCTTGCGGGTGGCGAAGCGCACCCACCTGACGGCCGCGCTGCACGTTCAGGTCGCGGAGCCCTACGTCGACATCCGGGTGGTGAACGCCGGATCCGCCACCAGCGGTCGCCCGAATGTCCTCGTGACCTTCGCCGTCGGTGAGTGGTTGTGACCGGCGGCGCGCGCTGGTCGGCATTGGTCGGGCTGGCGGTGGCCCTCGCGCAGGTGGCCTGTTCGCGCGCCACGCTGGACGCCGTGACCGGCGGCGCCTCCGACGCCGCGGCCGACGGGCTACCCTCGGCGGGATGCGCGTCGCCCGGGCTCTCGGCCGGCGATACGACGCGGACGTTGCAGGTGGGAACGGTGTCGCGCAGCTACGTCCTCCACCTGCCGGCCGCGTATGACGGGACGAAGGCCGCGCCGCTGGTCCTCGACTTTCACGGGATCGGCGGCACCGGCGCGACCGAGATGGCGAGCTCGCCCTATCCGCCGCTGCTGGATCCGGCGGGCGTGGTGATGGCGTTTCCAGACGGGATGAAGGGACCGGCCGGTACGGCCTGGAACGTCGGTCCCTGCTGCGTCGCCGGTGTCGATGACGTCGCGTTTGCCCGCGCGGTGGTGGCCGACGTCGGACAGGCGGCCTGCATCGACGCGGATCGCGTCTATGCCGCGGGCGTGCTGACGGGCGGCGGGATGGCCTACTATCTGGCCTGCCAGGCCGCCGATGTCTTCGCGGCCGCCGCGCCCGCCGCGTTCGACATGCTGGCCGAGAACGTGGGCGCGTGTGTCCCCGCGCGGGCCATAAGCGTCATCGCTTTCCGGGGGACCGCCGACCCGCGCGTCCCGTATGCGGGCGGTGCCTCGTCGCTGGTGCCGGGAATGCCCATCACCTTCCTGGGCGCGGTGGGATCGTTTCAGGCATGGGCGCAGATCGATCACTGCGCCGGGGCGGCTTCTTCCGCCGACACGAACGGGTGCGCTCAATACTCCGGCTGTCAGGAGGGCGTGGAGGTCATCCTGTGCACGAAGCAAGGCGGCACGGATGATCCCGGTGACCCGACAATCGCCTGGCCCGTGCTCGAGCGCCACACGCTCTGAGACGGGCGTCGGGGCCCCGCGATTTTTTTTGAACCATTCGGGTCCCCCGCTGGCCACTGCGGGCCAAACGGACACTCTCTGTTCAAACCGAGGAGCGAACCCATGAAGGCAGCACGTCTGTCGATCCTTATGCTGGCCGCAGGTATCTCGAGCATCTCCGGATGTGGCGGCTCGGATGCGGGCGGAAGCGGGACGGGCGGCTCGGGCTCCGGCGGCTCGCCGAACACAGGCGGCACGACCGGGACAGGCGGCACAAACGCCGGAACGGGCGGCTCGGGCACGGGTGGTTTCGGCACGGGCGGCTCCCAAACGGGCGGCGCTGCTGGCTCGCGGACGACCGGCTCCGGCGGCGCGACGGGTGCGGGCGGCGTCATCGCCACTGGCGGCGCGACGGGGACGGGCGGCGCCGCGACCGGTGGCTCGGGTGGAGCCCGCGCCAGCGGCGGCAACGGAGGCAGCGGCGGCAGCGGCGGCGGTGGCGCGGGACGCGGCGCAACCGGCGGTGCGATCGGCACCGGCGGGAGCGCAGGCGGCACGGACGGTGGAACCTGCACGGCGTCGAAGGCCGCCGGCGCGAACGCGTCGGGCACCGGGTCGCACAAGGTGACCGTCGAGACGAACGCCGACCCCGGGATCAACCAGGGGACCATCTTCCGGCCCGCCGATCTGGGCGGCACCGAGAAGTACCCGATCTTCGTCTGGGGCGAAGGAGGGTGCTCGGAGAACGGGCTCTCGAACTCCGCCGCCATGGGCGAGCTCGCCTCGCACGGATACTTCGTCATCGCCGACGGAATCCCGAATGGCACCGCCTCGCGCACGATGACCTCGGGCGATCCCTCGACGATGGGGGCGCCGCTGCTGGCGTACGTCGCTTGGGCCATCGCCGAGAATGGCAAGCCCTGCAGCGCCTACTACCAGAGCCTCGACACGACCAAGATCGCGTCCAACGGATTTTCGTGCGGAGGATTGATGGCCGAGGGGACCGCCGGCGATCCGCGGATCACGACCTGGGGGCTCAACAGCAGCGGCCTCTTCAGCGCCGATCAGGCGTTCTACAAGACCGTCCACACGCCGGTGCTGGTCGTGCTCGGCGGCTCGGGCGACATCGCCTACACGAACGGCGAGCGCGACTACACGAACCTGGCCGCCCTCGGGATTCCGATCATGCTGTTCAGCAAGGCCCTCGGCCACGGCGGTGATCTCTTCACCTCGCACGGCGGCGACTTCACCAAGATCGATCTCGCCTGGCTCAACTGGCAGCTCAAGGGTGACGTCACCGCCACCGGCAAGGGGCTACTGATCGGGTCGAGCTGCCCCTACTGCAGCGACAGCGCCTGGGAAGTAAAGTCCCAGAACATCCAGTAGCGCCGGAGCTCTTCGGGGCGCTCGTGTACCGAAGTCGTTGTTGACGCGTCATGTGCGCGCCGCGCTCCAGGCGATCTCTACAAAATAGTTACGCCTGGTCGCGGCTGGCGACAGTTAGAGCCATGACGACGGTTCGATCCGCGCCCCTTTGGTCTCTTCTGGGCGTCCTCCTCGCTTGCGTGGGCGGCTGTTCCGGCCAGAGCGCGACGCCAGGGCAGCCGGGCAGTGCTGGGGGTGGCGGATACGCCGGAGGGGGCGGCACCGCTCGGGGCGGAAGCCCGGGGACGGGCGGCGGCGCCGGGGGGCCAGGCGGCTCGCCGGCCGGCGGCTCCCAGGGACAAGGAGGCGTCCAGGGCGTCGGCGGAAGCAACTCGAGTGGCGGCCACGGCGGCTCCACTGGTCCCGGCGGGGGCGGGGCCGGGGCCGGGGGCAGGGCCGGTGCCGCCGGAACAGCGGGAGTGGCGGGAGCTGGGGGAGCGGCGGGCGCCGGCGGAGCGGCGGGCGTCGGCGGCACAGCCGGCGCTGCCGGCGGCTCCGCGACGTCCCTGAAGCCAACACCCGTCAACGGGGCAACCTCCGTGACCGACAGCTCGGCGTCAGGAGGGTCGTCGGTCGGTCTGGGCAGCACCGGGCAAGGTGCTCAGGTCACCGGCACGCCGGCCGCCAGCAAGCTGGCGATTCACTACGCGTCGACGTCGGTGGGCACGATCAGCGTGTCGGTCAACGGCCAGGCAGCCGTCAAGGTGTACGTGCACTCCTCGGGCGCGCTCACCGGTTCATTCCTCTACGCCATCATCAGCATCGCGATCCCGGCCAACGCCACGGTGATCATCAGC
>JADGRB010000278.1 GCA_017881315.1 Pseudomonadota bacterium
GAAGGTGGGGATGACGTTGAGCTGCTCGAACTTGTCGCTCCAGATCGCGACGGCGAGCCCGATCGACGCGAAGGCGATCGCCACCAGCAGCACGTAGGTCAACACCCAGAGCGGGTGGACCACCCCGAACCCGGTAAACACGCCGGCGATCAGCCAGACCAGCGTCCCGGTCATGAAGCCCCGCAGCACCGCCGCGGCGAGAAAGGCGACGATGAGATCGACCACCCCCAGCGGCGCGACCAGCAGATCGACGATCGTCCCCTGCAGCTTGGCGATGAACATCGACGACGAGGTGTTGAGAAAAGCGTTCTGGGTGAGCGTCAGCAGGATGAGGCCGGGAACGATGAAGCGGATGTACGGGCTGCCGTCGACCTCACGCACCCGGCCGCCCAGCGCGTAGCCGAAGACCAGAAAGTAGAGCGTGGTGGTGACGACCGGCTGGGCCAGGGTCTGCCCGGGCACCTTGAGAAAGCGCCGCGTCTCCTTGGCGAAGAGGGTGCGAAGCCCGATGCTGTTCATGCCTTGGCCCGCTGGAGTGAGGCGGCGGCATCGGGACGTCCCGTCAGCTGCAGGAAGACGTCCTCGAGCGTCGGCTGGACGATCGCGACGTCGACGACCGCCGGCGAGAGCAGCGCAGCCAGCGCCAGCAGCTCGGCGATCGGGGTGGCGTCGACGGGACAGATGACGGTCTCCGAGGTGGCATCCAGCGTGGCGCCCAGCAGCTTCAGCTGCGGCGGCAATGCGTCGGCGCCGCCCGACCAAGGCGCGTCCAGCTTGAAGCGCACCTGTTTGCGACCAAAGCGCCGCAGCAGCGCTGCCGGCGTATCCATCCCGACGAGCGTTCCTTTGTCGATGACGGCCACCCGATCGGCCAGCGCCTCCGCCTCTTCCAGATAGTGCGTGGTGAGCACGATGGTCGTGCCACCGGCCCGCAAGGTGCGCACGTACGACCAGAGATCGTGGCGCAAGGCGACGTCGACGCCGGCCGTCGGCTCGTCGAGGAACACCACCCGCGGGCGCGGCACCAGCGCCTTGGCGATGAGGAGGCGCCGTTTCATTCCGCCCGAGAGCGCGCGGGTGTTGGTGTCGGCCTTGGACGAAAGATCGAGCGCCGCGAGGACCTCGTCGATGCGCGCGTCGTCGGGCGGAACGCCGTAGTAGCCCATCTGGAACCGCAACACTTCGCGCGGGGTGAAGAACGGATCGAAGTTCACCTCCTGCGGAACCAGGCCCACCTGCCGGCGCGCCGCCAGGGAATCCCGGACCACGTCGTGTCCCAGCACCTCCGCCCGTCCGGCCGTGGGGCGGACCAGCCCGCAGACGATCGAGATCCAGGTGGTCTTGCCGGCGCCATTTGGTCCGAGGAGCGCGAAGATCTCGCCCGGCTCGATGCGCAACGACAGACCGCGCAGCGCCTCGACGCGCGGGTAGCTCTTGGCGAGGTCGGTCGTCTCGACGGCGGCCGTGCTCGATGCCGGTAGCAACATTGGGGCGCGAAGGATGGCGCCCCCGCTTTCGCCGCGCAAGCCTTTGCGGACGCTCTCCGGAACGGGCGGCCAGCGACGCCCGAACGCGCTACTCTCGCCGCCATCTTGATTCGCTTTGGGGCGGTGTTGCTGGTCGTCTGCGCGCAGTGGTCCGGACGGGTGCGCGCCGCGGACGCGCCGGCCGAGTCATCCAACGTTGCCGACGACGCCGGCGCCATGCCCTACGCGACGCCCCGGCAAACCCTGATCCCGGGGACGCCCGGCATGGCGGGCGGTTTCCATCTGATGGTGAACGGGTTCGCGCACCTTCAAGATCCGGGCCTCTCTGGCTACACCATCGACAACCCCGGCACCGGGCGCACCTTCGACGCCGGGCGCACGCAACCGCTGGTCACCGACGACTGGGTGATGGGATACGGCCGCGAAGCGCACGGGTGGATCGAAGGTCTGGTGATGCTCAACTTCGAACCGGCCACCGTCGGAAGCGCCGGCTACCCGGAGCTCGGGCAGTCGGGCGAGGGCCTGTGGGACGCCCAGCACTCGCACCAGTTCCTGCATCAGCTGATGGTCGCCTTTCATCCGCTGGCGGGGACCGCGGGCGGCGCCGCGCGCATGGGGCAGGAAGGCGCGTTCGATCTGTCGGTGTTCGCCGGCCAGGGGAGCGCCACCATCGGACCGCCCATCTTCATGCACCGCGCGAGCAGCCCGGGGCCGAGCGTGCCGCGCAAGCACCACAAGGGTGAAAATCCCCACGAGACGTTCCCGGTGCTGGGCGCCGCGTTCCGCGCCGGCGCCACCTGGATTGAAGCGTCGGTGTTCGGCGACCGCGAGCTCACCCCCGCCGACAGCCGCTGGGTCCCACACCCGGGCGCGCCCGAATCCTTGGCCGGCCGTCTCCGCCACATCTTCGGCGAGGTGCTCGAAGGGCAGGTCTCGGGCGAGCGCCTGCGCGATCAGGGAGACGGCGAGCCGGATGCCTGGCAAGCCAGCGCCAGCCTCTACGGCTGGCACCGCTGGCGCGACTGGCGCCTGGACGGTCTCCTCGACTGGGCCATCGACGTGCCCGCGCTGGGCGCCAACGCCAACGGCGCGCTCGTCGAGCTGGCCGCCCGCGATCCGTCGCTGCGGAATATTTTCTGGGCGCGCAGCGAGATCAACCAGCGCGAGGAGCCGGCCTCGCGCGGCGGCGGCGTCAGCTCACCGTGGCTTTTCGAGACGCTGGGCGCCGAGCACGTCGTCACCTCGTCGCGCCGCGCCGGTCTGCAGATCGGCCTCTACGGCGAGGCGACCTACGTCCAGATCCCGTCGGCGCTGGTCGGCGGTGCCCCGCCCGACTATCCGGCCTCGCATGCGATCACGCTGGACGTCGGCCTGCACCTCTTCGGGATGTGGATGCTCGACGGCAGCCTGCGCCGCATGGACAACATGGAGATGTGACGGAGCGGCCTCAGATCCAGTTGTAGTTGAAACTGACGCTGACCCGCTCGCCGGCGCTGGGGTTGGAAGCCACCTCGTGCCGCAGCCAGCTCTCGAACAAGATCAGCTTGCCCACCTCGACCTCGCGGAAGACCTGCTGGCGGTTCTCGGGACGGCACTCGCTCCGCTTGGGCGGCGCGCCCATGAACTTGTCGAGGCGCGGATCTTCGAAGCGGATGCGCGAGCACCCGGGCGGCGTCGCGACGTAGTAGGTGCCGCTCACCACCGCGAGCGGATGCAGATGCAGCGGGTGAACCGCGTGGCGAGACATGACGTTCACCCAGCAATCGGTCATCTGCAGCCGCGCCCCCTGCAGATTCATGTCGAGCCGCCGCGCGAAGCGCTGCACGTGCGCGCGGATCTTCTTTTCCAGCTCCATGAACGTGGAAAAGGTCTGGTGGAGGTTGCAGAGCGTCCCGTACGAGGTGTACCCGGCGGGATAGTTTTCCCGGCACCAGCGCTGCCCCGCACGATCGTGCGCCCGGACCTTGTGGCAGTCCTCCAGCAGCGAGCGCGCGAAGGCCCGGTTGCCCCGCGCCTGCAAGGGGGACTCGTAGATGAGGGTCGGAAACCAGGGTTTTACGGGCACGTCGCTTTCAAGCCTCGCGCAAGGCGTTCGAGATCAGATCGCGTGGCACCTTGGGGGCGGGCACCCGTCGCCTGGCGGGGGCGGCGCGGCGGCCGGCGCGGGAACGCGGCCGCCGGTCGCTCGAATGCCGCGAGGACTCCGAGGGCTCGGAAAACCACGACCGCAGATCGATGTCGAGCCCGACGCCATGCATGTAGTTGTAGAGCGCCTTGCGCAGGCCGCGTCCCAGGAAATCGTGATCGGTTCCGGTGGGATCCTCGAAGGGGATCTCGTTGCGCGCGAAGCGGGTCGGCTCCGGCAAGAGGCGGATGCCGAACCGTTTGGGGTGAAGGCCGATCGGGCTGTGGGCGGTGGCGGCGAACCGGTGCCAGAACGCCGACTGGATGCACCCCTGCGCGAACAGCTGCCGGACCCGCTCCAGCGCGTCGATCGTTTCCTGCTCGGTCTCGGTGGGAAAACCGTACATCAGATAGGCGTGTACCATGACCCCGGCGTCGGTGAACGCGCGGGCGACGCGGGCGACCTGCTCGACGGTGACGCCCTTCTGCATCAGCTCGAGCAGCCGATTGGACGCCACCTCCAGCCCGCCGGTCACGGCGATGCAGCCCGACCGGGCCAGCAGCGCGGCCAGGGCCGGCGTGAAGGCCTTCTCGAACCGGATGTTGCCCCACCAGGAGATCGCCACCCGGCGCGCGATCAACCGCTCCGCCAGCGCCCGCAGCGTGGCGGGCGGCGCGGCCTCGTCGACGAAATGAAATCCCGTCTGCCCGGTCTCCTCGACGAGCGCGACGATGCGATCGACCAGCAGGTCGGCGGAGGCGACCTCGTAGCGCCCGATGTAGTCGAGCGAGACGTCGCAAAAGCTGCACTTCTTCCAGTAGCAGCCATGCGCCAGCGTCAGCTTGTTCCAGCGGCCGTCCGACCAAAGCCGGTGCATCGGGTTCAACATCTCGAACAGCGAGACGTAACGATCCAGCGGCAACCCGTCGTAGGTCGGCGTGCCGGTGTCCTTGTGCGGGATATCGTGCTGCGCGGCATCGGTCTTGAACACGATCGCGCCGCCTTCCCGGACGAAGGTCCGGAAAAGGGGCGTCGGCGGCCGCGTCGGCTCGCCGGCCGAGCGCAGATGCGCGATCAGGCTCAGCAGCGGCCGCTCGCCGTCGTCGAGCGTCAGGTAGTCGAAGTAGTCGAACACGCGCGGCTCGCGCAGCTCCCGCAGCTCGGTGTTGACGTAGCCGCCCCCGAGGACCAGGCGGACCTTGGGCGCCAGCGCCTTGATGGCGCGGGCGATCCGGAACGCGCCATAGACGTTACCGGGAAAGGGCGCCGTCACGCCCACCAGGTCCGGTCGGTGGCGCGCGAGCAAGGCCGCGCTGATGCCGTCCAGGATCTCGTCGACCAGCGTGGACGGCGCCTCCAGGGCCGCCTGCAGCGAATCGAAGCTGGCCGCGCTGGTGCCCAGCTTCTCGGCGTAGCGTGACAGCTCGAAGCGGGGATCGATCCCGTCGCGGATGGCGTCGGCGATGTCGTCCACGTAGAGGCTGGCCAGGTGCTTGGCCCGATCGGCGATGTCCAGCGCACCGAACGCGGCAGCCATCGGATGCATGGACTCGCCGTCGCCCCGCAACGCGTCCACCAGCGGGTCGAAGCGCGGACCCTCGGGCAGAAACCCGCGCCCCGCGATCCGCTGCGCCAGATCGGGAGCGCGACCCTGCAGGAAACCGATGACCGCGTCGATGGTTTCGAGGTAGCGCGGCGCCTCCGCGAGGAACGAGGCCACCGAACGCGCGACCGGGGCCGCCGAGCGCGCACGTTTGGAACGCGCGCCCTCCCGCCGGGGCAGCGCATCGCGAACGCGGGTGAGGCCCTTCCGACAGAAGAGACCCAGAAAAAGCTCCAGCGCCGGATCCGCCTGCGCGACCTCCACCCCCAACCCGGCGGCGTGCTGGCGCAAAAATCCCGTCAAATAGGCGGTCGCCGGGTACGGCGTGTTGAGCTGGACCATCGGAGCGGTGAGCAACAGAACGCGCATTCCGGGTGGGCGAAGTCTATAGGACGTTCAGCCCGGAATACGAATCCGCACCCGCTGCGCTGGGGCGCCGGGGCGTCCGGCAGCCACGCTGAACGTATGCCCCTCGCGCGCGGCGGGCGGGATCGGGATGCGAACCGGGACCGCCTCCGTCACCTGACCTTCGTATTCGCAGCGGCGACACCAGACGCCGCGCGGGCTGGCGAGGCCGCCACAGGTCGGACACGGCACGCGCAGCGGCAGGGTGACGATCGCCGTGCCGCCCGAGACCGACTCGGCCGCCGACAGATCTAGCTCCAGCGTTCCCGCCGGATCGACGCGGGCCACGCCGGCGGCGGCCAGCTCTTCGAGCGTCCCCGTCAGGCGCGGCAAGAGATCGACGAGCCTCCCCTGCCAGGTGGCCGCCCACCCCGTCTGGGAGACCGACCAGCTGCCGCCATCGGCCTGGGCCGCGGTCGTTTGCCGTCCGTGGAGCGTCTCTCGCTGGAAGAGGTGGGCGTCGTAAGCGGCCCGGGCGGTCAGATTGGAAAGCATCCGGTAGGCCTCCGCGATCTGAGCGAACAGCGGCGCGCCGTCCGGCCCGGCCCGATCGGGATGATGCCGGAGCGCCAGCTGCCGGTACGCGCGCCGCAGCTCCGCCGCCGTCGCGGAGCGGGAGACGCCTAGCAGCGCATATAGATCGACGGGCGCCGATCGCACGGGCGAATTCTACGCCGCTCAGGGCGCCGGTCCGAGCAACCGGATCAGCCGCTCCGACGCCTTGCCGCGTTTGCGCTCCGCGGAGGCCCGCCAGGCCGCGGCGCCGTTGTGGATGTTGCCGAAGTAGTAGCGGAGCCCCAGCCCCAGACCGAGCAAGCTCGCGTCGGCCACCGCCCCGTCCGCCAGCAAGAAGTAGACGGCCGCCCCGAAGCCGCCGTTGACC
>JADGRB010000042.1 GCA_017881315.1 Pseudomonadota bacterium
AGCCCGAATGGCGGGCGTAGGCCTCATCAAAGGAGATGGCATCGGTGGGCGCGTCCCCCGCCGGCCCGCTAGCTTCTGGCGAGACTAACGCCAGGTGGGGGCGGGTCGTTTCGGGCATCGGTGCCATCCTCCCCCACAGAGGCGGGTGAGCGGAGAAAACGGCTCGCCCTGCGCCGCGATTACCGCCATGCCGACAACTAAATGAAACTTAACGGTAAAATTATAAATCGCCGGCATCGGCGCGCCGCGGCATGTGGGGACTTGACCGGGGAGGTAGGAGGATGTAGGTTTACTTCCAAACAATGAGAACGAAACGCATTTGGAGGCGGGACCTAGAGGAAAAGCGGGGGCTCGGGCGGGTGCCGGCGAACTTTTACGCAATCGAGCTGGCCAAGGGCGCCCGCACCCTGCGGCGGGTGACCAACATGTCGGGCGACGGCCTGCTGATCGAAAGCCCGCTCGCCGACGAATTGCCCGGGCAGATGGTCGATCTGGAGCTGCCCCGCCAGCGCGGCGAGACCCCGCTGCGGGTCCAGGGCGAGGTGGTTTACGTGACCGATCGCGGTCAGGTGGGCGTGCACGTGACGTCGACCCGGCTGCCGGTCGAAGCCCTCGGCGGACGCGAAGCTCTTTAGACAACCGCCCGGCTACGTTACAATCGCGGAATGGCGCTCATCGACAAGCCCGACCGCGCGCGACAGCTCGCGCGGGCCATTGCCTCCGATCTCTCGATGTATCACGAGAAGAAGATCATCGATGGGGTCGAGCGGGACACCCTCTTCGAGGTCATGCGCGACGAGATCGAAGAGGGGCGCGCGCTCTACAAGACCCGCGTCACGCCCGAGATCTTCGGCCAGGGAATCTACGACCGCGCGCTGGTCGACATGCTGCTCAAGCCGCGGGGCAGCGTTCGCTCGAAGATCTGGTGAGGTGACGGCTCCGCGCCGGTTCGTCGTCGCGCAGGCGGCGGTCGGGCAGCGGCTGGATCTCTTTCTCGCGCAGCAGATCGGCACCGTGTCGCGGTCGCAGCTGGCGCGGCAGATCGGGCAGGCGGCGGTGACGGTGAACGGCGAGGCGGGGGCGCCCTCGCGCAAGCTGCGCGCCGGGGATGTCATCACCTGGGAGCCGCCGCCGGTGGTGGCGACCGAGATCGTGGCCGAGGCGTTGCCGCTCACCGTCGTCCACGAGGATGAGTGGCTGGTGGTGATCGACAAGCCAGCGGGGCTGGTGGTTCACCCGGCGCCCGGGCACGAGGCGGGGACGCTGGTCAACGCGCTCCTCGCGCATTGCCGTGATCTGCGGGGCATCGGGGGCGAGCTGCGGCCGGGGATCGTGCACCGGATCGACAAGGACACGTCGGGCCTCTTGGTGGTGGCCAAGGACGACGCGACGATGAACACGCTGGCGGCGGCCTTCAAGGCGCACACGGTGGATCGGGTCTACGACGCGCTCGTGATCGGCAAGCCGCCGGGCGCCGACGGTCGCATCGATACCCTCTACGGGCGCGATCCGCGGGAGCGCAAGAAGTTCTCCAGCCGCGTTCGCACCGGCAAGCGCGCGGTCACCAACTGGCGGGTGGTCGAGCGGTTCGCGGGGGCGGCGCGGATCGAAGCTCGGCTCGAGACCGGGCGGACGCACCAGGTGCGGGTGCACATGGCGGCGCTCGGGTGCTCGCTGCTGGGCGATCGGACGTATGGGAATCCGCCGCGCGACCGCGGGCTGCGCGCGATCGGGGAGGCGCTGGGGCGGCAGGCGCTGCACGCGCGCCTCCTGGGGTTCGTCCATCCTGCGACCGGCGCGCGGATGACGTTCTCGTCGGAGCTGCCGCCCGACCTGCAAGTCGCCCTCGCGGCGCTGCGGGCGCTGTAGGCGCTGTAGGATCGCCCGGTGCGCACGATTCATTTTCGCGACCCGGCAGTCGAGCCCGCGTCGAATGGGTGGGAGCTGCCGCTGCTGGTATCGCCGCTCTTCGAAGCCGATTTCGTTCACGGGTTCACGACGCGGGCCGGGGGGGTGAGCGTGCCACCCTTCGATACGCTCAACCTGGGGGGCAAGTGGGGCGACGATCCGGCGCGCGTCGCCGAGAACCGGCGCCGGCTGGCGGGCGCGGTGCCCGGTCGGTGCTACGTCGCGCGGCAAGTTCACGGCCCCGCGATCGTCCGCGTACGCGCCGGGGAAGGCGCCGAGGCGATCGCGCGCGTCGAGGCCGACGGGCTCGTCTCCGACGCGGTCGGGGTGTCGCTCGGTGTTTTCGTGGCGGATTGTATCCCGGCGCTGATCGCCGACCCGCGCACCGGCGCCTTCGCCGCGGTGCACGCGGGCTGGCGCGGGACGGTGGCCGGCGTGCTGCCGGCGGCGGTGCGCGCCCTGGCGACCGAGTTCGGCGCCCGCCCCGGCGATCTGCGGATCGCGCTCGGCCCGGCGATCGGGCCCTGCTGCTTCGAGGTGGGCGAGGAGGTGGTCGCGGCGTTCGTCGCGCTGCTGCCGGACGCGCGCGGCAGCGGCGTGGTCCTGCCGTCGCCGCGCGGGGCGGCCGGCAAATCGAACGTCGACCTCAAGGCGGCCAATCGTATTGTCCTCGAACGCGCCGGGGTGTCGCCCGAAGCGATCGACGCCGGACCCGAATGCACCCACTGCGACCGCGCGCGTTTCTTCTCTTTTCGGCGCGATGGCAGCGCCGGGCAGCAGATGGGCGTGATCGGCCGATCCGGCGCTTGAAGGCGTGACGGTCAGACTGTAACGTGAGCGCGTTGGCCGGCACGACACTCCGCTGCTACACGTTCCTGGATGCTCTGCAGCCGCAGCTGGCGAGCTTCATGGGGAAGACTGCCCGTGGTTTTTTGCCGGTGCCGGGGCAGGCGTCGCTGTTCGTCGAGATCGCGCCCGGGATCGCCATCAACCGGGTCACCGATATCGCGCTCAAGGCGACCCGGGTGGTGCCGGCGATCCAGATCGTCGAGCGGGCCTATGGCCTGCTGGAGGTCCACGCCGACGATCAGGGGGACGTGCGCGACGCGGGCGCCGCGATCCTGCGACACCTCGAGGTGCGCGAGGAAGATCGCATCAAGCCGACGGTGATGACCAATCAGATCATCCGCGCCGTCGAGCCGTACCAGACGCAGCTCATCAACCGCAGCTCGCAGGGGATGATGATCCTGCCCGGGCAGTCGCTGTTCATCCTGGAGACCGAGCCGGCGGGTTACGTCGCGTTCGCCGCGAACGAGGCCGAGAAGACCGCGCAGGTATCCCTGGTCCAGGTCCAGCCGTATGGTGCCTTCGGTCGCCTGTGGCTCTCGGGGCCGGAGGCGGAGATAGATGCGGCGGCCCAGGCGGCGATCGCCGCGATCGAAGGGCTGTCGGGCAAAGTCAGCGAAAAGTTCGTCGATCGATAACCCCAAAAAGTACAAGAGAGGCGAGGTCATGGCAGACGCGCTCGGAATGATCGAAACCAAAGGCTTCGTGGCGATGGTCGAGGCGGCAGACGCCATGGTCAAAGCGGCGAAGGTGGAGCTCGTCGGCTTCGAGAAGATCGGCGGCGGGTTCGTCACCGCGATCGTGCGCGGCGACGTCGCGGCGGTCAAAGCGGCGACAGAGGCCGGGCAGCGCGCGGCGGAACGGGTGGGCGAGATGGTCGCCGTCCACATCATCCCGCGCCCGCACGTCAACGTCGATCTGGTCCTGCCGCTCGGCCGCACCGGCAACACGCAGGGGTGAGCGCGGGCCCAAAGCCGCCTCCGCCGCGGCGCTCGTTCCGGCGCCCGCTGATCCTGGCGGGCGCCCTGGCGTTCCTGACCGGGCTCGCCTTTCTGGTCGCGCGCCCGTCGGTGCCCGATCCGACCACCAACCCGTACGCGGGCAAGCGCGGCGGCTCGCTCGCCAAGTCGGCGGGGCTCCTGATCCGCTACCGGCGCGGCGACGAGGTCCGGTCGGTCGAGCCCCAGACCGTGCTCCGCGCGGGGGACGGGCTCGAGTTCAAGGTGCGCGGCGAGCAGACCAGCTACCTGGAGCTCCGTCTGCGCGACGGCGCGGCGCCGGCCAGGACGATCTTCCCGACCGATGCCCCGATGACGCCGCGGGTGGCGCCCGGCGACACGCTCCCCGTGGCGCTGGCGGTTGGCCCCGGCGGCGGCAAGCTGGTCTTGACGGCGCTCTTCTCCGACCGCCCGCGCTCGGTCGGCGCGCCGCCCGAGCCGGACACGCTGCTGGTCACGGCGGTCGTCGCCAAGGAGTAGGCGGCGGTCTGGTCAGGCCCCGTTGCAGGATGCTCGCGACGAATCCGGGACGCAGGTAGAAGCCGTGCTTGCCGACGCGGGTGGGGCGCCCGGCGGGGTCGTAGGCGTCCCGCAGGTCGGCCGCGTCGCGTCCCTTGGGCCGCACCTGGAGGACGACGCCCAGGTGGCCTGTGATCTCCGCGGCCCGGCCGCGGCGGTAGTACTCCCGCACGAAGAGGTCGAAGTCGTCGCGCAGCGCGCGGTCCTCGCCGGGGTCGGGGGACCAGAGGGACACGGCGGCCACGCGGCGCTCGCCGACCGAGCGCGCGTCGGCCGGCACCGCCAGCGCCACGAACAGGACCCGCGCCAGCTTCTGGCGGACGTAGCTCGAGTCCCAGGATTCGCCGGCGATGGCGACGGGATCGATCTGACAGACGGCGGTCGATTCCAGCGGTTCCAGGCTCTGCCGCACGGGAACCGTCTTGAGCTCCACGCCCAGCGCCGCGAAGTCGGGGCCGCGCGCGCCGCCCGCGGCGACGCCCAGCTCGTGCTCGAGGACCTGACCCGACCAGCCCTTGGTGCGCACCTGTCCGACCGGCACCGGCAGGCCGAGCGCGTCGGCCAGCTCGGAGAGCTCGACGCCGACCAGCGCGCGCGCGTGCGCGAGCAGAGCGTCGAGCGCCTCCGATTCCATCACCTGACCCTGATCGAAATTCGGGTTAACGTCTAGCGCAAGGTGGACGTGGACGAGGCGCGCATCCAGGAGATCGTCGATCGGGTGCTGGCGCGTGTGGGCGCGCAGCCGGAGACGCCGCTCGAGGCGGTGCGGAGCCCACCGCCCGGGTTCACGCCGCCGCCGGCGCCGCCCCGTCACCGCGACGCCGACGTGCCGCGCGGTCGCCGTGGCGTCTTCCCCGACGTCGAGAGCGCCGTGCGCGCGGCCCGCGCCGCGCACGAGGCCAACGAGGCGGCGCCGCTGGAAGCGCGCAAGAGCTGGGTCGCGGCGATGCGGGCGACGGCGCACGCGCACCTCGCGGAGCTGGCGCGCTTCGCGGTCCTCGAGACCGGCTATGGCCGCGTCGACGACAAGGTGACCAAGAACCGGCTCTGCATCGACAAGACGCCGGGGACCGAGATGCTGGCGCCCATCGCCTTCTCGGGCGACGACGGGCTGACCGTCGTCGAGCGCGCCAGCTACGGCGTCATCGGATCGATCACGCCCACCACCAACCCGACCGAGACGGTCATCAACAACGGCATCGGGATGGTCGCGGGCGGCAACGCGGTGGTGTTCAACGCGCATCCGTACGCGGCGCGCACCTCGGCGTATCTGGTGCATCTACTCAACGAGGCGATCGCCGGGGCGGGCGGCCCGGAGATGCTGCTCACCTGCGTCGAGCGGCCGACCATCGAGAGCGCCGAGGCGCTCATGCGCCACCCGGGCGTGCGGCTGGTGGTGGTCACGGGCGGGCCCGGCGTGGTGAAGGCGGCGATGGGGAGCGGCAAGAAGGTGATCGCGGCCGGTCCCGGCAACCCGCCGGCGGTGGTCGACGAGACGGCCGATCTCGATCTGGCGGCGGCCAACATCGTCCTGGGCGCGTCGGTCGACAACAACATCATCTGCACGGCGGAGAAGGAGATCGTCGCCGTCGCGTCGATCGCGGACGCGCTCAAGGAGCAGCTCGCGCATGCCGGCTGCCACCTCATCAACGGCCCGCAGCTCAAGGCGCTGGAGAAGATCGTTCTCGACCGCGGGTCGGGCGGCGTCCACCCCAACAAGGACTTCATCGGCAAGAACGCGGGGGTCATCGCCCGGCAGATCGGCGTGCAAGCGGGCGACGAGCTGCGCCTGCTGGTGGCGGAGGTCGACGAGCAGCATCCTTTCGTGCAGCTCGAGATGTTGATGCCGGTGCTGCCGCTGGTGCGCGCGCCCGACGCGGCCGAGGCGATCGCGATGGCCAAGCGGGTAGAGCACGGGTTCTGCCACACGGCGGTGATGTACTCGCGCAACATCACCCACCTGCACGCGATGGCGCGCACGATCAACACCTCGATCTTCGTGAAGAACGGCTCCAACCTGGCCGGCCTCGGCCTCGGGGGCGAGGGTTACACCTCGTTCACGATCGCGTCGCCGACGGGCGAGGGCCTCACGACCGTTCGCAACTTCACCCGCGAGCGTCGCTGCACGCTCAAAGAATATTTTCGGTTCGTCTGATGTCGGACGCGCTGGCGCTGGTCGAGCTGTCCTCCATCGCGCGGGGCCACCGGGTGGCCGACGCGATGCTCAAGCGCGCGCCGGTGGCCCTGCTGCGCGCCGACTGGGTGAGCCCCGGCAAGTTCCTGGTCCTCATCGAAGGGGAGGTGGCGGCGGTCGAGGAGGCGTTCCGCGCGGGGGTCGAGGTCGGCGGCGATCGGATCGTCGATCGGCTGTTCCTGGCGCAGCCGCACGCCGCCCTCTGGGAGGCGCTGGCCGGCGAGACCAACGCGACGGCCGAGATCGAGTCGCTGGGCGTCGTCGAGACCACCACCGTGGCCGCGACGCTGCTGGGCGCGGACGCCGCCACCAAGGCGGCCGCCGTGCGCCTGGTCGAGCTGCAGCTGGCGCGCGGCATCGGGGGAAAGGCCTTCTTCACGATGAGCGGTCCCCTGGCCGACGTCGAAGCGGCGGTCGAGGCGGCGGTCGCCATCCTCGATGGGGCCTTGCTCCACGCCACCGAGATCATCGCCGCGCCCCACGCCGACCTGGCCGGCAAGCTGCGGTGAGGGCTAGATCTTCCGCCGGCGCCGGAGGCGGTCGCGCTCGGGTGGCGACGGCGGTTGAACTCCGGGGCGAGTCGCGGTAGCAAGTTCGCATGAGCAACCGCGTGTTCAACTTCAGCGCAGGGCCGGCCATGCTGCCGACCGAGGTTTTGGAAGCGTCCGCCAAGGCCCTGATCGACTTTCAGGGGAAGGGCTTCGGCATCGCCGAGTGCAGCCACCGGGGCAAGGAGTTCGACGGCGTCCTCGACGAGGCGATCGATCGCTGCCGCAAGCTGCTGTCGATCCCGGACACGCACGACGTGCTGTTCCTGCAGGGCGGCGCCACGCAGCTCTTCAACACCATCCCCATGAACTTCTTGAACGGCACCGCCGATTACGTGGTGAGCGGCGAATGGTCGAAGAAGGCCGCCTCCGCCGCGCAGGCCGCCTACGGCGAGAAGATTCGCGTCATCGCAACAAGCGAGGAGACCAAGTTCGATCGCCCACCGGTCGGCTGGAAGGCCGATCCGGGCGCCGCCTACCTGCACGTCTGCTCGAACGAGACCGTGCACGGCCACCGTCTCGCCGAGTGGCCCGAGCACCCGAACCTGGTGGTCGACGCCAGCTCCGAGATGATGTCCCGCCCGCACCCGATCTCGCGCTCGGCGCTGGTCTACGCGGGCGCGCAGAAGAACCTGGGCCCGGCCGGCGTCGTGGTCGCGATCGTCCGCAAGGATCTCTACCCGCGCATCGCCAAGAGCGTCCCCAAGATCTTCAGCTTTCAGGCGCTGGCCGAGGCCAAGAGCTGCCTCAACACGCCGCCGACGTTCGGGATCTACTTCCTGCTCGAGACCTTTCGCTGGCTGGAGGCGCAGGGCGGCCTGACCGCCATCGAGAAGCGCAACGCCGAGAAGGCCACGTTGGTCTATGAGGCCATCGATGGCTCGGGCGGCTTCTACAAAGGGACCGTCGCCGACAAGAGCGCCCGCAGCCACATGAACGTGACGTTCCTGCTGCCGAGCGAGGAGCTGACCGACAAGTTCGTCAAGGACGCCGCCAAGAACGGCATGGTGGCGCTCAAGGGTTACCGCACCGTCGGTGGCATCCGCGCCTCGATCTACAACGCCATGCCCGTCGCGGGCGCCAAGGCCCTCTCCGACTTCATGGGGACCTTCGCCAAGGCCAGCGGATAGCTCCCGCTATTCGTTGCGCCGGAACTTCTGCGGGCCGAGGCCGAACTTCTTGATCCAGCGCCAGACGGCGGCGCGGTGCTTGCCGAGCTCGCGCGAGACGTCGGCGACGTTTCCTTCATAGCGACGCAGCAGCTCCTCGAGCTGCGCAGGCGTCGGCGAGGGCCCGACCGATCGCCGGGCGCCCGGCGCCGCCGGCACGGCGATGGTGCGCGCGATCGGCTCGGGGAGATCGCGGATCGCGATCGGCTTGGTGCCGCCGGTGAGCACGGCCGCCGTCGACACGATCTTCTCCAGCTCGCGCACGTTGAGCGGCCAGGTGTGCAGCGCCAGCGCCCGGAAGGCAGGCTGATCGAAGTGCCCGCCCGGGACGGAGGTGGTGCCCAGAAAATGCGCCGCCAGCGCGCCCAGGTCTTCGATCCGGTTGCGCAGCGGCGGAAGGTAGATCGGCGCCGCGCCCAGACGCGCCACGATGTCGTCGCGCAGCCCGCCGGGCCCCTTGCCCCCCCCGGCGGCGGTCCGGTTGGTGGCGGCGACGATCCGCACGTCCATGCGCCGCGGCCGCGTCGACCCGAGGGGCGTCAGCTCGCGATCCTGGAGGAAGCGCAGGATCTTGATCTGCGCCTCGGGCGTCATCTCGCCGATCTCGTCGAGGAACAGCGTTCCCCCCTCGGCCTCCTCGATGAGGCCGGCCTTGGCCTGGTGCGCGGTCGAGTGCGCCCCCTGCCGATAGCCGAACAGCTCGCTTTCGACCAGGTCGCGCGGAATCGCCGCGCAGTTGATGGCCATGAAGTGACCCTTGCGACCGCTGGCGGCGTGCACCGCGCGCGCGTAGACCTCCTTGCCGACGCCGGTCTCGCCGACGATCAGGAGCTCGCCCTCCGAGGCCGCCAGTCGCCGCAGCCGATCGCAGGCCACCGCCAGCGTCGGCGACGCCGTCGCGACCGGTCCGAGCGGCGCCACCAGCTCGGCCTTGATGGCTTCGAGCTCGATGTGCGACACCATCCGGAAGACGGCGATGTGGTTGCCGAAGAAGACCAGCGCCCCGTCCCGCAGGCGAACCTTCCCCTCGGTGCGCAGGTTGTCGACCCAGGTGCCGTTCTTGCTGCCGAGGTCCTCGACGTCGTAGCCGCCGAGGCCGCGTCCGATGCGGGCGTGTCGCCCGGAGACCAGCCCGTCGTCGAGGACCGCGATGTTGGCGGCAACCGGCAGGCCGTCGGCGCGGCGGCCGACGTAGAGCTCGTCCCCGATGATCTGCAGCCGCGTGCGCGCCGGGAGCCCTGGGCTGTCCGCGCTGCCGACCACCAGAAGCACCGCGCGGTCCTTCTGCTCGCCGGGCGCAAGCGGCGACTGGACCGCCGTCAGCGTCTGTTCGGCGCGATCGGGCATAGCTAGACCTTAACACCCACGCGATACCATGGCTTGCTTGGTCGCTATTGGCAGGCGAGGCGCGCGAGCTGGGGCAAGCTCAAGGTGAGCGTGACGCCGTCGCCGAGCTGGCCGCTGGTGTCGGCGCCCCAGCAGGTCACGGTTCCGTCGCTGCCGGCGGCGCAGCTGTGCGCGGCGCCGGCCGTGACGGCGCCGCTGGCGCCCGCAACCTCGACCGGCAGCGCCCGATCGGTGGTTGTTCCGTCGCCCAGCTGCCCGCTCTCGTTGGCACCCCAGCAATCGACGCGCCGGTCGGCGAGCTCGACGCAGGTGTGCGCGCCGCCGGCCGCCACCAGCAGAGCCGGCGAGACCTTCGCCTCCAGCGAGGGCAAGTCGACCTTCTCGCTGGTGGCGCCCATTCCGAGCTGCCCGCGGTCGTTGGCGCCCCAGCAGAAGACGTCGCCGGCCGGGTCGATGGCGCACGTGTGCTTGCCGCCGGCGGAGAGCGAGGCGGCCGCGACGCCGCCGGGGAGCCCGATCCGTGTCGGCAGCGGTTGGTCGGTCGAGGTGCCGTCGCCGATCTCGCCATGGTCGCCGCGTCCCCAGCACCAGACCTGTCCGGCGACGTCGACGGCGCAAGTGTGGCCACCGCCGGCGGTGACGGACGATGCCCGCACCGCCGTCGCGCCGCTGCCGAGCGTCACCAGCGCGGGCGTCGGGCGCGACAGCGTGGTGCCGTCGCCCAGCTGGCCGTAGGTGTTGTCGCCGAAGCAGAGGATCTCGTCGCCCAGCCCATCCCCGGGCGCGACCAGCACGCAGGTGTGCGTGTCGCCGGTGGTCACCGCCGACGCGTCGCCAGCCCCGCTCGGCAGCGCAACCTCCACCGGGAACGCCGTGTCGAGGAGATGGCCCGGTCCGATCTGCCCGCTCTGGCCACGCCCCCAGCACCACAGGCCCGTCGACGAATCGATCGCGCAGGTGTGCAATCCACCCGCGGCGATCACGCCCGGGACGAGGGGCATCTTGATCGGCGCCGGCGCCGCACGATCGTCGTTGCTGTTGTCACCGAGCTGCCCCGCCTGGTCGGATCCCCAGCAGACGAATGCCGCGGCGACGCTCGGCGAGGCGCGGCTGACCGCGCAGGTCTGCCCGCCCCCGGCGGTCACCCCGCTGGCGCTCAGCGGCACCGTGACGGGGCGTGGCGCGATGACGTCGTCGCCCATGCCGAGCTGACCGTAGTGGCTGTCGCCCCAGCAGAAGACGGCGCCATCGCTGGTCTCGGCACAGGAGAACGTCGCGCCGGCGGCCACCAGCTTGCCGTTGTCGAGGCCGCGAACCGGCTCCGGCGTCGGGAGGCTGCTCATCGAGCCTTCGCCGAGCTGCCCGGCGCTGTTCTGGCCCCAGCAGCGGACCTCGCCGCTCGGCCGGACCGCGCAGGTGTGCTGCGCGCCGGCCGCGACCGAGAGCGCGTCGGTCACGATGGGAACCACCGTCGGTTGCGTGACCGGCACCGTCGGGTCGGCGCCGGTCCCGAGCTGCCCGAGGCTGTTGCTCCCCCAGCAGTAAAGTCCGGCTCCCGTCACCGCGCAGGTGTGCGACAGCCCGGTCGCCACCGTTTTCACGTTGGTGAGGCCCGGCACCGCGATCGGCCGCGGCCGGACGGCCAGCGTGCCGTCGCCGATCTGGCCGCTCGCGTTGTTCCCCCAGCAGACCAGCGTGCCGTCGCTCTCGATTGCGCAGGCGTGCTGCCAGTGGGCCGAGAGAGAACCGACGCCGCCGAGCCCGAGCACCGTCGTCGGCAGGAGCGGCGCGGGCGCGGTGGCGCCGCTGCCGATCTCGCCGTTGCGGTCGTCTCCCCAGCAGACGGCCGTCTTGTCTGCGAGCACCGCGCAGGAAAACCCGGAGCCTGCGGCGACCGCGGTCGCGCCGGTAACCCCCGGCACCGTCACCGGGATGAGGCGGTCGGGCCCGCCGCCGTCGCCGAGCTGGCCGGTGTCGTCCGCCCCCCAGCAGACGACCGCGCCCCCCTTGCGCGCGGCGCAGGTGTGCCGCTCGCCCGCCGCCAGGGCGATGGCGTCGGACAGATCGGTCACGCGCACGCCGAGCGATCGGGGCGTGAGCGTCCCGTCGCCGAGCTGTCCGTCGTCGTTGCGTCCCCAGCAGGTGACGCCCTGGTCCTGCCGGAGCACGCAGCTGTGCGACCCGCCCGCGGTCAAGGTCAGGATGGGGTTGTCCTGGCACGAGAGGCCGACGCAGCGGTCGGCCTCGTCGCCTGCGGCGTGCGCGAATCGCCGGTGCGAAGGACAGGTCTTGTCGAGCAGGCTGCAGCGGCCGTCGAGCTCGCAGGCGCCGTTCGGCCCGCACTGCTGGTCCTGGCGGCACTGGAAATCGCCCGGTCCCAGGCAGGCGGGGAGGGCGACCCCAGCGATCGCCGCGACGATGGCGATCGCGCCGACGGCCGGGCGGCGGTCCGCGGCCGGGCGAATCAAAAATCACCTCCGAGCCCCAGCGTTCCCGGTCCCACCCACAGCGCCAACCGGCCGGCCTCGGCGTGCCGCCGCACGATCACGAAACGACCGACGCCCGTCGCCGCCAGCGCGCCCCCGATCGCCAGCGCGCCGCTCGCCACGTCCAGCCGGCTCCCCGCATCCGACCAGTGCCGGGTGTACTCGGCGTAGGTGTGGGCATCGTTCGCATCGCCGCGCGCCGCAAAGGAAGCCGCCAGATAGCCGATGCCGACGCCGATTCCCACCACCGCGGCGGCCGAGAGACTGAGTCCCCAGGGATCGCGCCACCATTTGGGCGGCGCAGGCGGGGGCGGGGCCGGCGCCGGGAGCGTGACGACCACCTGGGGGCGGCTCGCCAGCTCCTGGGCGCAGCGTCCGAGCGCGATCTGCGCCGCGTTGACTTGAACGGCGGGCGGGTTGGTCATGAGGAAGCGCTGGTAGAGACCGACCGCTCCGCTGCAGTCGCCCCCCAGCCGTTTCGCCTGGGCTTCGGCGAACAGGAAATCTCGGCGCGGCTCGAGCGCGTATCCCGCCTCGAGATCCGCGATCGCCGCCGCATAGTCGTGCCCGCCGAAACGCGAGAGCGCCCGGTCGTAGAGCGCCCGCGCGTCCGGTCGCATCGGCCCTTCGATCTCGGCGGGGGTCTCGGCGTCGGGGATCGCGGCGCCGGTCGGCTCGGTGGCCTCGGCGACGATCGGCGCGCCGACGACGAGCAGCGCGACCAGGCTCCATTGGATGCGCAGGATGGCTCTCCACGATATGCCCGTGCGGAAGCCGTGTCGAGGGAAGGTCTAGGGTGGCACGGGCGAATCGGGATCCCAGGCGCCGAGGCGCGACTCTCCGCTCGGGTGGGGTGTCGCGACCGGTGCGGCGACGGCGCGCGGCCGCCGGTGCCGGCTTCGCGACGCGACCGGCGGGGTCGTCGGGGTCGTCGTCGGGGTCGCGGGCGGCGTGGGGGCGGTCGGAGTCGTGGCCGGCGAAGCTGTCGCAGCGGCCGTCGGGGACGGGACGGCCAGCTCCGGTTTCGCCTTCAGCGCCGGGGCCGCCAGCGGGGCCGGCTCTCGGCGGGCGCTCGTCGTCCCCGACCTGGCGGCGGCGCGTTCGGCGGAGGTCTTCCAGATCCGGGCCGCCAACCCGCCGGCGAAGGCGAAGACACAAGCGAATCCGGTGAGGGCCAGAACGCTCGTCCAGCGCCGCCGGGCGGAGATGCGCCGTCGCGTCGGTCCGAACGCGTCGGTGGCCGTGCGTTCATCGTCGTTGTCGCTGGAGCGGATCGGCACGGGTCGTGCGGCCAGGTGCTCGGCCAGCGACTTCCCTTCGCGCTCGGCGGCGCGCCAGGCGGCCAGCTCGTCGGCGAACAGCTCCTGCATGAGCCCACCCAGCGCGACGGTGGAGACCGGCAAGCTCGCCTCGCGCGCGAAGGCCTCGAGCGCGACCTGCAGAGCCTGCATGGTGGGGAAACGGTCCGCCGGATCCGGGGCCAGCGCGCGCATCACGATCGCCGCCAGCGCGGCCGGATATTCGCCCGCCTCAACCGGCCAGGCGGGCGGCGCCGCGACGCCGGTCGCGATCCAGTTCAGGATCTCGAGGTCGCTGTCGCCCGAGAAGGGCGGCGCGCCGGTGGTCAGCTCATAGAGGATGGTGCCGAGCGCGAAGACGTCGCTGCGGCGATCCACGGTGCGCCCCCGACATTGCTCCGGAGACATGTACGCGAACTTTCCCTTGAGGGTTCCTTCCTGCGTGCGCGTGCGCTGGTAGGCCCACTTCGCGATGCCGAAGTCCGACACCTTGACCGCCCCGTCGTAGGAGACCAGCACGTTGGAAGGCGAGACGTCCCGGTGGACGATCCCGAGCGGCTCATGACGCGGGCCCAGGCGCTCGTGCGCGTAGTGCAGCCCGGCGGCGGCGGCGGCGACGATTCCGATCGCGTGGGCTAGCTGCAGCGGGGCCGCTGGCCGCCCAGCCGCCCGCGCGTGCGCTCGCAGCAGCTCGCGAAGGTTGGCGCCGTGCACGTATTCCATGGCAAAGAACGGCGCGTCGCCGTCGGTCCCGACGTCGTGGACCTCGGTAATATGGGGGTGGGTGAGCGTCGCCGACAGCCGCGCCTCGTCGACGAACATGCGCAGGAGCTCCGGATCGAGCGCGTGCTGCGGCAGGATCCGCTTGAGCACGACCAGCTTCTCGAAACCCTCGATGCCGACCCCGGGCAGACGCGCCAGGTAGATCTCCGCCATGCCGCCGACGGCCAGACGCCGAATCGGCTCGTAGCGGCCTATCCTGTGAGAATGGCCGGCAAGCGGGGCGACCGCAGACATCCCGCCTCAGAATATCAGAACGAGATGCGCTTGCCGTTCGCGGACCCCGCCGCGCGCGCGGGCGGTTCGTTCGATGTTGCGGACGATCGATCCCTGTTTTCGCCCTGTTTTCGCGTCAGGTTTGTGTTCCTACGCCGGTTCGTGTTCCCACGTTGCGCAACCGCCGGACCACGAAATATTGAGCAATTGTTTCCGCTAGATAGGGGAAGGTCGCGGGATCAGGCCTTGATATTATGAGGTTTTCCAGTTGCGCAACTGCACACGGTTTTGAAGCCCCGAAAAGACCGTAAAGCCAGGCGCGCCGCAGGCTTTTCGGCTGGGAGCATTGGCCTCCTTATTGCGTAAGCTAGCGAACAAGGAGAGCCGGCATGAGAAACATTCTCACAGGAAAAACGGTGCGGTCGCTTCAGTCGGCCATTCTCGGGCTGGCGCTGGCGGGCGCCGCCGGGGGTTGCAACTCGAGCACGAAGACCAGCGTCAGCGCGTTACCCGCGGACGTCAAGTCGATCATGTTCCTGCAACGGACGCCACGCAACGACGAGGGCAACGTCTTCGACTACGCGAACTTCGTGCCGGGGGCTCGCCTGGTGACGCTCTCCCCGCCATCGGCGGACGGGACGCTCACCGTCCTCACCTCCGATCCGATGTTCGACGGCTCGGACATCATGTCCTACGACATCTCCTTCGATGCCACCGCGGTGGTCTTCTCGGCCCACCTGGCGGGCGCCAGCAACTACCAGATCTTCTCGATGAACCTCGACGGGACGAACATCAAGCAGCTCACCGAGGGCGGCAACGACTACGTCTATCCCGTGTTCGTGCCGGGTGGTCAGGTCATGTTCATGACCAACCGCAACGTCGAGGCGGACAAGGACGCGAGCTCGATGCAGTTCAGGGACGAGTACGAGCGCGCCACCACCGCGCAGGTCGGCCTCATCAACGCCGATGGCTCGGGCCTGACCCTGGGGCCGCGCAACGTCTCGCACCGTGTCTCGCCGGCGCTCATGCCCGACGGGCACGTGCTCTACACCGAGTGGATGCACATGGGCGGCGTCAACGAAGGCCACCTGCGCATGGTGAACACCGACATGACCGGCATGAAGGAGGCGTTCGGTGACGAGCTGGCAGCAAGCAACGCGTCGACCAACAGCTACCTCAAGGCGCGTTACGTCCAGACCAAGACCTTCAACGACCCGGCGGCGGGCCCCATCGCCGACTACCAGCTCATCGCGATCGGAACCTCGCGCGATCGGACACTGCAGTCGGGCAAGCTCCTCCTCATCGATCTGAACGGCAGCGAGGCCAATTCGACCGCGCGAGATCTAACCCCGCTCATTCCGGGCGATCGGACGCCGAGCTCGCAGGGGATCGGTCGCTACTACGACGCCGAGCCGGTGGGCGCCAGCGCGCCGGGCCAGTTCCTGACCTCGTGGTCCGACGGGCCGGTCGAATCGGAGGAGCTGGCTCGCGCGAACAGCACCGCGCAGTTCGGCATCTACGTCCTCGACTCCGGCTCGGGGACGCGGTTCCCGATCTACAACGACATGAACTACTGGAACATCCTGGCGCGTCCGATCCGGGCGCGCCCCGAGCCGACCAACCTGGCGACGCCGGTCAATGGTACCGGCATGACCGTCGGGGCACTGAACGTCTACAACTCGTCGCTCTTCACCGTTCCCGCCGGGGGCGTGGTGAAGGTGCGGCTCATCGAGGGGTTCTCGGGCGAAGAGGGCGGCGTCGACATGTTCGGTACCACCGAGTTCGACGGGCAGTCGCTCTACGGCGAGGTTCCGCTGCAGACCGACAACTCGTTCGCCGCCACCGTGCCGGCCAACGTCCCCTTCCACATGCAGCTCATCGACAAGTTCGCGCTGGCCGTGCCGGTCAGCGGCTCGCACGGCACGGCGGCCGGTACGCCGGTCGCCAACGAGGACATCTGGATCAGCGGCCGGGCGGGAGAGCAGCGCTTCTGCGGCGGCTGCCACGAGAACCGGACGGTCCCCTCGTCTATCGCCCCGGGCGTCCAGGAGAACGTGCTCCACGGCGCCGTCAACCTGGACGTGCCGCGCGCGTCGCGGGTGTCGACCAACTACACCTACGGCAACGTCCGCGGCGTGCCCTGGGATCTGGCCATCCAGCCCATCCTCACCGCCAAGTGCGCGAGCTGCCACAACGGCGACGCCAGCAAGTCGTACAACCCGAGCTACACGGTCACCGACATGACCTCGGGCACGATGCAGACCTTCGTCTTCGACCTCCGCGGGACGAAGGTGGACGTCACCGTCGGTTCGCGGATGACCAGCAACTTCACCGCGTCGTACCTGTCGCTGATGGGCCTGGGGGAAATCCTGGGTGACGATGTTGTCAGCATCACCGGGACGCCGCCCAACTACGTGCAGGCGGCCTCGGCGGAGACCAGCTCGCTCATCACGCTGCTCAACCCACCCCAGCGCTTCCCCGCGGTGGACACCTCGGTGCGCCTGGTGCCGGGGGTCATGGCGCACCCGGTGGACGTGGGCGGCACCGAGCTGACGCCGGATGAGTACTACCTCTTGGGGCTGAACATCGACATGGGTGCCCAGTTCTTCTTCCGGGAGAACCTGGACGAGTACACCAACTAAATGGCAACGGGAGCAACGACAATGCGAATCAACATGAACGCAAAGAGGCTCGCGGTGGTCACCTCGTTCGGTCTCATCCTGGCGGCGGGGCAGGTCGCCAACGCCGGAAGAGGTGGCAGTCCACAGGCAATCCAGCAGGCCATCAGCGCCAACTCGGTCGACGCCATCAAGGCGGAGCTCGAGCGCGCCGAGTTCTTGGTCTGCGCGGCTTGCGTCGACCTGGTGACGCCACTGGTGGACCACCCGGACGTCCGCGTCCGGCAGGTCGCCGCCTGGTGGCTGGCCCGGCGCGCGGTGAGTCGGCAGGTCCAGACGGCCATGATCACCCGTCTGTCCCAGCCGGACTCGACGGCCGCGCTCAACGCCGCCGACGTGCTGGGGGAGCTCCACACCGTCTCCTCGATCGCCCCGCTCGGGGCGGCGCTGTCGAACCCGACCTTCTCGGGCGCGGCGCGGGCCGAGATGGCGAAGGCGCTCGGGACCATCGGACGGCCGGCGGGGACGCCGTTCCTCACGGCCGCGCTCAGCGATGGCGAGCCGCAGGTGCGCTCGGCCTCGTTGGTCGCGCTGCGCACCATCCGGGGCAACCGGGATGGGAGCGTCGCGGTGGCGCTGGTCGGAGACGGCGACGCGGGGGTACGTGCCGAGGCCGTGACGACCCTCGGGATGTTCAAGTATTCGGCGGCGGCCTCGGCGCTCACCAGCGCGCTGGCCAGCGATCCTTCGGCCGATGTGCGCAAGAAGGCGGCCTGGGCGCTGGGCGAGATCGGCGCCCCCTCCTCGGTCGCCGGTGGAGCGCTGCAGACGGCAGCTGCCAGCGATCCGAGCCCCCTGGTTCGGTCGCTGTCAAAGGCCGCGCTCACGAAGCTCACTCAGTAACGCAGAGCTAGAGCAGACAGAACGGAGAGCGGATGACGAGCGGCAGGGCCGGGTCGGATGACCGGCACCTGCCGCTTCGTTTGCCAGCAACAGTCGATGAATACAAGTTGATCCGTCTTTGATACAATCGACGTTCCCTCATGCGCACCTTCGCAAAGGGTAGGGCCTTGAGCACCCGCTTTGGCTGGCTGGGTTTCGCCGTGGCCGGCGCCGCGGCGGTCACGGCCGCGGGCTGTCACGTCAAGGAGCCGGCCGAGCAGCACTTCTACGACGTGCACGTTCAGCCGATCTTCAACAGCTTCTGCGTGGGCAACACCTCGCCCTGCCACAAGATCGACCCCGCCACCAACACGGCGCTCGGCAATCTGGATCTCTCCTCCTTCGAGGGTGTCCAGAAGCGCCGCGATGCCCTCCGGACCTACGGCAGCTACCCCCATCCGTTGATCCTGCTCAAGGCGCTCCCCGAGGCGAACGTTCAGATCCCCTATCAGCAGAGCTTTTACGTCAGCGAGATTCGGCACACGGGCGGCAAGCCGATCGCGCTCAACACCGAGGCCTACTTCGAGCTCAAGAACTGGCTCGACAACGGGGCCAACCGCGACGGCATCGCGCCGCAGGCGGTGGCGAACATGGGGAGCGGTATCTGCAACGTCGCCCTGCCGCCGGTGAGCCAGCGGATCCCCGTCGACACCACCACGGCCGCCTACCAGGACTTCGTGGCAAACGTCGCGCCGGTCTTCAAGTCGTCCTGCGCGTACGGCACCTGCCACGGCTCGCCACAGGCGGACCTCTATCTCACCTGCGGCGACACCGACGAGCAGATGCAGTTCAACTACGCGCAGGCCGCCGGGTTCGTCACCCTCTCCCCGATCAACGTCCAGCAGAGCGAGATCCTCCTGCGCCCGCTCGGCACCGCGGCGGGCGGCGTCAGCCACACCGGCGGCACCTTCTTCCCGTCGCGCATGGATCCCACCTGGGTCTCATGGGAAGCCTGGGCGACCGAGGTGCAAGCGACGCCGCCCACGGTGGGACCCAAGACCGCCGGCCAGACGTTCTTCGAGGAGAACGTGATGCCGAAGCTGCTCCAGCGCGGCTGCGATCTCGAGGGGTGCCACAGTCCCGACGGCTTCAACGACTTCCGCCTCCGCTCGGGGGCGTTCGGGTTCTTTGCGCCGGCGGCCCTCACCCGCAACTACCGCGCGCTGGCCGACGACTTCATGGCCTTCGATTCGGTCGACGTGCGGCAGTCGCGCGCGGTGAAGAAGAACATCATCGGGGCCTCGGGCGGCATGACCCACCGGGCCGGCTCGCTGCTCGAGGATCAGGGTGCCGCGATCGAGGATCCCTGCCCGCAACCCTTCAACCCGACCACCAACACGCGCGCCTTCTGCGTGCTGCAGGCCTGGCACGCCCTGGAACGACAGGATCGGGCCGCCTCGGTTTCGCCCATGAAGGCCGGCGACGTCCTGCCGCTGGTATTCGTGTCGCGGCCGCCGAACGGCGACGACCTGCTGCACTTCGACACCTTCGAGGGGGGCGCGGATCTCAAGCTCGCCGACGCGACCATCGACGGGACCGGGAAGGTCACGGCGGTCGGCAACGTTCGGAGCGCGCTCGGGCCCTGCGCCGGCCTCACCCCGGGCGCGAACCTGGACGTGCGGGGGCCGGAGTGGAGCTACGACGGGACCAAGGTGGTGTTCGCGGCCCGGTCCGGCGCGGCGAGCGGCCTCGATCTGTGGCAGCTGAACGTCGGCGCCGGCAGCTGCAGTCGGCTCACCAATGATGCCGGCCGCCAGGTCGGCTCCAACAACGTGCGGGTGCACAACTTCGATCCGGTGTTCGCGCCCGACGGCAGCGTGGTGTTCGCCTCGACGCGCGCGGGGACGCTGACGCTCAAGAACTTCCTGCCCAACGCCGACCTCTTCCGGGTCGTCGCCGTGCCCAACCAGGCGCTCGATTTCTCGAACCCGCAGCAGATGACCTTCTTGCTCAACTCGGAGCTTTCGCCGGCCTTCATGCAGGACGGCCGGGTCAGCTTCACCGCCGAGAAGGCGACGCCCGAGTTCTATCAGCTCTCGGGACGGCGGATGAACTGGGACCTCACCGACTACCACCCGCTGCTGGCGCAGCGCGCGCAGTCGACCGACACGTTCACGGCCACCCTCCAGCCGTCCGTCGGCTATCAGCAGGCGACGGAGATCCGCGAAGGGCTGGACCGCAACTTCCTCCTCATCCTGTCGAACGCGGGCGCCCGGGGCGGCGGCGGGGCGCTGGCGACCTTCAACCGATCGGTCGGTCCCTTCGAGGCCGATCGCGCCGGCGACGTCACGTTCCTAAAATCGCTGGTCATCGTCGACCCCGCCGCGGCGCCCGACGACACAGGCGCCACCACCGGCGCTTACCGCTCGCCGTACTCGCTGCCGAATGGCGAGATCCTGGCGTCGTACGCGGCCAACGTCGCAAACGCCATGACCGACGTTCCCCAGTACGCCCTGGTTGCAGTCGATGGGACGACCGGGGCCCGGCGCACCCTCAGCAGCGATCCGGCCCTGTCCTACGTCGAGGCGGCGCTGGGCTACAAACGCGGCGAGACGGAGCTCTTCACCAACCTTCCCCAGCTGGTCTTCGGCGGGCACTCGGGCGACACGAACCTGGGCAGCGACGGCGTCTTGCACCTGCCGGATGCGTCGGTGCTGGCCACGCTGCTGGGGGCCAACCTGCGCAAGGGACGCAACGTCGCCGCGATGGATGCCGCCGTGGCGCTCAAGGTCTATCAGGAGATGCCGCCGCCGAGTGCCTCGCCCGGGCCCGCGAACCTGATGGGGTCGCAGCAGACGTACACCCAGCGCACCAGCCTGGGCAGCATCGGCCTGCTCGGCGACCACTCGGTCAAGGTGCTGGTTCCCGGCGGCACGCCCCTGATCCTCGAACTGATCGACGGCGGCGGCAACGCGCTCTTCACCATGAGCGAAGAGCATCAGGTGCAGGCCGGCGAGTACATCTCCCCCGGACCGCCGCGGGCGGTGTTCAACAACATCTGTGGCGGCTGCCACGGCAGCATCAGCGGGTCGGAGCTGGATATCGCCGTCAGCGCCGATGCCCTGACCGGCGCCTCGGTCTCGGAGTCGCGGGACGGGATCCCGCAGACGCTCCACTAAGTTACGCAGGAATCACGGCGCCGAAAAACGTTCGAAACACGATTCGGCGATGATTGACTGTCGTGCTCCTGTCGTTGCCCGCCGTTTCCGAAAGCGCCGCCCCGCCGGCGAAGAGCTCCACCAGGATGGCGGCCTCGATCCTGGCGCTCACCGATGACGCGGAAGCTCGGGACCTGCTCACGGAGCTCGCCGTCACCGAGGGCTTCGGTGTTCGTTGTGCCATCACCGAGGTCGAAGCGGCCAACGTCCTTCACCTCGAGCGTCCCGGCCTGGTGCTGGTCGACCTCGACATGCCGGGGCGAGCGGGGGCCAAATTTCTTCGGACCATCCGCCAGGGCCCCTACCGGGACCTCCCTTCGATCGCCATCACGGCCACCAACGACCCGATGTTGACGGTCAGCATCGACGCCCCGGTCTTCTTCAAGCCAGGGCTGGACGGGCTCGGCACGGCCCTCGAGCGCCTGTTCTGGCCCGAGACCAACAAGACGCGCTAGCCGAACTGAACAGATCGGCGGGTGGCCGAGCCGTAGGTGAAACCGGAGATCGGGAAACTGGGGGCCGCGGCTGCGTCGTCGATGGCGGCGCCGAGCGCGACCACCACCGGCACGAAGTGCTCGTGCGTGGGAAGCGCCTGGCGGACGCCGGGCGCGCGCTCTCGGTAGGCGAGGAGCGCGTCGACGTCGCGCCGCGCGAGGACGTCCGCGGTCCAGGCATCGAACTCGGTGGCCCAGGCCGGCGGCGTCGCGTTCGGGTTGAAGTCTATGGTCCGCAGGTTGTGGGTCAGAAAGCCGCTGCCGACGATGAGAATCCCCTCTTGGCGCAGCGGCGCTAGCGCGCGTCCGAGCTGAAACAGCTCCGCGGGCTCGAGCGTCGGCAGGGAAACCTGCAACACCGGCACGTCGGCGTCGGGGTACATGCAGACGAGCGGGACGTAGGCCCCGTGGTCGAGCCCGCGCTCGGGATCCTCGGCGACCGGCTGCCCGTGAAGGAGGCCACGCAGGCGGGTGCCGAGCTCGGGGGCGGGCGGCGCCGGGTAGGTCGTCTGGTAGTAGCGGGCCGGAAAGCCGTAGAAGTCGTAGACCAGCGGCACGGAGCGGGTGGCACCCAGCGTGATCGGCCGGTCGACCCAGTGCGCGGAGAGCATGAGCACGGCGCGCGGGCGCGGCAGCGCCTTGGCCCATCCGGCGAGCTCGGAGACCCAGCCGCGATCGTCGAGCAACAGGGGCGATCCATGCGCCAGGAAGATCGCCGGCATGGTCCTGCCGTGGGTCCCACCGTTTGCCAATTGCTGTGCCATCGCGATCCTCTTGGATGCCGCGCGACCGCATCCGGTTGCGCCGGTGGCGAGCAGCAGCTTGACCGCGGTCCGGCGATTCACGACAGAATTCTAGCAGGCGCCGGGGCGCTAGAATCGCACGGCGAATGAGCCCTGCACGATGTGCGCGTAGGTGCGGTCGTAGTTGGGGGCGTTCACCGAGTCGAGCTGATAGAGCAGAAGCTCGTACTTGACGTCGGCCTCCATCTCGACGAACCAGGACGCGCGCTCCTGCTGGGGTTTCCGCAGGAACGCCAGGCGGCCCCCGACCAGATAGTTGCTCATGGGCGACAGCTCGCGGTCGCCGGTCCAGTACTGCCCCGCCGGTCCCTTGGTCCGGTAGCCCTCGCCGTCGCGGTAGAAGCTGGCGCCGCTCTGCAGGTGGTAATGGCCGCGCAGCGACAGCAGGGTCGACTGGGTGATGTACTTGTTGACCACCAGATCGGCGGTGGCAGCCTGCATCGCCCCGCTGTCCTGATAGAGGCGGATCATGGTGAGTGACGAGGCGCGCCACTGTGGAAACGCGTAGACGGCTCGTCCAAAGACGGCGTAGCGCTGGCGATAGAGCGGTTCGTGCTCCTGCGGTTCCTGGTGCTGGCTGCCGACCAGGACGCTGCGGTAGGGGTTCGATTGAAATCCGTCGAGGATCTGGATGGTCCCGCCGCCCTGGATCACCAGGCGCGGGGTCATGGTCCAGGCGAGCGACGGCTCGAAGGCGTCGATGTTGAGGCGATGCTTGACGACGTCGGTTGCCGACGAGCTGAAGCAGTGGGCCGACGAGGTGAGCGGCACCAAGGCGAGCGGCGACTGGGCGACGGAGTTGTTGGCGTCACAGACGCTGTCCCAGTTGTGGGTGTAGGCGAGGGCGAGGGTGAAGTTGTGGTCGTAGAGATCGTCGTGGGTGGTGGCCGAGAGCGAGTGGGAGCGGTAGTCGTTCTCCCAGCCGTA
>JADGRB010000279.1 GCA_017881315.1 Pseudomonadota bacterium
TCTGCTCCGCCGTCGCCCCCTCCCTCGGGCCGAGAGCACCCTCCACCGCCGCGTCGCCTCGACCGCACCCTCCTCTTCTCCGCCGCGCTCGAGGTCCGCACGCATCCGAATCGCAACCTGACCCTGTGGGGGGTCAGGCCCTCGTTCGGGGTGGTCCGAGGTCCCTGGCAAGCTGTGGTGGATCTCGAGGCCGCGAGGGGGGATCCGTCGGTGCCGCTCGGGGACGTGAGCACCGGCCTGCTCGCCGGCAATGCCGAGCTTGGACCCCGCTTTCTATTTAGCCATTTCGCCCTCGACGTCGGCATCTGCGGGTCGCTTGGCTGGGTCTGGATGAGCGGACATACCAACGATCCCGCGGGTCAACCCAGCTCCGGCTCTGCGCTGGTCGGGGGCGCCGGGGCGCGGCTCGCGGTCGATCTGCCGGCTCACCCGCGGCGCCCAAATCTACGAGCCTTCGTCGAGGGGGGCGGGATGATCCACGGGGCAGATGCCACCGTCAACGGCAGCCCGGCCGCGAGCCTGACCGGTGGCTACGTCGTCGCCGGGCTGGGGTTCGGCATCGACGCGATTCGCTAGCAGATCGACGCCCGACAGGTTCCAGGAACTGGACCGCATCCAGAGCTGGTCTTGTCACGTCGCGCTGACGTGATTAAATCAGGATCTTGGTCATGGCTAGCTTCTCGGCGCGCATCGAGGGCGGCGCTCGGCTCTCCCACCACCAGGTGGCCGGGCTGTCGGCGCCCTGGGGCGGCCGTCCGGGGGTGCCGTCCGATGACCGTTAGACGACAGGCCAGCCGGACGCAGGAGATCACGCCCGGCCCGTTGCCGGTAGGAGCCGGCGACGATCGTTTCCGCCTTCTGGTCGAGAGCGTGAAGGACTACGCCATCTTCATGCTGGACCCGGAAGGCCGGGTGCTGACCTGGAACGCGGGCGCCGAGATCATCAAGGGCTACACGCAGAGCGAGATCCTCGGGAAGCACATCAGCGTCTTCTACACACCGGCAGACCGCCAGAGGGATCACGCGAGCGAGCTACTCGCGGCCGCGGCGAGCTTGGGCCGCGTGGAAGAGGAAGGGTGGCGTGTCCGCAAGGACGGCTCGCATTTCTGGGCAGACGTGGTCATCACCGCGCTGCGGGATCCGGCGGGCGGGCTCACCGGATTTGGAAAGGTCACCCGCGACCTCACCGAGCGGCGACAGGCGGAGCTCGAGCGCCGACGCCAGGACGAAGATCTCCTCCGCAGCGAGGAGCGCTTTCGACTCCTGGTCGATTCCGTCGAAGACTACGCGATCTTCATGCTCGATCCCCAAGGGCGCGTCGCGACCTGGAACAGCGGCGCGGAACGCCTCAAGGGATACAAGGCGAGCGAGATCATCGGCCAGCACTTTTCGCGGTTTCGACTGGAAGAGGAGGTCCGCGCCGGCCTCTGCGAGCAGGAGCTGAAGACCGCAGCCGATCGGGGACGGCTGGAGGAGGAAGGTTGGCGGGTACGCAAGGACGGGTCGAGGTTCCGGGCGAACGTGGTGCTGACCGCGATCCGCGGCGTTTCGGGGAACCTGCTCGGTTTTGCGAAGGTCACCCGCGATCTGACCGACCGACTCCGCCTCGACGACGAGCGCCTGCAGCGGGCCCGCGCCGAGGAGGCGGTCCGGCTCAGGGACGAGTTCCTCTCGATTGCCTCCCACGAGCTCAAGACCCCCCTCACGACCGTCCAGATCGAGATGCAAGGCTTGCGGGACTCTGCCGAGGTCGGCAGCGAACGCGTCGTCAAGCGGATCGCGCGCGCCGCCCGAAACGCGGATCGGCTGGCCGCCCTGGTCGAATCGCTGTTGGATGTGTCGCGGATCGCCGCCGGGGGCCTGACCGTCGAGCCGGAACCAGTCGATCTATCGCAGCTGGTGTCCCAGCTGCTGGAGAGTCTGCGCGCGGCCGCCACCAAGGTCGGATGCGACCTGTCGTTTTCGACCACCGGCTCGGTTCTAGGCTGCTGGGATCGGTTGCGCCTCGAACAGGTCGTCCTGAACCTCGCTTCCAACGCCTTGCGATATGGGGCCGGTGGTCCCATCGGGATTGCGGTCTCGAGGGAGGGCGCGGAGGCGGTGCTCGAAGTCTCCGACGGAGGGCCCGGGATCCCGGTGGAGGATCTGACGCGAATCTTCGGACGCTTCGAACGCGCCGCCTCGTTGCGGCACCACGGCGGTCTCGGCCTCGGGCTTTACGTCTCGCGTGAGATCGTCGAGGCGCATGGGGGCACCATCGCGGCGCGCAATCTGCCGCGGGGCGGAGCGTGTTTCACCGTCCGGCTCCCGGTCGAGGCCCGGCAGCGTCCCGCCACGCCGGTGGTTTGAATGCAGACGCCCCCGGTGCTGATCGTCGAAGACGACGAGGACATCCGGGAGAGCCTCCAGGATTTCCTGCAGGACCACGGCTACCCGACCATCGGGGCGGTAAATGGGCGGGATGGGCTCAAACGGCTGGCCGCCTCCGATCTCCGCCCGTGCGCCATCATCCTCGACCTCATGATGCCGGTCATGGACGGAAGAGCTTTCCGCGAGGAGCAGCTCCGGAGCCCCGCGCTCGCCGAGATCCCGACCATCCTCATCTCGGCACACAACGATGTCGCTGGGCCGTGGGCCGACGCGGGCATCACCCATCGGCTGCCCAAACCGCTGAACCTGTCCACCCTGCTTCAGATTCTGCGACAGCTCTCCGCGCCCGCTCAGGAGTCCCGCGCGCCCGGTTAGGCGCTCCGCGCGACCGCCGCGGCGAGGCCCCGCTCGAGCGCGCCGAGGAGATCCTGGTTGCCGTTCTGCCAGTAGCCCGACAGCTTGTGCTCGAAGTCGGGGAGTCGCTCGATGAACGCGGCCAGGCGCTCGGCCGAGATCGCGTCGGCGGCGAGGCCGTAGCCGTTCGCCTCGAGGTAGCGGGCGTTCATCACCTGTTCGAGCTGCTTGCGGACCGGGATCGCCAGCATCGGTCGGCGCAGGTAGACCGCCTCGCCCATGAGCGTGAAGCCGGCGCTCGCGACCACGCCGCGCGCGGTGCGAAGATCGTCGATGAAACCGCGCTCGCTGAAGGGCCGGTAGAGCACCCGCCCCTCGCGGACGTCCGCCGTGAGGTCGCGACGCAGGCCGTACACCCGGCATTCGAGGCCGGAGCGCTGCAGGATCTGCGGCAGCGCCTTGTTCGAGGTGGAGGTCTGGTAGACGAGCAGGTGCCCGCCGGGCTCGGGTCGGGCCGCCAGGACCTCGGGGCGCAGGATGGGCGGGTGCAGGGAGGTCCGCGCCTTGCGGACCGGCGGGTAGAAGAAGGTCGTGATGAAGTAGTGAAAGGCGCGCGCCACCTTGGTCCGCACGATGGCCTTGGTGAGCCGGAGCTCCGCGCCGAGCCCGGCCAGGATCTCGCGCGAGTGGCTGCAGCGATCGATGATCTGCATGTTGTCGACGGAGATCACCGGCAGCCGGTGGCTCTTGGCGAAGAGGTAACTCCAGCTCTCGAAGTCCGAGATCACGACGTCGGGCTGAAACTTCGCGGCGAGATCGAAGTACGCTCGCACGTTGCGCGGCCATCCCCGCACGGCGCCCTTGACGTTCTCGAGCAGCGTCTTGAAGTTCCGCACCGCGTTGTTTTCGTAGACGATGCTGTAGCCCCAGATCTTCTCGACCGAGAGCCGCTCCGACGCGCGGGCCTTGAGGTAGTCGTAGGCGCGCCCCGAGACGACGACCTGGACCTCGTGTCGTTTGGTGAGCTCGTCGAGCACCACCCGAGAGCGCATCGCATGCCCCATCCCCTCGCCGACCACGCCGTAGAGAATTCGCATGGGGTGGAGTCTATCCCCGGGGTGCAAGCCGCGTCATGCTAGCGCGATGTCCCCCTGCCCCTCGGTCGCCGCCTTCGCGCTTCGGGTCTTGTTTCTCTTCGGCTACGCGCTGCTGTTCGCGACCGTGGAGATCGAAATCGAGGGACCCCATGGCTGGGCGGAGCGGCTCCCCACCTGGTTCCGGATCACGCCGCCCTACGCGCGGCTCTACCGGGTGTTCATGCGCGGCAAACCGCTCACCGGGTACCACGCCGTCATGTTCGTGCTCCCGCTCTGGAGCTTTCACTTCGGGTTCGTGTCGGGCCTGCCCTGGAGCTGGGCCGCCGAGGCGGCCACCCTGGCGGCGTACATGATCTGGTGCGTCACCTGGGATCTCCTCTGGTTCATCCTCAACCCGCGTTTCGGCTGGGGGCGCTTTCGCAAGGGCGAGGTCTGGTGGCACGGGCGAACCTGGATCGGACGATTTCCCGTCGACTACTACAGCGCGATCGCCGGATCGCTGGTCTTTGCCGGCCTAGCCAGCTTCGCCCGGGGCGACCTCGGCGTCGTCGCCCGCCAGGCCGCGCTCATCGCCGCGTTTGCCGGCTTGACGCTGCTGACGGTGGCGGCGGCGCCCATCTACATGCGCTGGTACGCGCACATGCGCCGCCCCGGCAGCGACGAGCGGGAGCTGTGCCTCCCGAAAGAGCCCGGCAGCTGAAAAACGCCGCCGTGGCGGCGGGCCCTGGCAGACCGACGAGATCCCGACGCCTCCGGGACGGCGACCGGTCGGAACACCGACGCGCCGCCGCCCGCCGTTGCTCAGCGATCCCTGTTGTCGCACGGGTTGGCGGCTCTTCGCAGTTCGGCACCGTTCTGGCAGTGAAACTTGGGGATGGCCAACAACGGTAGAGCTGGGATCCCGATGGCAAGCGGCGACCCGGCGAGCGATCGGTTCGCGGAGGCCGGCTCGACCGATGTGCGAGCGGCGCTCACCTGGCGGGTCGATCTTCTGAACGACATCGTCAAGGTGGCGGCCATCGCGGGCATGCTCCTGACCGCCACGGTGATCGCGTTCCGGCAACCGCCGCGGTTCGACCTGTCGACCTATATGGTGATCGCGGCTTCGCTGTTGATGGTCGCGCTGCGGTTTCTGCACCGCTTGCCGTTTCGGGTGCGTGCCAGCCTCGCGATCCTGGCGATCTACGGTTCCGGGCTGCCCACGATCCTTCGCTCCGGGTTCGCGCTCAGCAGCGCGGCCGTGTTGCTCTCGGCCATCGTTCTCGCGGTCATATTGCTGGGCCGTGGGCCGGCCGTGGTGCTGGTGGTTGTCACCGCGATCCTGTTGAGCGCACTCGCCCTGGCGGCCAAGCACGGCCATTTCGTCCCGCATCCCATCGACTCGGATCCTCGAATTCCCCGCAACTGGGTCCGCATGGCGATCGGCTTCGATCTGGTGGCCGCGTCCCTGATGACCGCGGTCGCCTACGCGGTCCGCTACATCGAAATGAACTACGCCGAGATCTCCTCAGCTCTCGCGCTCCTCACGATTGAACGGCGACGCCGGGCCGACCTCGAGAGCGAGCGGCGGCGAGCCGAGGGCGACTGGCAACGGTCCGCCCGCGAGCTCGGCGCCCTCGGAAAGAACGACGTCGTGGAAGCCGGAAATGCAGGAGCCGCCTTCCGTGCGATCACCGAGGCCGGCGCGCGGGGCCTGGGCGTCGACCGTTGCAGCATCTGGCTCTTTGACGACGCGCACAGCGAGATTCGGTGCCAGGACCTTCACGATCGCCGGGAAGGCCACCACTCCGGCGGCATGGTCCTGAACGCGTCGGCGGCACCCACGTACTTCGCCGCCCTGGAGTCGGAACGGTCGATCGCCGCCCATCGCGCCCAGACCGACCCCAGGACACGCGAGCTCGGTCCGAGCACCCTCGCTCCTTTCCACATCGCCTCCAGGCTCGATGCGCCGATCCGCATCCAGAACCGCGTGGTGGGCGTGGTGTGCAGCGAACAGGTCGGCGCCGGCATCGCTTGGAGCGAGGCACAGCAGAGCTTCGCGGGCTCCTTGGCCGATTTCGCCGCGCGGGTGCTGTTCGCGGCGGATGCGCAATCGGCGGCTTCACTCGAGACACCCGCCGACTCCTGGTTCGACCAGTGCTTTGGAAGGATGGACGGCCTTTTTGTCGAAAGTGGGTCTCCGCCACCGTCGGCACCGATCTAAGCCTCAGAGCGACGATACGGGTGGCAGTCGAATCCTGGTCGAGATGTCCTCCCCATCGAGAACCTCCCGGACCCTTCTGGTCAGCAAGGCGGGCGTGATCGGCTTCTGGACGAACGCTACACCCGTCTCCAGCACGCCGTGACGAACGATGCTGTCGTCGGTGTATCCCGACATGCAGAGGACTTTCATCTCTGGTCGGCTTGCGGCTAGCCGTTTGGCCAACTCAGGACCGCTCATCTGAGGCATCACGACGTCGGTGAGCAACAGATCGATCCCGCCCGCATGACGCTCGCAGATGAGGAGGGCCTCACCCGCGTTCTGGGCGGGCATGACCTGGTACCCCTGCCGGCGCAGAATATTCAAGGCGATCGCGCGGACCTGCTCTTCGTCTTCGACCAGCAGGATGGTTTCTGTCCCGCGCAGGGTTGCGGGAGCAACCGCCGGCGTCAGG
>JADGRB010000043.1 GCA_017881315.1 Pseudomonadota bacterium
GCGATCTGCGGCGCCACCGGCGCGCTCTGGCTCACCCGCCCGCGCGCCTCTCCGACCCGGCTCTGGGCGCCGCGGCGCGCGTCCTCGGCCAGGGCGACCTGCGCCTCCGCCTGTGACTTCGCGGCGCGCGCGCTGTCGAAAGCGATCTGGGCGCCGTCGAGTCGTTCCTGCGTCACGGCGTTCGCCTGCCGGAGCGTCTGGGCGCGCTTGAGATCTATCTCGGCCTTCCGGAGCTCGGCGTCGGCGCGCGCCAGATCTGCGTGCGACGCCAGAACCTGCGCGTCGGCGCTGCTCACGCCGGCCGCGGAGCCGGTGAGCGCCGCCCGCGCGGTGGCGAGGCCGCCCTTCGAGGTCGCATCGACGATCTGCACCTGCGCATCGGCGACCGCCGCCTGCGCCTTGCCGATCGACAGCTCGGCCTCGGCCTGCTGGACCCGCGCTTCGTAGTCGGCCGGATCGATCTCGACCAGCAGATCGCCCCGCTTGACCAGCTGATTTTCGTGGATGTGAAGACGCGTCACCGCGCCGGCCACGCGGGTCGCGATCGGCACCATGTCCGCGGCGACCTGCGCGTCGTCGGTGCCTTCGCGGCCCTCGGTCGCCATCGTGTAAAGACCGATGCCGGCGACCGCCAGGACGGCGATGATGCCCAGAATCAAGAAGGGCCGGCGGCGGCGCTTGGGCGGCACCTCCGGGCGATCCGTTGGGACGACGACCGCGGGTGCGGAGGCCGACGCGGTCTGCGCGGCCGACGCGGTCTGCGCGGGTGACGCGGTTAGCGCGGGGGACGATCCATTGCTGGGGTGTGCGGCGGTATCCATGTCTGTGTTCTCGCTTTTGTGTCGGCTTGGTCTGGGGTGACTCAGTGGAGATCGACGCGCTTGGTACGCGAACCGGCGGGCGGTTTGAGCAGCAGCGCGAACGGAATGACGAACAGGAAGGCGACGCCGGCCAGCACGAACATCCGCTCGAAGGCCAGCAGCATCGCCTGTCGGTTGAGCATCCCGTCCAGGACCCGACCGGCCGTCTCGCGCGCCGCGCCCGGGTCGAGCCCGCGGGCGACCAGGCCGGCCTGGATGCCGCCGAGGCGCTGCATCACCTCGGGCCGCCCGCTCACCACGTGCGCCACCAGCCCCGCGCGCGCGGTCTGCACGAAATGGGGGAGCAGGGTGGCAAACGCCGCCAGCCCCAGCGAGCCGCCGATCTGGCGCAGCAGCGAGTTGAGCCCGGTCGCGTCGGTCATGCGATAGCGCGGGATGCTGGCCAGCGCGACGGTGGTGAGCGGCACGAACAGCGCCGCGAAGCCGAAGCCTTGCAGGATGATCGCGGCGACCACCGAGTGGCTGCCCGTCTCCAGGGTGTAGTGCGACATCTCGTAGGCGCTGAGCGCGACCAGCACGACGCCCGCGATCACGAGGATCCGCGGCTGCACGTAGTTGTAGAGGCGCCCCACCAGGGGGATGGCCACCATCATGGCCAGCGCCCGCGGCATGAGCGCCGTGCCCGACTGGACCGCCGAGAACCCCAGCAGCTGCTGCATGAACAGCGGCAGCAGGAAGGTGATCGACATCAGGATCGCGAACATCATCGACCCGATGATGGTCCCGGAGAGAAACACCCGATCCTTGAACAGCGACAGATCGACCGCCGGCACCGGGGCCGTCAGCTCGCGGATCACGAAGGCCGCCAGCAGGAAGATGGCCGAGAAGGTGGTGACCGCGATCGCCGTCGAGGAGAACCAGTCGTTGCGGCTCCCCTCTTCGAGGACGTACTGGAGCGAGGCGAGGCCGGCGGTCATCAGCAGGACGCCCTGCCAGTCGAGGTTCTTGCGCTGCTCGGCGGCGCGGGCGTGGTTGGCCGCGCGGATGTCCTCCGGCTCGTGCACGAAGCGCGTCACCATGAAGATGCCCAGCAGACCGACGGGGATGTTGATGTAGAAGATCCAGGGCCAGTTCAGGTTGTCGATGATGTAGCCGCCCAGCACCGGGCCGGCCGCCGGTCCGACGACGACCGCCAATCCGAAGAGCGCCATCGCCATCCCCTGCTCCTCGGGCGGGAAGGTCTGGCGCAAGATGGCCTGCTCCGTCGGTTGCAGCGCGCCGGCGCCCAGCCCCTGCAGCGCGCGGCAGGCCACCATCATGGGGAGCGAGCGCGCCAGGCCGCACAGCGCCGAGCCGAGCAGGAACAGGCCCAGCGAAAATAGGTAGACCCGCTTCTGGCCGAAGAAGCGGCCCAAGAACGCGGTCAGCGGCATCACCACCACCGTCGCGATCACGAACCCGGTCGTCACCCAGGTCATCTCCTCGACGGTGGCGCCGAGCGAGCCGGAGAGGTGCGGGGTGGCCACCGCGACGATCGAGGTGTCGATGGCGCCCATCAGCGTCCCGAAGGTCACCGAGAGCGTGACCAGCCACTTGTTGACCGGCGCGCGCGCCGGCGCGGCCACGAAGCTCGCGACGGCGGTGGTCACGCGCCGACTCCACCCAGGAACGCCGCCAGCAGGCGATCCACCTCGATCGCGAGGCCTTCGCCGATCCCCAGCACCACCTCGCGGATGACGAGCGCGCGCATCATCCCGATCAGGAAGAAGGACGCCAGATCGGCCAGCTCCGGCCGAACCGCCTTCTCCTTGATCCCCTGGACCATCACCTTCTCGGCGCGGGAGTGAATCTCGCGCATCTTGGTCTTCATTTTTCCCCAGGCGTGCGGGAACGTCTGCTGGTAGCGGCCGGTCTCGCCCTGCAGGACGATCTGCACGAATTTTCGGTGCCGATCCCAGTAGCCGAGCTTGGCGATGAGCAGCGCCCGGAGACGTTCGCGAAACGGTCGGCCCGCGCTGGCGCGCAGCGCCGCGTCCATGTCCGCCAGCATCTCGGCGAAGCGCGCCTCCATCAGGCCGGCCAGCAGCGCCTCGCGGTCGGCGAAGTGATTGTAGAGGGTTCCCACCGCGACGCCGGCTCGGGTCGCGATCTCGCCCATGTGGGCGGCGTGCAGCCCGGCGTCGGCGAACACCTCTTCGGCCGCCGCCAGCACCGCCTGCACGGTGGTCTCGCGAAAGCGCTCGCGCAGGCTTTGCGGTTGGGGTTCAGCTAGTGAACGGCGGTTCATATCGTGAATGAATGTAGCCAGACCGCGCGGGTTGTCAACGCCTGTTTGCGCCCGGGATCGGGGCCGCCGATTGGATGCTCAGGCGGGGCCGGGGTTCCACGACAGGCCGACGAAAGTCGGCTCGGGGACCAGCTCCACGCCGAACCGCGCCCGGACCGCGTCGCGGATGTCGCGCGCCAGCGCCACCAGCGCGGCGCTGGTTCCGCCGCCGTGGTGGACCAGCGCCAGCGTGTGGGCGCTGGAGACGCCGACCGGACCGCGCCGCAGCCCCTTTTGCCAGCCGGCGCGCTCGATGAGCCAGGCCGCCGACAGCTTGATGCGACCGCCGCCGGCCGGCCAGCTCGGCATCTCGCCGGGCGCGGCGACCTCGCCCGCGGCGACGGCGCGCGCGCCCACCGCCGCCGCCGCCGCCGCGCCGAGGACCGGGTTCATGAAGAAGGATCCGACGCTGCGCCGGTTGGGATCACCGGCGGTGATCAGCATCGATTTCTTTCGGCGCAGCCCCAGCACGGCGGTTCGCGCGTCGGCGAGCGTCGGCTTCTCGCGCCCCACCAGGGCCTCGGCGAGCTCGCGGTAGCGGGTGGTGGGCGCGCCGCCGGGACGCAGGCCAAAGCTGACCGCCAGGACCACGAAGCGCTGCGGATCGCGCTTGAACAGGCTGTCGCGGTAACCGAACCCGCAGTCCGCCGGCGCCAAAACCCGGATCCGCCCGCTGCCGCGCTCGACCACCCGCACGCCGCGGATGGTTTCGGCCACCTCCTGGCCGTAGGCGCCGACGTTCTGGATGGGCGTCGCGCCGACCAGGCCGGGAATGCCGGAGAGACACTCGACGCCGGCCAGATCGCGGGCGACCGCCTCGGACACCAGCTCGTCCCAGGGCTCGCCGGCCGCGGCGGTGAGCGCGACCTCGCCGAATGTTGGTGCCGGCTCGAACCGCCGCCCGCGCGTGCCGACCCGCACGACCAGACCGGGGAAGCCCGCATCGGCGACGACCAGGTTGGACCCGCCGCCCAGAATCAAGACCGGCAGCTCGCGCGAATCGGCCCAGCGCAGGGCCTCGACCACGGCGTCCTCGTCGGCCGCGTCGACGAAGTGGCGCGCGTTTCCACCCAGCTCCAGGGTGGTGAGCGGCCCGAGCGGGACCCGGTCGCGGATCTCGATTGCCAAGCCGGAAGGATACGCCGTTATCATGCGCCCGTGAGCGCCGCGGGAATTCCCGAACGGTCTTGGCTTCCCGCCTTGTTGCTCGCGTTGGCCGTCGCCGCCTGTTCGACGACGCACACGGTGCGGCCGCTCGGGCGCGGGAACGGGGCGCTGAACGCGTCGCTGGGCGGGCCCCTGGTGGAGGTGGGAAACGTCGATATCCCGGCGCCGATCCTGACGCTGGGGGGCGCCTACGGGGTGCGCGACGATCTGGAGGTGACGGCGCACGCCGACGCCACCGCCGCGCTCTACGGCGATCTGCACCTCGAGCCGGGCGTCGCTTATCATCCGATCATCCATGAAGCGGGGGCCGTCCCGACGGTGACCGTCGCCGGCTCCGTTCATCTGATCACCGACTTCGACGCCGCGCGCGTCTTTCCGCAGATCACGCTGGCCGCCGCTTGGCGGGTGCGTCGGCGCCACCTGGTCTACGTCGGCCTCGACGACGCGCTCGCCTTCGGCTCGCCGACGCGGATCGTGCTGGGGCCGCTCTGCGGCGGGGAGTTGCGGGTCGGTCGCTTCGGTCTCACGCTGGAGGCGAAGTGGCTCGCCCCGTACTACGACGTCGCGCCGACCGCGCCCACCTGGATCTCGCCCGACAGCCACGGCTACCTGAGCGTCCTCTTCGGCGTGACCCGCTACCTCGGGGAGACGCCATGAAACGCTGGCTGGCGATCACGTTCGTTGCCGCGCTGCTGGGCGGCGCCTGTCACCGCGAGACGCTGGACAGCTTCTTCTACGATCCGTTGCCGGCGCCGGCGGGCGGCTATCGGCTCTCGACCGCCGTCATTCCCGCCTACCAGACGCTGACGGTCACCACGCCCGACGGCGAGACGCTGAACGGAGCCTTCATCCCCTCGTCGGGTCGGCGCGCCGACATCACGGTCATCTACTTCCACGGCCAGAGCAACAACCTCGGCACGACCTGGCCGCGCCTCGAATACCTCTACCCGCTCGGCTACAACCTGGCGATGGTCGACCCGCGCGGGTATGGCCTGTCTACCGGCACGCCGACCGAGGCGGGCCTGCACATCGACGAGCTGGCCATCCGCGCGGCGGTCGTCGCGCTCCCCGGCGTCGACGCCACCCGGATCGTCGACTACGGCCGCTCGCTCGGCTCGGGGCTGGCGATCGATCTGGCCTTCACCGTCGCGCCGGCGGTCCTGATCACCGAATCGGCGTTCGCGTCGATCGCGGCGTTCGTCAAGGACGCGACCTACGTCGACTTCCCCAGCTCCTTCGTCGCGTCGAGCTCGTGGGACAACCTAGCCAAGGTGCCGTCGATCCCGTCGCCGTACCTGCTCTTTCACGGCACCGCCGATCTGTACGTCGACACGAAGTACTCCCAGGAGCTGGCCGCGGCGCACGCGCCGGCCGGAACCACGCAGCTCATCTTGGTCCCCGGCGCGGATCACGACAATGTCCCCGAGACGATGGGACTCGACGTCTACCGGGCGGCGATCCAGACCTTCGTGGAGACGGCGATCCCGGCGCCCTAGTTGGTCTCGGCAGCGGCGCCCTTATTTTTACCGAGCCGGGGCTTCCCCGCGCATAATCGGGGCGGATGCGGGATCCTCGCCGGACGGTCGCCGCCGTCTTCGCTGTCGCGCTGGGCGTCGCCGTGGGGTTTTCACGCCCGGCGTTCGCCGCGGAACCCGCCGTTGCGGCGCCGGCCGGGCCGCCGACGGCCACGGCCGAGAAAACGACGCCTGAGGGCCTGCTCGCCTCGGCGGATGCGGCGGTGGACGCCGGGAGTCTGGATCTCGCCCGCGATCTCTATCAGCGGATCGTGGCCGAGTACCCGCAGGCGCCCCAAGCCAACGAGGCCCGCCGCGCGCTCAAGATCATCGCCGCCCGCGCGCGATCGGCCCCGGCGGGTGTCGCGGCGGCGGGTGCCGGCGCCCCCTCGGCCAGTGCGGCCGCGGGCGGCGACGGTATCGTCATGCGAGACGAGCCCTACTCGCTCCGGACGTCCGAGCGGCTGCGCCTGACCGCCTGGGAGAAGCTCGACTTCGGCACCACCGCGTTCCTGTACGGGCTGTCGATCGGCTTCTCTTACTCGCTCAGCCTCGACAATCCCAGCACCGGGGACGAGCTCACGCCCGTCGCGATCGGCGCGCTCGCCTACACGGCGGGGGCGGTCGCCTTCCTCAACCTCGCCAATCCCGATCGTGGGGATCTCCCGCTGGCCCTCGCGATCACGTCCTACATCCCGACGACGACGCTGCTGTTCGCCGACGCCGCCTTCGACAACCCGAGCTCGAAGCGGGTCGCGGGCGCGACCGTCGTGGCCGGCGTGGTCTCGATTCCCATCGCGGTGATAGCGGCCAAGGAGCTCGACCTCGATCCCGGCGACACCCAGCTCGTTCGCGACGCCGGTTTCTGGGGCCTGGTGCTCGGCACGACCGGGACGCTCGCGTTCGGCGGCTCGACCACGACGTTTCAGGGCTTCAGCCAGTACCAGAGCCCCACCACCCGCAAGGTCTCCGTGGCGGGTCTGGTCGGCCTTTACGGTGGCCTCGGGCTGGGGCTGGCGGGCGCCCATTTCAGCAACGTCTCGCTCGAGCGCGTCCGTGTGACGACCTGGGGCGGCTACGGCGGCGCCATCGTCGGCCTGCTGATTGGGGCCGCGGCCGGGGGAAACACCCCCGACGCCTACCGGGGCCTCAGCATCGGCGCTCTGCTGGGCCTCGCCGTGACCTTCCTGTCCACGGGCGGGCTCGATGGCATCCCGCAGGAGGAGCGCGGCGCGGCGCGACCGGCCGCATTTCGTCTCACGCCGACCATGCAACCGGTGATCGGCTTCAACGGCCAGCCGCACCCAGCGCTCGGGCTCTCCGGCACGCTGTTCTGATCGCGCTCGCCTGGCTCATCTGGCCTTCGCGATCTCCGTCGCGAAGAGGCGGGCGTGGGCGTAGATCGACAGCTGCGGGTTGACGCCCAGGCTGGTCGGGAAGATCGAGCCGTCGGCGATCCAGAGATTTTCGATCGCGTGGTGGCGGCCGCGCGAGTCGACGACCGAACGACCGGGATCTTCGCCCATCGCCGCGCCGCCCATCTGGTGCGCCGAGAACATGGTGTGCTGGTTCGGTCCGAAAGGCGCGGCGGCGATCTGCGCGAGGTCGGCCTCGTTGCGGATCACGATCGGCGTCTCGTGCAACGTCATCACCTCGCGCGCCCCGGCCGCCAGCTGCAGGCGGGCCATGTCGGCGAGCGCGGCGGCGGCGGCCTCGCGCAGCCTGGCGTGCATCGGGTAGTGAAGCTTGACGCGGCCGTCGCCGTTCACCTCGACGCTGCCACCCGTGTCGTCGCCGTGGCCGTCGATCAAGAGCGCGATGGTCGCCTGGACGTAGGGGAGCCGCTCGACGATCCGGCGGTGGGTGTCGCCGAAGCCCGGGAAGGCCAGCGCGCCCAGCATCGGGTGAATCGGTGCGGTCTCGAAAAAATAACCGGCGGCCGCGCCGCGATCGGCGAAGTGGTGGACCGACACCGACTGGGGCGCCCCGTAAAAGGCCTCGATGGGCTGGTCGTAAAACGCGATCAGCGGCACCGTCGGGTGCAGGAAGGTGCGACGCCCGACCAGGCCGCTGTCGAGGCCGGCCTTGGACCGCAGCAGCAGCGCGGGCGTGTTGATCGCGCCGGCCGCCAGCACGACGCCGCGACGGGCGTAGGCGACCAGACGCGCGCGCGGCCGGTCGCTGCCGCGATCGAGAACATCGGCGGTGACGGCGCGGACCCGCCCGCGATCGGTCTCGACCAGCTTGACCCGGCAGTCGGCGTAGACCTGGGCGCCCGCCGCCACCGCGTCGGCCAGATAGGTGGTGCGCGACGAGCGCTTCGCGTCGAGCGGGCAGCCCAGGCCGCAGTAGCCGAGCCGCGCGCAGCCTTTGACGCTGCGGCGGATCAGCTCGGGCTGCCACCCGAGCTTGGCGGCGCCCTCCATCAGCTTGCGGTTGTTGGCGTTGACGTCGTCGGGGTTGCCGGCGCCGATGTCGAGGCGCTTTTCGACCGCCTCGAAGTGCGGTGCCAGCGTCGCCGCGTCCAGGCCTCGCACGCCGTGGCGCTCGGCCCACAGTCGCAGCGTCCGCTCCGGCGTCCGGAACGACGAGGTCCAGTTCACCGTCGTCCCGCCGCCCACCGATCGCCCCTGCAGGATCATGATCGCCAGATCGTCGGTGGCCCGGTTGCCGTGGTCCTGGTAGAGGGCCGGGTAGGCCCACGACTCCTGCATGTTGAAGTCGCGCTTGGTGTAGTGGCCGCCTTCTTCGAGGACCGCCACCTTGGCGCCCGATTCGGCCAGCACGGCGGCGGTCACGCTGCCCCCCGCGCCGCTGCCGACGACGACGTAGTCGACCTCGATCGACGACAGCTCCGGCAGGTCGCCGCCGTCGACGATGTGGCCGGGTCCGCTCATCCGGCCACCGCCGGGACCACGGGCGGTCCCGGGTAGCCGACCAGCGCGTAGATCTCCGGCGACGAATAGTAGCTGGCGTGCGCGAGCCGCTTGATCGCCTGATAGCCGCTGCGTAGCAGGTCGAACCGGGAGCGCCGCCAGGCCTCGAGGCGAGCATCCTGATCGGCCGCGGACGCGCGCGTGAACGGCCGCGGCGAGCCCGCCACGACCGCCCCGAGCAGGCCGCTCTCGAAGAGCCGCAGCAGGCGCCGGAAGTCGCTGCCCATGTCGGGATGTACCTCCGCCAAAAGCGCGTCGACTTTCCCCCCGCAGTCGAGCGCGTCGGCCGTCGGCCAGCGCGGGCCGGCGCCATCGCCGGGCACCAGGCGGGCGGCCGCCGCCGCGAACACCGCGTACTCGTCGGCGGACAACAGACGCAGCGGGGCCCGCGGGCGCCGCCGCAGCGTCGATCGAAACGCGAAGGGGAGGGCGCCCGCGCAGAGCAAGAGGCCGCCGCCGACCAGACCGCGCTTCAGGAAGCGACGTCGATCGAGGCGCGACGATTCGCCCTTTTGGCCGGACACGCCGCGAGCCTAGCAGGCCGCTATGCCGCGCGCGACGAAGGCGTCCGGGCTGGGCGGCGAAGCGCTCCGGGGATCTTATCGGGCTCGCCGCTCGGCAGCGTCGCCTGCAGGGCGCCGTGGTCGAACACCCAGAGCGACCCCGGCTTGCCTTGCTGCCAGGTCTCGTCGCGCGTCAGGGGCTCGGTCGCGACCACCGCGATGCGATCCTTGGCGGTGGTCACCGCCGAGAAATCGATCTGGATCTCGGTGTCGCGCAACGTCGCGCGACCGAACGGAGACTCGCGAATGATGTAGCAGAGCTGGGTCCCACAGCGCGCGTAGAGGTGTTGCCCGTCGGCGAGCAGGAAGTTGAACTTTCCCTCGGCGCCCAGCTCGGCACCCAGCTTGGCGATCAGGCTCCAGAGCCGGCGCGGGTTCCTGGGGTAGCCACCCGGGAAGGCGGACCGAAGCTGTTCGACCATCCAGCAGAAGGCGTGCTCGCTGTCGGTGTCGCCGACCGGCTCTTCGATCCGCAGCGGCCGCTTCTTGATCCGCGGCAACGTGCCGTTGTGGGCGAACACCCAGTCCCGTCCCCAGAGCACGCGCTTGAAGGGGTGGGTGTTCTCGATGGAGGGGCGGCCGCGGGTCTTCTTCCGCACGTGCGCCACCGCCAGCAGGGTCTTGATCGGGTTCTTGCGGATGAACTCCGCCATGGCGCTGTCGCAGGCGGGCACCGGCTCGAGGAAGCTGCGCGCGAATTTCCCCTCGTAGAGCGCCAGACCCCAGCCGTCGGCGTGCGGACCCGTTTTCCCGCCCCGCAGCGCGAACCCCGTGAACGAAAAGACGATGTCCGTGGGGAGGTTGCACTCCATCCCCAGAAGCTCGCACATGCACAGATTGTACATGAACGATTCGAGCCGGTGCCCGTGCGTCCATGTACAATCGCCGCATTCCAATGGGCGGTCGTCCGGAGGCGCCTGCGCCCGTCGCTCTTCCCTGGTGGGCCGCGCCGCGCGCCGCGGCCGCGATCGTCACCGCCGCGGCGATCGTCGCCTACGCCCGCGCGCTCGGGAACGGGTTCACCTACGACGAGGGGCTGGTCATTCTGGGCGCCCAGCGCTTCCTCCAGTCGGCTGCTTTCGGCACGCTGTTTTCGCCCAGCTATTTCTCGGGAAGCCTGGAGGGGACCTGGCGGCCGGTCTGCACCTTCACGTACATGCTCGACGCGATGGTCTCCATGCACCCGGCGGTGTTCAAGGCCCAGAGCCTGCTCTGGCACGTCGGCGCGGCCCTGCTGGTGATGACCCTGGTGCGACGGCTCCTGCCGGAAAGCCGCCGCCGCTACGCGCTCTGGGCCGGTCTCCTGTTCGCGCTCCATCCCGTCACCGCCGAGACCGTCGACAACGCCTCCTTCCGCGAGGATTCGCTGGTCACGGTCTTCACGCTCGCGACGCTGATCCTGGCGCTCGACGGCCGCCGCAGGCTGGCGCTGCTGACCTTCGCGCTGGGGCTCCTGTCGAAGGAGTCGGCGGTGGTGGCCCCGGCGCTGCTGGCGATCCTGCGCATCGGGCGCTTCGACGGCGCGCCAGCTCGCCCGGCCCGGGCCACCGCCATCGCGCTGCTGCGCGAGCTGGCTCCGTTCGGGGCGATCGCGCTCATCTACCTGGGCTTGCGTTTCGGGCCGATGCGGATGCCCGGGACCTACGCCCAATATCCGGGCGGCAGCTTCGCCGGCACCCTGATCGGCCTGCCCGCCATCTGGGCGCACGACATCCGGCTGCTGGTCTGGCCGTGGCCGCTCTGCGCCGACTACAGCGGCTACTTCCGGTTCGGCCCCCAGCCCTGGGGCCCGGTGCTGGGCGCTCTGGCCGTGGTCGCGGCCTACCTCGGGCTGGTGCTCTTCGCGCTTCGTCGCGGGGCGCGCGTCGTCGCGCTCGGCCTCGGCTGGTTTCTCCTGACGTTGCTGCCGGTGTCGAACCTGTTGCCGATTCCGATTCCAGCCGCCGAGCGATTCCTCTATCTGCCTCTCTGCGGGATCGCGCTGGCCGCGGCGGCGTCGTTCGGCTGGCTCATGGAGCGGCTCCAGGATCCCCCCGCGCCCGTCGCCCGGCGGCTGGCGCTGGTCCTCGGGGCCGGCTTGCTGGGGGCCTTCGCGGTGGTGCTCCAGCTCCGCCATGGCGATTGGCGGAACGATCAGACCCTGTGGCTGGCCACCGTCGCCGTCAACCCGCGCTCTTGCGGCGCGCAGAGCGCGGTGGGCGGGAATCTGCTCAGCCGCGGGATGGCCTCCGGGGAGCACGACGTCTTGCTGGCGTCGGAGGCCCGGGAAGAGCTGGCGCTCTCGCTCTGTGCCGACGACAGCGATCCGTTTCGGGCGGCGGCCACCTATACCCGCCTCGGCGCGGCGCGCGCGTTGCTGGACGACCGGGCCGGCGCCCGGGAGGCCTTGATCCATGCCATCCGCCTCACCCCGCGCAACCCGCTCCCGGTGGTCTGGCTCGGCTACCAGGCGTACCGGGAGGGTGACACCAACGCCGCCGCGGACTTTCTCAAGCACGCCATCATCGACCTCGGTCCCCCCGACGGTACCGTGGCCGCCGTCGCCCAGCTCTACGTCGACAAGATCTAGAACGCGCCGGGGGTACCCGGCGGTGTTGACAGGCTCGCGCGTTTCTCTTAGTTTCGCGGCGGCTTAGCCACCCCATGCCGCTCGAGTTTTCAGCGCAATCGAAGCAGCAGGTCGCCCGGCTGCTTTCGCGGTATCCGACCAAGCAGGCGGCACTCCTGCCCGTGCTGCACCTCGCGCAGGAGGAGTTCGGGCACCTCCCCGACGAGGCGATCGAGCTGGTCTCCCGGACGTTGGACGTCTCGCCGGCGCACATCTTCGGCGTCATCACGTTTTACACGATGTTCCACCGCGAGAAGCCGGGGCGGAACGAGCTGATGGTCTGCACCAACATCTCCTGCATGCTGCGCGGCGGTTACGACATCCTCAAGCACATCGAGAACCGCCTCGGCATCAAGGCCGGGCAGACCACCTCCGACGGGGCCTTCTCGATCGTGGAGGAGGAGTGTCTGGCCGCGTGCGCCAACGCGCCCATGATGATCTGCGGCGAGAAGTATTTTCTGGATCTGACGCCCGCCAAGGTCGACGCTGCGCTGGACGACCTGCGCCGTCGCTGGAAAGAGACGCAGCAGGGGACGGCGGCCGACGCGCGAACCCTCATCGGCATGGGCCCGGGCGGCAAGGTCTGACCATGGGGATCCGGTAATGGGAACCTGGCAGGACGCGATGGGCGTCAAGATCGTCACCAAGGGCTTCGGTGTGCCGGGCAGTCACAAGCTATCGGTCTACAAGGAGCGCGGCGGTTTTCAGGCGTTTCCCAAGGCGCTGACCTGGCAGCCGGCCGCCCTGACCGACGAGGTCAAGAAGTCGAACCTGCGCGGGCGCGGCGGCGCCGGCTTCCCGACCGGGATGAAGTGGTCGTTCATTCCCAAGGACGCCAAGCTCACCTACCTGGTCGTCAACGCCGACGAGTCCGAGCCGGGGACCTGCAAGGACCGCGAGCTCCTGGCCTACGACCCTCATCTTCTAATAGAAGGGATGCTGATCGCGTCGTATGCGCTCGGCTGCAAGCACGCGTACATCTACATCCGCGGCGAGATGATGCGCGAGGCGCGCATCGTGCAGGAAGCGATCGACGAGGCCTACGCGGCCGGCTGGCTGGGCAAGGCCCACCCGGCGGCCGGCGGGGGCGGCAGCTTCAAGCTCGACGTCACGCTCCACCGCGGCGCCGGCGCGTACATCTGCGGCGAGGAGACGGGGCTGCTCAACTCGCTCGAGGGCAAGCGCGGCTGGCCGCGTCTCAAGCCCCCGTTCCCGGCCATCAAGGGCCTGTTCGGCGCGCCGACGGTGGTCAACAACGTCGAGACGATCATGAACATCCCCGAGATCATCACGCGGGGCGGCGAGTGGTTCGCGGGCCTCGGCATGGGGAAGTCGGGTGGCACCCGGATCGTCTGCGTCTCGGGGCACGTCGCCAAGCCGGGCGTCTTCGAGCTGCCGATGGGGATCCCGTTCCGCGACATCATCTATGACGTCTGCGGCGGCATCCCGAATGGCCGTGTCCTCAAGGGTGTCATCCCGGGTGGCAGCTCGATGCCGCCGCTCGACGCCTCCGAGATCGACGTCCCCTGCGAGTTCGACGCGCTCATGAACGACCCGCGCATCAAGGACGTCGAGGTGAAGCCGGGCGTGCCGTTCGATCTGGGCGGGGGGCGACGTCTCAAGACCATGGCCGGCTCGGGCGGCATCGTGGTGTTCGACGACCAGACCGACATCGTCGCCCTCTGCGCCCGCATCATGGCGTTCTACGCGCACGAGTCGTGCGGGCAGTGCACGCCCTGCCGCGAGGGCTCGGGCTGGCTGGCGCGCCTCTGCACGCGCCTCGCGCGCGGGGAGGGCGAGGCGGGCGACGTCGAGCTGCTCGCCAACATCGCCAACGGCATCGGCGGCAACACCATCTGCGCGCTGGGTGACGCGGCGGCCTGGCCGATGCTCGGGTTTCTCACCAAGTTCCGCGCCGACTTCGAGGCCCGGGTCAAGGCGGCCGGCGCGACGGCCGCCCACAAGAGCCTGCCCAAGGCGCTGGAAGGGGCGGCGTGAACGCGGGCGGGGCCACGGCCGTCGACCAGGTCGTCTTCTGGGTGCTGGCCGTGCTCACGACCTTCTTCGCGGGCTTCACCATCACCCGCCGCAACCCGGTCACCGCGGTCATGTCGCTGGTGGCGACCTTCTTCTGCCTGGCGGGGATCTACGCGTCGCTGTCGGCGCACTTCCTGGCGGTGATCCAGGTGCTGGTCTACGCGGGCGCGATCATGGTGCTCTTCATCTTCGTGATCATGATCTTGAACCGCGAGGAGGTGGCGCCCTTCTCGATCCGGCCGTTGCGCGTCCTCGGCGTGCTGGGTGGCGTCTACCTGCTGACGAAGCTCGTCGACGTCGTCGGGGTGGGCCTGCCCGAGGCCGCGCCCGGCGTCACGCCCGACGGTTTCGGCACCGTCGCCGCCATCGGCGAGGTGCTGTTCCGCGACTTTCTCTTTCCGTTCGAGGCGATCTCGGTGCTGCTGCTGGTCGCCATCGTGGGCGGCGTGGTGGTGTCGCGCTCGCACCAGAAGGAGGTGGCCGCCGTCGAGGCCGCCGACTACCGGCACCAGATCGAGGAGCTGGCCCACCACGACTACCCCGGCGAGCCCGAGGCGCCGACCCCCGGACACCACTGATGGACGCCGCCAACGGACGCGCCTGAGACAAATCACCCGACCACGCTTCACCAACCATCATGCCGACCACCTACTACATCGTCCTGTCGTTCGTGCTGTTCCTGATCGGGACCGCGGGCGTGCTCGTGCGACGGAACGCGCTCATCGCGCTGATGGGGATCGAGCTCCAGCTCAACGGCGGAAACCTGGCGATGCTGGCCTTCTCGCGCGAGCTCGGCGATCTCAAGGGGCACGTCTTCGCCTTCTTCATCATCGCGCTGGCGGCCGCCGAGGCGGCGGTGGGCCTCGCGATCCTGGTCGCGCTCTTCCGCGGCCGCCAGACCGTCAATCTCGACGAAGCCACCTTGTTGAAGCGCTGAGGGAGACGCCGCCGTGACCTTCAACCTTCGCCTGATTCCGCTGCTGCCCTTCCTGGGGGCGGCGATCTTGATGCTGTTCGGGCGCAAGTGGAAGCGCGACACCGTGCTGCTGGTCGCCGCCGGCGCCATCGCGGGCTCCTGCCTGGTCGCCGTCGACGCCTTCTTCACCGCGCTCCCGGCCGCGGCGAGCAAGGGCGGCCTGCACGACGTGGTGGGCACCTGGATGGCGGCCGGCAGCCTCAAGATAGATCTGGCGCTCCGCCTGGACGCGCTGTCGGGCCTGCTCTGCCTGATCATCACCTTCATCGGGTTTCTGATTCACATCTATTCGTCGGGCTACATGGAGCACGACCCCGACTACCCGCGCTTCTTCGCCTACCTGAACCTGTTCTGCGGCGCGATGTTGGTGCTGGTCCTGGGCGACAGCCTGCCGGTCATGTTCATCGGCTGGGAGGGCGTGGGTCTGTGCAGCTACCTGCTGATTGGTTTCTGGTACAGCTCCAGCGCCAACGCCGATGCGGGCAAGAAGGCCTTCATCACCAACCGGATCGGCGATCTCGGCTTTCTGATCGGGATGTTCCTGCTCTATCAGTTCACCGGCTCGCTCAACATCCCGGAGATCACGGCGGCGGCCAGCGGCGGCGGCGCGCTCATGCAGACGCTGTTTCCGGGGACCATCTTCGCCGCGCCGGTGGCTTTCTGGGCGGCGCTGTTCCTCTTCATTGGCGCGACCGGCAAGTCGGCGCAGATTCCGCTCTACGTCTGGCTGCCCGACGCGATGGCGGGCCCGACCCCGGTCTCGGCGCTTATCCACGCGGCCACCATGGTCACCGCCGGCGTCTACATGGTGGCGCGCATGCACGCCCTCTATCTGCTGACGCCCGGGGCGATGGCGATCGTGGCCTGCGTCGGCGCGCTCACGGCGCTGTTCGCCGCGATCATCGGGTTCGCCCAGAACGACTTCAAGAAGGTGCTGGCCTACTCGACCATCAGCCAGCTCGGCTTCATGTTTGCGGGCGTCGGCACCGCCAACTTCGGCGCCGGCGTCTTCCACCTCTTCACGCACGCCTTCTTCAAGGCGGGGCTGTTCCTCTGCGCCGGCTCGGTGATGCACGCCATGGGCGGCTCGGGCGACATCACCATCATGGGCGGGCTGCGCAAGAAGCTCCCCTTTACCCACGGCGTGTTCCTGGTCTGCTGGCTCGCCATCTGCGGTGTCCCCTTCTTCTCGGGCTTCTTCTCCAAGGATTCGATCATCTCGGGCGCCTTCGGGACCGAGATCTTCGGCGAGGGTCTGCTCTGGGTCGGCAAGGCGGTCGGGGTGGTCTTGATGCTCGCGGCGCTCGGCACGGCGTTCTACATGTCGCGCCTCTACTTCCTGGTCTTCACGGGCAGCGAGACGCGCGCCTCCGACGAGATCAAGCACCACATCCACGAATCGCCGGGCGCCATGGTCGGGCCGCTGGTCGTGCTCGCGGTCGGCGCGGCGCTGGGCGGATTCATCGGGCTGCCCGGCGGTCTCCTCGATCACCCGGAGTGGAACCTGCTCGCCGATCGTCTGGCACCGGTGCTGGGCCCGGAAATGGAGGTGTCGCGGTCGATCGAGCTCGGCTTCATGGTCGCCTCGGTCGTGCTGGCGCTGGGCGGCATCGGCCTCGCGTACCTCTTCTACGGGGGTGGGTACCGCGAGCCGTCCCGGAAATTCGCCGCCGCGGCGCCCCGGTTCGTCCGGCTGGTGCAGGACAAGTTCCGCATCGACGAGCTCTACGGCCTGCTGATCATCCGCCCCATCAAGCGCCTGGCCAAGGGCGTCTTCTTCGTGGTCGATCGGATCCTGATCGACAAGATCCTGGTCGAGGGCTCCGGCGCGATCGTCGGCGTCCTCGCGCGGATGGCGCGGGCGGTCCAGGGCGGCGACGTCCAGCGCTACATGGCGGTGTTCGCGATCGGCGCCGCGGGGATCGTCTACCTCGCGACCCGGCCCAGCGTCCCCGATGTCCTCAAGGTGACGGTCAGTGGCCTGTCGGTCGACGTCGATGCCCGCCGCGGGTCCAAGCCGGCGAGCCGGGTGCAAGACTACAGCTTCGACTTCGACGATGACGGCAAGCCGGAGGTCACCGGCGCCGCGCCCGCCGCCCACCACGCCTACCCCCGGGCCGGCACCTACACGGTCCGCGTGCAGGTGAAAGACCCCAACTGGGGGACCAGCACCAGCCTCAAGCAGAAAGTCGAGGTGCGCTGATGGGTTTGCTCGGATGGGTGACCATGCTGCCGCTCTTCGGCGCGGCCCTGGTCCTGCTGGTGCCGCAGGAGGAGGAATCGATCCACCGCGGCCTCGGCCTCCTCACCGCCATCGTGACCTTCGTCGTGTCGCTGCTGGTGCTGACCGGCTTCGACGCCGCGCAGGCCGGCTTCCAGATGGAGGTCAACCGGAGCTGGATCGCGCCGCTCGGGATCCGCTTCCACCTGGGCGTCGACGGGATCTCGCTGTGGCTGGTGTTGCTCACCACGTTCCTGATCCCGGTGACGCTGCTGTCGCCGCAGGCGATCGGCATCCGCAACATCCGCGTCCGCGAGTTCACGGCCGCCATGCTGATCCTGGAGACCGGCATGATCGGCGCGTTCTTGGCGCTCGACCTGTTCGTCTTCTACGTCTTCTGGGAGCTCATGCTGATCCCGATGTATTTCATCATCGGGATCTGGGGCGGCGAGCGGCGGTTCTACGCGGCGATCAAGTTCGTGATCTACACGCTGGTCGGCTCGCTGCTGATGCTGGTGGCGATCCTCTACCTCTACGCGCAGTTTCACGCCGCCACCGGCGGCTATAGCTTCGACTACGCGCAGCTTTCGCACCTGACCCTGCCGGCGACGCCGCAGCTGCTCTGCTTCGCGGCCTTCGCGCTGGCCTTCGCGATCAAGGTGCCGATCTTCCCGCTGCACACCTGGCTGCCCGACGCGCACGTCGAGGCGCCCACCGGCGGCTCCGTGATCCTGGCCGGCGTGATGCTCAAGTTTGGCGCTTACGGGTTCCTGCGCTTCGCGCTGCCGATGTTCCCGCTGGCCGCCGCGCAGGCGGCGCCGCTGATCGCGATCCTGGCCGTCATCGGCATCGTCTACGGCGCGCTCATGGCCTACGTGCAGGACGACGCCAAGAAGCTGGTGGCCTATTCGTCGGTGTCGCACCTCGGCTTCGTGGTCCTCGGGATCCTGACGCTGAACCCGACCGGCATCCAGGGCGCCGTCTACCAGATGCTGGCCCACGGCATCTCGACCGGTGGCCTCTTCCTCGGGGTCGGGTTGCTCTACGACCGGCGGCATAGTCGGAAGCTGGCCGACTTCGGCGGGCTGTGGGCCAAGACGCCGGTGTTCGCCGCCTGTCTGCTGGTCATCGTGCTGGCGTCGGTCGGGCTCCCCGGGTTGTGCGGCTTCGTCGGCGAGTTCCTGGTCCTCATCGGCACCTTCACCGCCCAGAAGCTCTGGGCGCCCGCCGGACTCTCCGGCTACTTCCCGGCGCCCAAGCTGATGGCCGGGATCGCGGCCAGCGCCGTCATCATCTCGGCGATGTACTTGCTCGGGATGTACCAGCGCCTGATGTTCGGTCCGCTCGACAAGCCGGAGAACCGCGCCGTACGCGACATCCACGGCGCGGAGACCTGGGTCTTCGGGATCGTGGTGACGGTGGCGATCGTGATGGGGCTGGCGCCGCAACCGATCCTGGCGCGTTCCGAGAAATCCGTGGATGCCTTCGTGGCGAGCTACCGAGATCGCTTGCAGGAGGCAAGGCGCGCGCCGGATGCGCCCGCGCACATCTACCCGCCGCTGCCGGCCGCCGCGCCCGAGGCCGGGGGGACGCCGTGAGCTTCGACGCCGCCCAGCTCTTCGCCTACACGCCGATGCTGATCCTGATCGGCATGGGCTGCCTCATCCTGCTGGCCGAGACCTTCGCGCAGGGTGCCGCCCGCGCGGGGCTGGCCTGGCTGGGGATCGCCGGTTGCGCGGGGGCCCTGGTCGCGATCGTCGCCGGCTGGGCGGGCGCCGCGGAGGCCCAGACCCACTTCCAGGGGATGCTGGTCGTCGATCGGATGGCGCTCTTTCTCGACGGCGCCTTCGTCGCCGCCGCGCTGCTGACGCTGCTCTTCGCGCCGCCCTACCTGCGCGAGCGAGGGTTCGAGTTCGGCGAGTTCTACGCGATGGTGCTGTTCGCCACCGCCGGCATGGTGATGGTGGTGCACGCGACCCACCTGGTCTCGCTGCTGATCGGCATCGAGACGATGTCGCTCGCCGCCTACGTGCTGACCGGCTGCTGGCGGCGGAACCTGCGCAGCGCCGAGGGCGCCATCAAATACTTCCTCATGGGCGCCTTCGCGACCGGGTTCCTGGTCTACGGCATGGCGCTGGTCTATGGCACCACCGGCGGGGAGCTGTCGTACACCGGGATCGCCTCCAAGGTGCCGCAGGCCACCAAGTCCCCGCTCTTCTACATGGGCGAGTACTTCATCCTGGTGGCGCTCGCCTTCAAGGTGGCCGCGGTCCCCTTCCACATGTGGGCGCCCGACGCCTACGAGGGCGCCCCGACGCCGGTCACCGGCTTCATGGCCGCGGGCGTGAAGGCCGCCGCGTTCGGCGCGATCGTCCGGCTGCTGGGCAGCGCCTTCGCGAGCCCCCTGCTGGTCTTCGATTTCACCGGCTGGGCCTCGGTGCTGGCGGTCCTGGCCGCGCTCACCATGACGCTGGGAAATCTGGCGGCCATCCGCCAGGACAACGTCAAGCGCCTGCTGGCCTACTCGTCGATCTCCCACGCCGGCTATCTCCTGATCGGCGTGGTGGCGTCGGGGCTGGGCGTCGCGAGCGCCAAGCCCGCGGTGCTGTTCTACCTGGTGAGCTACACCTTCACGACGCTGGGCGCGTTCGGGGTGGTGGCCTGGATCGGCAACCGTGCCGACGAGCGCCTCTTCGTCGACGACTGGGCCGGCCTCGGGACCAAGCGCCCGGCGGTGGCGCTGGCGATGACGATCTTCCTGCTGTCGCTGGGCGGTGTCCCGCCGACGGGTGGCTTCTTCGGTAAGTTCTATCTGTTCCGGGCCGCGATGGAGTCGCCCCAGCTCTACTGGCTGGTCGTCGTCGGCGTGCTCAACAGCATCGTCAGCATCTACTACTACCTGCGCATCGTGGTCGCGATGTACTTCCGCGAGTCGTCGCGCGCGCTGGCCCCGACCGACGGCACCTCGATGCGTCTCGGCCTGCTGTTGACGGCGATCGCCGTGGTGCTGCTGGGCGTCTTCCCCGGCACCCTCGTCGAGTGGGCCGGCTCCCTCGCGCTCAAGTAGTCGCTCCCGCCGACGGGCGGCCCCGGCCCGCGGCCTACTGGGCGATGATCGAGTCGATGTGGAAGGTCAGGTTCTCCGGTCCGGCGAACACGCCACCATCGGGGACGGTGCCGGTGCCGACCTGCACGCCGACCTGGACGATCTGCGTCGGGTCGAACCCGGCCGCGGCATAGAACGGCGCGCCGAGATCGAGCGTCACGTCGGTCCAGACGCCCGGGCTGAGCTCGAGCTCGGCGCCGGCGGCATAGACGAAGCCGGCGCTGCTGGCGTGGACCTGCACCTCGATGCCGCCGAAGGCCTGCGCGTCGGCCGGGTCCAGCATCACCTGGGCGTGGATGATCTTGCCCGTCAGGTCGGCCGGCGGCGAGACGGTGACCTGCACGTTCATGCCCTGATTGAAGTTGTTGAAGGTCCCGGTCAGCTCGAGCGATCCCGGGTGGGGACTACCGACGGCCGAATCCCAGGTCAGGGTGGCCGGCGCAGCGCCATCGGCCACGTTCGCCGTGAGGCCGAACCCGTCGATCCATTTGCCGAACGTCTGGTTCAGCACCGGGGGCGGCGGGTCACCGGATCCGTCGGTGAGTGAATCGATGTGAAAGACCGCGTGGACCGGGGCGCCGAAAGCGCCGCCGTCCGGACCCGCGCCGGTCGAGAAGTTCACGCCAAAATGGATGATCTGGCTGGGATCGAAGGGCGGCGCCTGGCTGCCCAGGTTGAGCGTGATGAGCTTCCACTCGCCCGGCGTGAGCGACGTGAACGCGCCGAGGGCCCCCTGGCCGCCGAGCATCGAGTTTGCTTCGAGCCGGACGCCGCCGCTGAAGCTCTCGCCGCCGGTGTCTGCCGGATCGACCATGACGTACACCTGCGCGGTCCTGCCGCTCGCGTCGATGGGCGGGCTGATCTCGAGCGTGTTGCGCACGTACTGGTCGTAGGCGGTGAACGTCGCGTCGACCTTGATCGAACCGACGGTCGGGTGTCCCACAGCGCTATCCCAGGTCAGGGTCGGCGGTGTTGCGCCGGAGATGTTGACCAGGTTGCCAGGGCCGTTGTCGGCGCTGAGCGCGAAGCCATGGGTGCCGGTGTCGAACGTGTAGGAGAAGGCGGCGAACCCGCCACCGTCGAAGTTGTTGCCGGCGGACCCGCCGCTGGACCCGCCGGTGGACCCGCCGGTGCCGCCGCTCGCGTCGCTGCCCCCGCTTCCCGCTGCCGCGCCGCCGGTGCCTCCGCTTCCCCCCGCTTGACCCGCGCCCCCCGCCGTCCCGCCGTGCCCGCCCGAGCCAGCCGCTTCAGCGCCCGCATGGCCGCCATTGCCCGCGCTTCCAGTGGTCGCCGGGGAGCTACCTCCGCAGTTGACGTTGAGAAAGACGCTCGCCGCCACGCTCGAAAAGGCTACCCATCGTCTGCAACAGATCTTCATGCGGCCATCCTCCCCCAGCAGATATGCGGCTGAAAGTGCCCAAAACTAGAGGGCCATAGGTGCAATTTGCCCAGAAATTCGCCCAGATGCCCAGAAATTTGCCCAGAATTTGCCCAGACAATTAGGCGGCGGTGGCTCGAAATCGCGTCGACTCAGCCAGGATCGGGCTTCGTCAGGAATGCCGGGCAAAAGAAAACCGGCGTCCCGCGCGAGGCGAGACGCCGGTTGATGGTCGGACTGGGTGCTACTGGGCGACGATAGAGTCGATGTGGAACTTCGGCGAGGTCACAGCGCCGAACACGCCGCCGTCCGGCATGCCGCCGGTCCCGAACTGGACGCCGAGCTGGATGATCTGCGTCGGGTCGTAGCCGCTCACCATTCCGCTCGGGGTGGAGACGGTCAGGGTCAAGTCGGTCCAAACGCCCGCGGTCAAGTTCTTTCCCGCTCCGTTCGCGTACTTGAATCCGCTGCTCTGAACAAAGAGCTCAACGTAGCCGCTGGGGAACGAGGGCGTTCCGCCATCGACCTTGTCGAGCATGACCTGGGCGTGGAGCGTCTTGCCGCTGAGGTCGGCGGCCGGCGCGACGTCCGACTGGACGGTGTACCCCTGATTGTAGCCGTTGAAGGGGAGGATCACGTCGATGGAGCCCGGGTTCGGAGCGCCGATCGTCGAATCGAACGTCACCGTGGGGACGGTGCCGCCGTCGGGATGCGAGCTCTGCGTCGCGACGAAGCCCTGCGTGTTCAGGTCGAACGTGGCGTTCGGCGCCAGCGGCGCCGGGAGCCCCGAGCCGTCGGTGAGCGTGTCGATGTGGAAAGTCGCGTGGACCGGGCCCGCGAACGTCCCAGCGTCCGGCCTGCTGCCCGTGCTGACGTTGATGCTGAACTGGATGACCTGGCTGGGATCGAACGAGCTGGAGGCCGTCAGCGGAAGGGTGACCGCTTTCCAGGTTCCGGCCGTCAGCATCGTGAAGGCACCGTTCGCGGATCCGTTGAAGCTTGCGCCCGAGTTCGCTTCCAGCTGCAGACCGCCGCTGAACGAATGGCCACCGTCGACCGCGTCGAGGAGGACCCAGACCTGAGCCGTCTTACCGGTCGCGTTGATGAGGGGCTTGGTGCCGCTCGAGATGAGCGCGAACTGGTTGTAGTCGGTGAAGGTCACGTCGAGCTTGAGCGAACCGGTCGGCGTGGAACTGGGGCTGCCGACCGTGTTGTCCCAGGTCAGCGTCGGCTTGATGCCGCCGTCGAGGACGGCCACGTTGCCGCCCGCAGACGGGTTGAAGGTGTTCAAGGCGAAGCCTTCGACGTTCTTGTCGAACGTGAACGAGAACGCCGCGGTGCCGGTGCCGCCGTCGGTGTTGGAGCCGCCCGCGCCGCCCGCGTGGCCGCCCGAGCCGGCCGCCGCGCCAC
>JADGRB010000044.1 GCA_017881315.1 Pseudomonadota bacterium
TACTGTGGCGCACTGACCGGGGCTCAGCGTCTGGCGGCGCGCTTGCCGGTGCGCTTGCCGGACGGCTTGGCCGGGCGCTCTGTGGCCGGGCGCTCCGCGGCTGGGACTCCGGGAGTCCCACCTTCGAAGCGCGGCTCACGTGGATGGCGTTTGTAGATCAGGATGGTGTGCCCGATGATCTGAACGACGTTGACGCCAGGAAGCGCCGTGAGCAGCTCGGCGACCGCGAAGCGATCGTTGGGGCTGTCCGCGTCGACCTTCATCTTGACCAGCTCGTGATCGGCCAAGGTCTGCTCGACCTGCTTGAGCACGGCGGGCGACAGGCCGCCCTTGCCGACGTGAACGAGCGCCGAGAGCGCGTGCCCGTGCCCGCGCAGCGACCGCCGCAGCTTGCTCGACGGCATCAGGGAACGCTTCTTGGGGCTGACGGCTGAAATCATCGCGACTCGCATATCACGCCCGGCCGGTTCCGGGGGGATGGGCGGCGGCTCTCAGCGCACCGGTCGAAGATGGTTCCCGACCTCAGCCGTCGGCGCGCAGCGCGGTGAGCAGCTTGGTCACGCTCTGCTTGGCGTCGCCGAACAGCATCAGGGTGTTGTCGTTGTAGCAAACGGGGTTGTCGACGCCAGCGTAACCGGCCGCCATGCCGCGCTTGAGCATCACGACCCGCGCGGCCTTCCAGACCTGGAGCACCGGCATGCCGTAGATCGGGCTGCCGGTATCCTCTTCGGCGGACGGGTTCACGATGTCGTTGGCGCCGATCACCATCACCACGTCCGTCGACGGGAAATCCTCGTTGACCTCGTCCATCTCCTTGACGATGTCGTACGAGACGTCCGCCTCGGCGAGCAGCACGTTCATGTGCCCGGGGAGCCGCCCCGCCACCGGGTGGATCGCGTAGCGGACCTTGATCCCCTTGCCGATGAGCAGCGACGAGATCTCCTTGACCTGGTGCTGCGCCTGGGCGACCGCCATGCCGTAGCCGGGCACGATGACCACGCTGCGCGCGGCGAGCAGCAGCTCGGCGACTTGGTCGACGGTCGTCTCGTTGACCTTGCCGGCCGGCGCGTCGCCGGCGGCGCCCGGTTTGGGCTTGGCGCCGCTGTCGGCGCCGAACCCGCCCAGGATCACGTTCCAGATCGAGCGGTTCATCGCCCGGCACATGATGATGCTGAGGATCGCGCCCGAGCTGCCGACCAGCGCGCCCGTGATGATGAGCAGATCGTTCGACAGCATGAACCCGGCCGCCGCCGCCGCCCATCCCGAGTAGCTGTTGAGCAGCGACACCACCACCGGCATGTCGCCACCGCCGATCGCCATCACCAGGTGCATGCCGAGCAGCAGCGCCAGCGCGGTCATCGCCAGCAGGGCCGGCATCCCGGCGGAAAAGACGCTTCCCCCCGGCGCCGGCCAGGCGACCTCGGCGTTCAGGAAGATCACCCCCAGCGCGACGCAAGCGGTGAGCGCGACGACGTTCAGCAGGTGCCGACCCGGCAAGAGCAGCGGCTTGCTGCCGATCTTGCCGCGCAGCTTGCCGAACGCGATCACCGACCCGCTGAAGGTGATCGCGCCGACCAGGATGCCGACGTAGATCTCGCCCAGGTGCGCGCTCCGGTCGGCGGCCTCGACGGCGCCGGTGGGCTGCAGGTACGTCGCGATGCCGACCAGCACCGCCGCCGCGCCCACGAAGCTGTGCAGGGCCGCCACCAGCTCGGGCATCGACGTCATCGCCACCCGCGACGCGAGCAGCGCGCCGATGATGCAGCCGAGACCCAGCGCCGCGCCCAGGACGCCCACCACCGTCGAATTCGGCGCGCCGGCTCCCGCGGCGACGCCGTCGCCGGGGATGAGCAACGCCACCGCGGTCACCAGCACCGCGACCAGCATGCCGATGATGCCGTAGCGGTTCCCCTGGCGGGCGGTCTGCTGCGTCGACAGGCCACGCAAGCTGAGGATGAAGAGCAGGCTGGCGGCCAGATATGCGAGCGAGCGAAGGGTGCCGATCATCGCGCGCCTACTTCCGGAACATCCGCAGCATCCGCTGCGTGACCAGGAATCCCCCGGCGACGTTGATCGACGCCACCAGGATCGCGACGCCGCCCAGCGCCAGCGATCCCGACCCGCCGCCAAACAGCGCCAGCATGCCGCCGAGCACGATGATGCCGCTGATCGCGTTGGTGACGCTCATGAGCGGCGTGTGCAAGGCCGGGGTGACGTTCCAGATCACGTGGTAGCCGACCACGCAGGCCAGCAAGAAGACCGTCAGGTGCTGGATCAGCTGGGGCGGCCCGAAGACCACCGCCGCGCCCAGCGCGATCGCGACCAGGATCGCCAGCAGGCCCCCGCCGCCGCTGGCCGGCGCGGGCGGCGGGTGCGCCGGTTTCGCCTCCAGCACCTTGTGCGCGCCGGTCGGTCCGCCCGCGCGCGGCGCCGGCGGCTTGGGCGGCGGCCACATCAGCTCGCCGCTCCTGAGCACCAGCACGCCGCGGTGGATCTCGTCCTCCAGCTTGAGCGCGATCGCGGGATTCGGCTCGGGCGCCGACACCTCCTTGAGCAAGTTGAACACCGTCGTCGCGTACAGCTCGCTCGACTGGCGCGCCATCCGGCTCGGAAGATCGGTGAGGCCGATGATGGTGACGCCGAACTTCTCGACCACCTTGTCACGCTCGGTGAGCGCGCAGTTGCCCCCCTGCTCCGCCGCCATGTCGACGATCACCGACCCATGCGCCATCGCCACCACCGCGCCCGAGGTGATGAGCGGCGGCGCCACCTTCCCGGGGATCAGCGCCGTCGAGATCACGATGTCCGACTGCTTGGCGTGCTGGGCGATCATCGCCTGCTCGGCCGCCAGGTAGGCCTCGCTCATCTCCTTGGCGTAGCCGCCCCCGCCCTCGCCGGTCTCGTTGAAGGTGAACTCGACGAAGGTGCCCCCCAGGCTCTCGACCTGCTCGCGCACCGCCGGCCGCGTGTCGAAGGCGCGGACCTGCGCGCCCAGCGATTTGGCCGCCGCGATCGCCGCCAGACCGGCCACGCCGGCGCCCACGATGAACACCTGCGCCGGCTTGACCCGCCCGGCGGCCGTCACCTGCCCCGGGAAGAACCGTCCGAAGTTCTCGGCCGCCTCGATGACGGCGCGGTAGCCGGCGATGTTCGCCATCGCCGACAGCGCGTCCATCCGCTGCGCGCGGGTGATGCGCGGCATCGCGTCCATCGCCAGCACGGTCACCTTGCGCGCGGCCAGACGCTCGAGGAGCTCCTTGTTCTGCGCCGGCCAGATGAAGCTGATCAGCGTCGCCCCCCCTTTGAGGAGATCGGCCTCGTGCGCGCCGCCCGCGGTGGCGATCGGCTGCCGCACCTTGAGCACGATGTCGGCGGCGGCGTAGAGCGCGGCCGCGTTCGGAACGATGGTGGCGCCCGCTTCGGCGTAGGTGGCGTCGGTGAAGGCCGCGGCATCGCCCGCGCCGGCTTCGATCATGACCTCGTACCCGAGCTTCCGGATCTTGTGGACGGTCTCGGGCACGGCGGCGACCCGGCGCTCGTGCGGGTAGATCTCCTTCGGGATGCCTACCTTCATGGCTCGGCAGGGTACACCGACGGGGCGCGTCTTTCTACAGCGGGACCCGGTATACTGGTGGGCCAGTTGAGAGAAGCTGGCCCCCGGTGAGTCAGAGCATCACGGGCGAGCGGTTCCGGCGCCGGCGCGGGCGATCTCGGCGCGCGCGCGGTTCCGTTCTGGCCGCGCTGGCGCTGGCGGCCGCGGCCGCGCTCGGCGGGCCGCCGGTCCGGGCGCAGGCCGAACGGCCCCTCGGCCTCCTCGAACAAGAGTCCGTCGACGAGTCGCTGGCCGAGCTCGGCCTCAAGGTCGAGCCCGACCCCGCCGGGAAGGTGGTGCGAACGATCTACGTCGTCAACCGCGAGGTGTTCTCCAGACGCGACTGGCGTTTTCAGATGCTCAACTTCTTCCACCGCACCACCCGTCCGCAGATCCTGAGCCGCGAGCTTCTGATCAGGCCGGGTCAGCTCTACGACGAGGCGCTGGTCGAAGAGAGCACGCGAAACCTCCAGTCTCCCCCGCCGCTGGTCTTGGCTGCGGGAACGCAAGTCATTCCGCCCGAGCTCTCCAGCGTGGTCGCCATCGTGCCGGTCGTCTCCCCGCTGCCCGGCACGGTCGACCTCCTGGCGGTGACCCGCGACATCTGGAGCTTGCGCTTCAACACCAACTTCGAGTTTCAGCAGAATACGCTGTCGCAGCTCGACACATCGCTCTCCGAGAACAACCTCTTCGGTTGGCGAAAATATCTGGCCCTGGGCTTCTCGATGGATCTCGGCAAGTACGCCCTCGGCCCGGCGTACCTGGATCCGAACATCGCCGGCACCCGGCTGACGCTGTACGCGCACGCGGTCGCCTACTACACCCGCGGCACCAACGACTACGAGGGGAACAGCGAGACGGTCTCGCTCCACTACCCGCTCTATTCGCTAGCCAGCCGCTGGGGCGCCGGCGTCGACGTCGCGCACGCGAACGCGGTGATCCGCCACTTCCTTGGGACCAACCTGGCCGAAGAGCCACTCATGGCGATGCCCGGCGTGACGGTGCCGTACATCTTCCGCCGCAGCTACGTCATCGTCGACGTCAACGCGACACGCTCCTTCGGGCTGACCGTGATCCGGCGCGCGACGCTGGGCTATCTCCTCGACGCCCGCCGCTCCGCGCTGCTCGAGAACTTTCCCTACGGCGCGCTCACGCCCGCCCAGCTCCAAACCTTTCTGGCCGAGTACGCCCCGATCACCGAACAGCGCTCCGGGCCGTACCTGCAGTACGACATGTTCACGGCGTGGTACGGCATCTACCGCGACCTCGACACCTTCGACCTGAGGGAGAACGAACGCCTGGGGCCATCCGTCTCGCTGCGCGCCGGCCTCAGCGCACCCGCGCTGGGGGCCGACTTTCTCACCTATCCTCTGAGTGGGACGATCGGTTGGGCCGCGGGCCCGGCAGGCGCCTTCTTCCGGGCGTCCATCACGGGATCGACCCGCCTGCGCGCGGGCACCGCGATCGATCAGATCTTCCAGGGCAAGCTCTACCTCGCCTCGCCGCTCTGGCGGCGCCTGTTTCGCCTGGTGCTGGCGGGCGAAGCCGACGCGGCCCGGGCCGACACCCAGCGAACCATCTTCTTCCTGGGCGGCGACAGCGGCCTGCGCGGCTACGCGATCGGCGATCTGCAGGGGACCAGCATGGTGATCGCACACGCGGAGCTGAGGTCCGCCCCGCTGGCGGTGCGCTCCCAGCGCATCGGGGCGCTGCTCTTCTACGACATCGGCGACGCCGCGCCGTCATTCGGGTCGATGCGCATTCGTTCCGACACGGGCATCGGGCTGCGCTGGCTCATTCCACAGCTCAACTCTTCGGTCCTGCGGGTCGACTGGGCGGTCCCCCTGGAGAACGGAACCGTCACGCCCGCCGGCTTCCCCGGCCGCGCCACCGCCGGCTTCCAGCAGATCTTCTGAATCTCGCGACGGGTGTAGACTCGCGGTACGGAGGCGCCATGAGCGGATCCGCCATCTTTTTGGCTCGCCGGGGGTTTTCGCTGCCGGCGATTGGTTGCATGTTCATTCTCGGCTGCGGCGGTGGCGCGTCGGGCGGCGGATCGGCCGGCGCCGCCGGGTCGTCCAGCGTCGGCGGGTCGTCCGGCGGCAGGTCGTCCGGCGGCGGCACCGCGGGCGGGGGGTCATCCGGCGCTGCCGGATCGACCGGCGCCGCCGGGTCGTCCAGCGTCGCTGGGTCGTCCGGCGCCGCCGGGACGGGCGTCACCGGCGCCTCCGGCGCGAGCGGCCATGGCGGATCGTCTCCCGGCGGGTCGGCGGGTGCGTCCTCGGGAGGCAGTGGCGGCGCCCCCGCTGGCGCCACGCCGAGCCCGGGCTGCGGATCGAGCGCGACGCCCGCCAGCGGCGCGCAAACCATCGTCGTGTCGGGGACGACCCGCCAGTACGTCCTCACGCTGCCGGCCAACTACAATCCGCAACATCCCTACCGCCTGATCTTCGCGTTTCACGGAGCCAGCTACACCGCCCAGTCCGTCGCGGACGGCGGACCGCCCGGAAGCGGCCCTTACTACGGCATCGCGAGCCCCGCGAACGGCAGCGCGATCTTCGTCGCACCACAGGCGCTCTCCACCAGCTGGAATCCCCAGACCGCGGCCGACCTCGATTTCGTCAGGGCGATGCTGGTCAGCTTCGAGGCCAATCTCTGTGTCGACGAGAGCCGCGTGTTCTCGGTGGGGTTCAGCCGCGGCGCGATCATGACGATCGGGATCGGCTGCGCCGAGGGGAGCGTCTTCCGCGCGATCGCGGCCATGTCGGGCGAGATCCAGGGGACCTGTGCCGGCGCCCATCCCATCGCCTACTGGGCCTCGCACGGCATGAGCGACACCACCATCCCCATCGCCAGCGGGCAGATGGCCCGCGACGAGTTCGTGAGCATCAACCACTGCGGGTCGCAGACGATCGCGGGCAGCCCCGACGGATGCGTCAACTATCAGGGCTGCGACGACGGCTATCCGACCACCTGGTGCCCCTTCGACGGCATCCACCAACCTCCGCCCTTCGCGGGCACGGCAATTTGGAGCTTCCTGTCGCAGTTCTGAGAGCCGCCGCGCGGGGAGATCTGCCGCGCTACCGGGCCGGGCGCTTCGCGTCGTGGAACCAGACGCGGACCTCGGCCATCTTCGCGCGCTGCTCGGCGGGCACGTGGCGGGTGCAGGTCGCGTACTCCGGCGTCCCCTCGGCGGCGCCCCAGCGGACCTCGACGCAGTCGTTCGGGTTGAAGGCGATCTCCAGCGCCGCGCGGCGCGCCAATAGATCGGCGACGGTCAGCTTCCAGGGGGTCCCGTCGCTGCGCGTGTAGGTGATGCCGCGTGTGCCGATCAGGCTCGCGTGCAGCTTGGCGATCTCGTCGCGCACGATCTCCGGCTTGCGGCCACCCAGATTGAACAGCTCCGGGTGCTTGACGATCCGGTCGGGGATCGCGAGCAGCACGTTCATCGCGATCAAAAGGCGCATGTCGCGCGACGGGGTCGCATAGTCCTCCCAGGGACCGGTGGCCTCGAAGATCTTGGCGCCGTCGGGCATCGGGATCACGACCGGGCCCTTTTCTTTTTCGAACTTCTCGCCGTTGGCGACCGAGCCGACCCGAACCGTGAGCTGCTCGGCCAGCGCATCCAGCGTCTCGCGGTAGGCCTTCTCCGCCTCGAGACCGCGTGGATTGATGAGCTTCCCCATGCGCGCGTAGAACGCGTCCGGCGTCAGCTTGGCCTGCTCGTCGGAGAACGGCGCGTGCGCGGTATCGCCCGCCCCCCCGATGGCGCGATTCGCCAGCGCCGCCAGGTGGCCGTCGGCCCCGCGCGCGACCGGGCGAAACGCCTTGAACCCCGGTCCGGCGCTCTTGGTGTCGTTCGTGAAGAGGAACGTCCCTTCCCAGAAACGTTTGCGCCCGATCGAGGTGTCGGGCTGGCCGTCGACGGCCAGGAGCAAGCCGCCACGTTCGGGGGTCTGGTCGACCCACTTGACGATCATCATGACGTGGCCGTACGGGTCGGCGTAGATGGTCCCCGGGCGCAGCGCCTTGCGTTCGAGCGCGACCGGGTAGTAGTCGGTCGCGTCGTCGTCGAGCGCCGTGCGCGCGCTCCCCGACTGCACGTGGTTGGCCATCTGCCGCAGGAAGCTGCGGATCGCCCCCAGGAGCTCGTGGCCGGTCGGCGGATCTTCGTTGTTGTAAAAACCGGTGCAGCGGGGCGGGCGCGTATCGGTGCCACGATCGCAGTCGCGGAAGCCGAAGGGCAGCCCCAGCTTCCAGGCGAAATAGCCGCGCAGGAAATACGGGAGGTCGGCGCAATCCGGCGTGGCGGCGATCGCGGCCCGGTTCTTGGGATCGTCCTCGCGCAGGCCGAGATAGTTGCCCAGGAAGTTTCGCGCCGGATCGCGCAGGGCCTGGTGCAGCGGTCGAAAATCCAGAGACTCTGCGACCGGCGCATCGAAGAGCAGATCGATCCAGGCGGAGAACAGGTTCTCGTACCGGCGATCCCAGGCGTGCCGCGCCGGCCAGACCGAGGTGCCGACCGCCGTCGACGGTGGGGAGGCGTGCGCGGCGACCTCGAGATCCCGGCAGGCGACCCGATCGCCGCGCGTCCAGGTCAGTCGATAGGCTCCGGCGTGTGGCGCGGCCAGCTCCGCCGAGAGGCTCCCCGGCGAGCCCGGGTGGCGGGTGACGGTGAGCGCGCGGCGGTGGCCATCGGGATCGACGACCGCGAGGTCGCCGGCCGCGGAGCTGTCACCGACCGCCAGCACCTTGATGGCGCCGCCGGCCACCGGGACCTGTGGCGACCACCAGAGCGAAGCCTCGTCGCCATCGGTGCAAGGACCGCCGTTGGTCTTCTCCGCGGCCGATCCGGCGTGCTTGCCGTGCCCACCCGCCGACTTCGCCAGCAGGGGCGACGGCGTCAGCAGGGGCGAGAGCGACAGCAGGGGCAGGAGCGACAGCAGAAAGGACCGCGACCGCAGCGACGAGCTCCGCCCCAGCGTCACCGGCCCCCCTCGGTGATCCCGAAGACCAGGGTGTAGCCGTGTCGCTCGACGAACCCTGCGAACACCTCGCGCGCGTGGGCCTGAGCGCGCTCGAGGGCGCCCCCCGCCAGCGCCCCGCGCTCGAGGGCGGCGCGCGCCTCGGCGTACCAGCGGTTGCGATCCGCCGGCTCGATCGCGTTCAGGAATCCCGACTCTTCGTTGACGGTCTCGAACCGCAGGACGTCGATCGACAGAATCCGCGGCGGCGGCAGGGTGATGCGGACCTGGCGGGTCGCGTGGTTGACGACGATCTCCGCCGGCCCCTCGCAGACGTCGAACCCCGCCGCGACGATGCCCGAATAGAACAGGTAGGCGACCGGCTCCTTGGTGAACGGCAAGTCGACCGTCTTGGGAACGGTCTTCTTGGCGTAGTCCGCCAGCGACAGCTCGACCGTCGCGAGCTTGCAGACCTTGCGCACGCCTTGCAGGATCTCCATCTCCTCGCTGTGGATCTGGCGGCGGGTCCGCTGCGCGACCATCAGACCGGTCACCAGCATCACCACGATGATCGAGGCGCTCCAGATCAGCTTGGCGCTGCGCGAGCCCGGCTCGGGGACCCGAAGGCCCTTCATGCCGGTCGCGCGCCGGCTGTCCACGCCGGGTGATGCCGCGACATCATGGCGCAAGAATACGCCGACTCGTCCCGTACGCCAGAGCGACCCGCTGGCGGGGACCAGCACGACGCCGCTTCTTCACCAGCTTGTCCTCGTGGTACGAATGCCCGGATGTTTCGGGGGGCGATCGGGGCACGGCCGCGATGATGCGCTGGCGCGATCAGACCGGATCCGTGAGGACCGCGCGCGGCGACAAGCGCGACGCGCCCCACCCGCGCCGGGGCCCCGAGAATCGGCGGCCGAAGATCGGCGTCCTCCTCGATTCGCTGGGCTCCTACCAGACGACGGTGCTGGCCGGTGTGGCCGACGCCGCCAGCCGGCGGGACGTGAGCCTGGCCGTCTTCGCGGGCGGCGTGATCGGCGCGCCCGGCAGCGAGGGGCTTCATCGCAACTTCGTGCTGGATCTCTGCGACGCCAAGAGCGTCGACGGCGTCGTGATCCTGGGTGGCGCGCTCGGAAACGCGCTGGGGCCGGCGGCGGTCGAGGCACTGTGCGCGAGGCTGGCGCCCCTGCCGCTGGCGAGCCTGTCGCTGGCGCCCGGGAACGTCCCCAGCCTCACCGTCGACGAAGAGCCCGGGATGCGGGCTGCGCTCGAGCACCTGATCGGGCGGCACGGGTGCCGGCGGGTGGCGTTCATCCGGGGGCCGGCCGTCAACGCCGAGGCCGAGCGCCGCTACGCGATCTACCGCGCGGTCCTGACCGAGCACGGATTCCCGATCGATCCCGCCCTGGTCTGCGAGGGGACCTTCGAGAAGAGCTCCGGCGAAGCCGCCGTCGAGCTGCTGGTCGAGGACCGCAAGGTCGACTTCGACGCGCTGGTGGCGGCGAACGACTACATGGCGCTGGCCGCCATGGTCGCGCTGCAGGAGCGCGGGCTGCAGGTGCCGTCCGACGTCGCCGTGGTCGGCTTCGACGACCTCGAGGACGCCCGTTTTTCGACCCCCCCGCTCACGACGGTGAGGCAGCCGCTCTACCAGCAGGGCGAAGCCGCGCTCGACCTGGTCCTGGCACAGCTCGCGGGTCAGCAGGTGGCCGCGCGGGTGACCGCGCCGACGGAGATGGTGATCCGGCAATCGTGTGGTTGCTTCTCGGGGCTGGCGCGTCCCGGACGCGCGGGCCCGGTCACGCTCACGCAGACCACGGTCGACAACCTGCTGGCGGAGCACGGCGACGATCTGCGGCGGGAGATCTCCCGATCGGTTCACGGCGCCGACACGGCGCTACCCTCCGGATGGGACCGCCAGCTGCTCGACGCCTTCGAGGCGGAGCTGCGCGGGGCCGGCGCCGGCCTGTTCACCTCGACGCTCGATCGCCTGCTGGGGGCGGTGGTGGCGGCGGGCGATGACGTCGCCGCCTGGCAGGGGATGATCACGGCCCTGCGCAAATTGCTGCTCCCGGCGCTGCCCAGCGAGCCTCTGCGCTGGGTCCAGGCCGAGGATCTCTGGCACGAAGCGCGCATCCTGATCGGCGATCTGGCCGAGCGCGCGCAGGCGCAACACCGCCTGCACACCGAACGGCTGGCGCACGCGCTCACCGTCAGCGGCGGGACCCTGCTCGCGACGCAGCAGGTGGCCGCGCTCACCGACGCCGTCGAGCGCCAGCTTCCGCATCTCGGCATCCCCGGCGCCTGGATGGCGCTCTACCAGGGGGCCGGAACGGCGACCGAGACGGCGCGGGTGGTCCTCGCGTACGACGTCGAGCGAAACGCGGGGGGCGCTGAACCGCCCCCCGGCGCGGAGATGGCTCCGGTGGCCCTGATGCCCGCGGTCGTCGATTCGCTGGGCCGTCGCGCCTCGGTGATCATCCAACCGCTCTACTTCCACGATCGGGCGCTCGGCTGCCTGCTCCTCGAGATGGGGCCCCGCGAAGGGATCGTCTACGAATCGCTGGCGGAGCAGGTGTCGAGCGCGCTCGAAGGCGCGCGCCTGGTCGCGCGGCTGGTCGAAGAGGCGACCCGCCGCCAGGTCGCGGAGCGCGCCCGCCTCGAAAAAGAGATGGAGATCGCCACCCGGATCCAGACCTCGATTCTCCCGCGCGACGTGACCGTTGCGGGGCTGGAGATCGCCGCCACCATGCGAACCGCCACCGAGGTCGGCGGCGACTACTACGACGTGATCCCCGTCGACGACGGCTGCTGGATCGGGATCGGCGACGTCGCCGGTCACGGCCTCGGGACCGGCCTCGTCATGCTGATGATGCAGAGTGGGATCGGCGTGCTGGCGCGCAAGATCCCCGACGCCTCGCCGCGCGATCTGCTGCTCGCGCTGAACGCGATGCTGGTCGACAACGTGCGCCGCCGGCTCGGGCAGCGCGAGCACGCGACGCTGACCCTGCTGCGCTACCGGAAGGACGGCACCCTCGCCTTCGCCGGCGCCCACGAAGAGATCCTGATCCTGCGCGCCGCGACCGGGCGCTGCGAGCGTCTGGAGACGCCGGGCCCCTGGGTGGGGGCCAAGCTCGACATCGCGGCCGGCACGGTGGAGAGCCGCGCGCAGCTCCTGCCCGGCGATCTGCTGGTCCTCTACACCGACGGCATCATCGAAGCCGTGGCGCGCGACGGGCGCGAGCGCTTCGGCACCGACCGGATGGTAGCGCTCCTCGAGGCGCACCAGGGCGACGCGCCGATCGCGATTCGCGACCGGCTCATGAGCGCGGTCACCGACTTCGCGGCCGCGCTCGACGACGACGTGACCCTGCTCTGCGCCCGTTACTTCGGCGGCTTGAGCTGAAGCTGCTGCGGCTGTCCGCCCGGGGTGGCGTGCAGCTGCATCGGCTGGCCGTGCGGCTGACCGAGCTGCATCGGCTGGCCGTGCGGCGACTGCCCCATGCTCATCCCCATCGGATTCGCCCCGGGCGCGGGCGGCGGCGGGGCCGCCTCGATCTTGATCAGCTCGACGTCGAAGATCAGCGTCGCACCTCCCGGGATGGTGGGGGGACGGCCGCCGTCTCCGTAGGCGATGTCCGACGGGCAGGTCAAGATCGCCTTCTCGCCGATCTTCATCCGACCGACGCCCTCGGTCCAGCACTTGATGACGCCGTTGAGCGGAAAGGTGGCCGGCTGTCCGCGCTTGAGCGAGCTGTCGAACACGGTCCCGTCGACCAGCTTCCCTTCGTATTGCACGGTCACGCGATCGGTCGGCGTCGGCGAGGCGCCGGTCCCGGGCGCTGTGCTCCGGAAGACCAAGCCCGACGGGGTCTGGACCGCGCCCGACTCACGGGCCGCGTTGTCGAGGAAGGCCTTGGCCTGCGCCTTCTCGACGGCGACGTGGGCCTGCGCCCGGGTGCGCGCCAGCGTGTCGACCTTGGGGCCATACTTTTCGAGATCCACCTGATGCGGGCGCTTCATGACCATGTCGGAGAGGCCGGCCTTCACCAGCTCCAGCTCATCCGCGGTCAGATTGAAGGTCCCCAGGTTGCGGCCCAGCAACATCCCCAGGGTGTACAACGTCTTTTCGTCCTCGGTCTTCGCCGTCGGGCTTCCGCCGATGAGACGCCTGCATCCGACCGCCGACCCGAGAACCATTGCCCCGATCAAGACCCGCTTCCAAGTTTTCATCCGCTCCTCGTAACACAGGTCGGAGCCGGACAACAGCGCCCCTCGCATTTCTGAGAGGGGCGGTCGAAATCGGACAATATTGCCAGACTCCGTCGCCGGCGCTCCTGCCTCCCGGCCCCGCCGAGCCTGCATTTCCGGGCTCAGCACGGGACTGGCCGCCGCTGCCCTGAACTGAGCGGCTGTGGCACAATGCTTGCTCGGAACTACGGCGGCGGAGGACCTCTCATGAAATCGAGCCTAGGATTGGTTTTGACAGTCGCGATCGCGGTCGGTGGATGTGGCGGTCTCGGACAGACGATCAACGGCATGGGCGACCCTGGGACCGGCAACGTGGGTGGGTCCGTGACCGATCCCCTCTGCGCGAGCGGCGGTTCCACGATGGTCTCGACCGGAAAGGGCGGCGACATCGGGACTTTGATCGTTTCGTCGAGTGAATTTCCCCCGACCCTCGGAGCCACCTACTCGCAACCGGTCGCCCCCCCCGCGGTCAGCGGCGGCACCTTGCTGGTCCTCGCCGACGGCAAGACCGCGGTCGCGGCCGACCCCGATCGCGATCGCATCTACGTGGCCGATCTGTCCACGCGGACGCTCAAGTTCGCCATCACGCTCACCGCCGGCGACGAGCCGGGCCGGGTCGTCGAAGACGCCGCCGGGCACGTGCAGGTCGCGCTCCGCCACGGCGGCGCCCTGCTCACCGCCGATCCCGCCACCGGCGCCATCCTCGCGCGTCGTCCGGTCTGCGCGGCGCCGCGCGGCCTCGCCTACGATCCCGCCACCGACCTGGTCCACGTCGCCTGCCACGACGGCCAGCTGGTCAGCCTGCCCGCGGCCGGCGGCGCCGCCGTGCGAACGCTCAAGCTCGACGACGATCTGCGCGACGTGGTGGTCAGCGGCTCGGGCCTGCTGGTCAGCCGCTTTCGCAGCGCCGAGCTGCTCACTGTCGCCGCCGACGGGACGGTGGCGACCCGGGTCGGGCTCCCGGCCTTCAGCTCTCCCGAAGCGCATTCGGGGAATCTCTTCACCGCCAGCACGGCCTGGCGCACGCTGGGGTTGCCCAACGGGAGCGTCGCGATCTTGCACCAGCGCGGCCTGGTCGATCCGGTGAATCCGGTCGCGGGCGGTTACGGCGGGCTCAGCCCCTGCGACGCCATCGTCCACCCGGCGATCACCACCGTCGCGGCGGACGGAACCACCCACAGCGGGCCGGCGCTGGCCGGCCTCGTGCTGGCGGTCGACATGGCCATCGCCCCCGACGGAAAGCGGCTGGCGGTCATCTCGACGGGAAACGCGACCAACGCGGCCCTGGGCGATACCAGCGGCACGCCCGCGCTGACCCGGGTCTTCGTCTCGGACATCACCAGCACCACCGACACCACGGTCGGCTGTCAGCCCGACGGCACCCACGGCCCCTGCTCGCCCGGCTTTTTCGGGGGCGGGCCGATACCGGCCAGCGGCACAGGTGCGGCCGGCCGCAGCGGCGGTGATGCCGGGGCGTTCGGCGGCACCGGCACCGGCGGCGCGACCGGGTCCGGAGTAGCGGACGCGGGCATGACGTCCCTGCCGCCGGCGGTCGACGCCGGCGCCGGCCCCACGGGCATCGACGTAGGTGCCGGAACCGGCACCGGGGGCTTCCAGGGCTGCGGAACCACGGATCCGACCGTCCCGCCGGTGGTCGGACAGCCGATCGCCGTGGCGTTCGACGGCGCCGGAAACATCGTGGTGCAGTCGCGTGAGCCGGCGATGCTGGCCTTCGCCGACGGCAACAACCTCACGCTGTCGACGGTCAGTCGCATCGACACCGGACACACGCTCTTCCACGCCAACTCGGGCGGTTTCCTCGCCTGCGGCTCCTGCCACTCCGAAGGGAACGAGGACGGCCGGACCTGGACCTTCAATTGCGAGGGAACCCGCCGCACCCAGTCGCTCCAGGTCGGCCTCGCCGGCACCGAGCCCTTCCACTGGGGCGGAGACGAGAAGAGCTTCCCGCAGCTCATGACCGACGTCTTCGTGGGCCGCATGTCCGGTCCCACCCTGAGCAGCGATCAGGGCAGTGCGCTCCTGGGCTGGCTGGATACACAGCCGCGCGCGCCCAAACCGGCTCCCGCCGATCCCGCGGCCGTGGCGCGCGGTCAGGGGCTGTTCTCGGACCCGATGCACGGCTGCGTGGTCTGCCACAGCGGACCGCGCTTCACCAATAACCAGACCATGGACGTCGGCACCGGCGGCCTCTTCCAGGTTCCGTCGCTGATCGGCGTCGGCAGCCGCGGACCGTACCTCCACGACGGCTGCGCGAAGACGCTCGCCGACCGGTTCAACCCCGCCTGCGGCGGCGGGGACCTGCACGGCATCACCTCGAACCTGACGCCCAGCCAGATCACCGACCTGGTCGCCTACCTAAATACGATCTAGTCGGGACCCTCAAAGGGTCCCGCGCCCCCCGCGATGGGCTCGGGCCAGCAAAGCTGTCCCTCCCCCGACGCGATCTTAATCGGGACCCTCAAAGGGTCCCGCGCCCCCCGCGATGGGCTCGGGCCAGCAAAGCTGTCCCTCCCCCGACGCGATCATGCCGCTCCCGCGGTACTATTGGGTCATGCCGCTCATTCAGGTGTTCACCTCCGCCGCGGCGCCGGCGGGGGAAGGTCAGCAGGCCCTGCTCGGCGATCTGTCGCGGCTGCTGGCCGCAAAGTTCAAGAAGCCGGAGCGCTGGGTGATGACCTGCCTCCTCCCCGATCTCGCGATGACCTTCGGCGGAACGCCGGCGCCGGCGGCCTTCGTCGCCGTCAAGAACATCGGCAAGATGACCCCCGGCGAGACCAGCGCGCTGTCGGGCGACATCTGCGATCGCCTCGCGGCGGCGCTGGGTATCGCCCGCGATCGCATCTACGTCGATTTCGCCGATGCGGTCGGCTATCAGTGGGGATGGAACGGCGAGACGTTCGGCTGACGGGCCAGCGTCAGTGCCCGCCGGCGGGCGCGCGGGCCCCCGGGGGTTTGCGGGTCAGAAGAAGCAGCGGGACCATGGCGATGGTGAAGATCGCCAGCATCTTGATCGCGTCCAGATAGGCCAGCGTCATCGCCTGCTGCTGGAGCTGCCGGTAGACCACCGACAGCGCCTTGTGGCTGGCGTCCAGCGACGACGCGCCCGCGCGTTCGAGCGCGCGCGCGATTCCAGCTACTTTGGCGGTGAACCCCGGATCGTAGGCGTTGGTGCGGCCCACCAGCGTGTTCTGGTGAAACTGGACCCGGCGCGCGACCAACGTCGTGACGAAGGCGATGCCGATGTCACCGCCCATGTTGCGCGACAGGTTCACGATGCCCGAGACGGTGTTGAACTTCTGTGGCGGCACACCGGCATAGACCAAGGTGTTGATCGGAATGAACAGGAACGGCAGGCCGATCGATTGCAGAACCCGCAGCTTGACCGCCGTCCGGAAGTCCATCCCCTCGTACAGGTGCCCGGTCATGTAGAAGAGCGCCGCCGCCATCGCCACGAAGCCGAAGCCGATCATGTAGCGCGCGTCGACCCGCGACACCATGAAGCCCACGAAGGGGAGCAGCAAGATGACCGTGAAACCGCCGGGCGACAGCGCCATCCCGGCCTGCTGCGCGGTGTAGCCCATGATGACCTGCGTGTACTGCGGCAGCAGCACCGTCGATCCGAACAGCACGATCCCCAGCGTCAGCATCATCACGTTCGACAGCGCGAAGGTCCGGCTCTTGAACATGTTGACGTCGACCACCGGGTTCTTTTGCTTGCGCTCCCACAGCACGAACGACAGCAGGGTCACTCCCGCCACCACCGACATCGCGAAGATGAAGGGAGAGGCGAACCAGTCGTCCTCTTGGCCCTTGTCGAGGACGATCTCCAGGCAGCCGAGGCCGACCGCGATGAGGCCGAGGCCGATGTAGTCGATGCCGCCGGTCTTCTCCTTGGCCAGGCGGATGTGGGGCGGGTCGGTGACCAGGCGATTGGTCAGGAACAGCGACACCATGCCCACCGGAACGTTGATGAAGAAGATCCAGCGCCAAGAGAAGTGATCGGTGATGAAGCCGCCCAGCGTCGGTCCGATGGCCGGCGCCAGCACCACCGCCATGCCATAGACCGCGAAGGCCATCCCGCGCTTGGCGGGGGGGAACGTGTCGGCCAGGATCGCCTGCTCGCTCGGCCCCAGGCCGCCGCCGCCGAGGCCCTGGATCACCCGGAAGAAGATCAGCAGGCCCAGCGATGGCGCGATCCCGCACAGGAACGAGCTGGTCGTAAAGATGATCACGCAGGCCATGTAGAAGCGCTTGCGCCCCACCTTGGACGCGATCCACCCGCTGATCGGCAGGATCACGGCGTTCGAGACCAGGTACGAGGTGAGCACCCAGGTGCTCTCGTCCTGGCTGACCGACAGATTCCCCGCGATGTGCGGCAGCGACACGTTGGCGATGCTGGTGTCGAGCACCTCCATGAAGGTGGCCATGGTGACGACCAGGGCGATCACCCACGGGCTGTGCCCGTTGGTCCAGCCGGTGTCGAAGTAGGCGGGCCGCGCCGGCGCGGCGGTCGTGGCGGACCCGGCGGCGCTCACGGCCGGATTCGCACCTTGGGTTCGACCGACATACCGGGGCGTAGGCGATCGATTCCGCCCTGCCCCGGATCGATCCGGATGCGCACCGGGATCCGCTGGACGACCTTCACGTAGTTGCCCGAGGCGTTCTCGGGCGGCAGCACGCTGAGACGCGAGCCGGTGGTTCCGCCCAGGCTCTCGACCTTCCCGGTCAGGTTCAAGTTCAGCGCGTCGACGTGGAGATCGACCGGCTGGTCGGGCTGCATGTGCTCGAGCTGCGTCTCGCGAAAGTTCGCGGTCACCCAGAGCACGTCGGTGCCGGCGATCGCGATCAGCAGCTGCCCCGGCGCCACGTGGTCGCCGACGCTGACCGCCTTCTTGGCCACCACCCCCACGATCGGGGCCCGGACCTTCGCGTAGCCCAGGTTCAGCTCCGCCTGCGCCAGCTGCGCCCTGGCGAGATCCAGGTTTGCCTGGCGATAGAGCACCGAGGCGCGGCGGGTCTCCACCTCGCGCGGGGCGTTCTTGCGCACCTCCGTGAGGCGGCTCTTGGTGGCACCCAGCTGCGCCTGGAGCTGCGCGACCTTCTGTCGCGCCGACGCCAGCGCCTGCCGGGTGGCCTGCACCTCTGCCGCCGCCGTCTCCGCCACCGTGATCCGACGGTCCAGATCCGCGCGCGGGATCGCCTGCGCGCTCCACAGATCCTCGCCGCGCTTGCGTTCGATCTGCGCCAGCCGGGCGTTCCCCTCGGCCTGCGCCAGCCGCGCTGTCAGCTGATCGACGTCGCTGTGCGACCCCGACAGGCCCGCCGAGGCCGACGCCAGCTCCGACGATGCGCCCGCCACCGCGGCGGTGTTCGAGGTCTCGGTGATGGAGACGCTGGGATCCTCGGCCTGCAGCTGCGCCTCGGCTTGCGCCACCGCCGCCTTGGCCTGCACCACCGCGACCGACAGGTCGGTCGGATCGATCTCCACCAGCACGTCGCCGACCTGCACCGCCTGGTTCTCGACGACGTGGGTGGCCGTCACGGTGCCGGTGACCCGGGGGCCGAGGCTGGTGATGTTGCCGTCGATCTGCGCGTCGTCGGTCTCTTCGAAGTGCCGCCCGTTCAGATAGTAGAGGATCGCCCCCGGGACCAGGACCGCCAGCACCACCAGGCCCGCCAGCCGCTTCTTTCCGCCCGAAGCCGCCCGCGCGGTCTTGGCGTCGCCCGGCGCGATGGCCGGGGCCGCCGCCGTGGGGGGTCTCCGACCGTCCATCGCGGGCGCCTCTCCGGATGAGCTCATGGCCAGAGGGTCTAATGGGCGATCGCCGCCCGCGCAAGGCGAAGGATCCGTCTTTGGCCTTTCTCAGGCGCCGCTTTCGTGGCAAGAGTCGCGTCGTGCTTCCGTGGAAGACGCTCGATCGCGCCGAGACCAGCGATGGCAGCGATCTGGTCCTGTCGCTGCGCGACGACCAGTACGCGATCCGCGTCGACGGCCAGGAGCTGATGAACAGCAAGAGCCACGCCTCCGAGGAGAAGCTGGCGGTGCACGGCTGCGCGGGGCTGGCCACCAAGCGCGGGGCGCGCGTCTTGATCGGAGGGCTCGGCATGGGGTTCACCGCGCGCGCCGCCCTGGACGTGCTGCCGAGCGACGCGCAGGTCGAGGTGATCGAGCTGGTCGGCGCCGTGATCCGCTGGAACCGCGAGATCCTGGGCCACCTGGCCGGCGCGCCGCTCGACGATCCGCGGATCCGGATGATCGAGGGGGACGTGGTCGACACCATCGCCTGCGCCGATGCTTGCTACGACGCCATCCTGCTGGACGTCGACAACGGCCCCTCCGCGCTCACCTCCTTCAAGAACAAGCGCCTGTACAGCTCGTTCGGGCTCATCAGCGCGCTCCGCGCGTTGCGGCCCGGCGGCATGCTGGCGGTCTGGTCCAGCTACGACGACAACAGCTTCACCGCCCGCCTGCGCGAGGTCGGCTTTTCCGCGGAGACCAAGCGCGTGCACGCCGATCGGGGCCGGAGCAAGCGCCACGTGGTCTGGCTGGCGCGCTCGCCCTCCGAGCGCGCGCAGCGGCGCCGGGCCTGACGCCGCCGCCCGCATGATCGCCACCACCAACCTGGCCAAGGAGTACGGCGCCCGCGTGCTGTTCGCGGAGGTGACCCTGCAGCTGAACGCGGGATCGCGCTACGGCCTGGTGGGGGCCAACGGTTCGGGCAAGACCACCCTCATGCGGATCCTGGCGGGCGACGAGGGGGCGTCGGAGGGGACGGTGACCCTCGCCAAACGGGCACGCATCGGTGTGCTTCGGCAGGACCGCTTCCTCGACGACCAGGCGATCATCCTGGACCTGGCGATGCGCGGCGACGCCGTGGTCTCGGACGCCCTCGCCGAGCAGCGGCGCATCACCGACGGCGAGACCCCCCGGGAGGATGTGGACGGCGTCGACGCCGGCATGGCGGACGCGACCCGCCTGGCGGAGCTGGAGGATCTCATCGCCGCGCACGACGGCTACACGCTGGAGGCGCGCGCCAGCGAGGTGCTGGAGGGGCTGGCCATCCCGACTCGGTTGCACCGCGCGCCGCTGTCGACCCTGTCGGGTGGCTTCAAGCTGCGGGTGCTGCTGGCGCAGGTGCTGGTGGGCGGCGTCGACGTGCTGCTGCTCGACGAGCCGACCAACCACCTCGACATCCTCACCATCCGCTGGCTGGAGAAGTTTCTCGAGGGCTACGCCGGGTGCGCCGTCATCATCTCGCACGATCAGCGCTTTCTCGACAATGTCACCAGCCACACGCTGGACGTCGACTACGGCACCATCACCCTCTACACGGGGAACTACTCGGCCGCCGTGATCGAGAAGCAGGCGGCCCGGGCGCGCAAGGAGACCGGCGTCGCGCGCGCCGAGGAGGAGATCGCGCGCAAGCGCGCCTTCGTCGAGCGCTTCGGGGCCAAGAACACCAAGGCCACCCAGGCCCAGAGCCGCCTCAAGCAGATCGCGCGCATCGAGGTCGAGGAGCTGGTGGCGAGCTCGCGGCGCACGCCGCACCTGCGTGTGACGCCCGAGCGGCCGAGCGGCCGCGAGGTCCTGGAGCTGGCGGGCGTATCCAAGTCGTACGGCGACAACCGAGTGTTGACCGATGTCTCGCTGCTGGTGCGTCGGGGGGAGCGGGTCGGGATCATCGGCCCGAACGGCCTCGGCAAGTCCACGCTGCTGCGGATCGTCGTCGAGCGCCTGGCGGCCGACGCGGGACGCGTGCGCTGGGGCCACGAGGTGCGCGTCGGCTACTTCCCCCAGGATCACCGCGAGCTGCTCGACGATCCCGAGGCCACCCCGCTGCAGATTCTGACCGCCCTGTGTCCCGGGGAGAGCCCGACCACCGTGCGCGGGCAGCTGGGGCGCGTGCTGTTCTCTGGCGAAGAGGTCGACAAGCGCGTCGCCCTCCTGTCGGGCGGCGAGGCCGCGCGTCTCATCTTCGCGATCTTGAGCGTGCAGAAACCGAACGTGCTGGTCCTGGACGAGCCGACCAACCATCTCGATCTGGAAGCCATCCACGCGCTGTGCGAGGCGGTGAAGAGCTACGCCGGCACGGTGATCTTCGTTTCGCACGATCGCTGGTTCGTCTCGCAGCTGGCCACCCGGATCGTCGAGCTGACGGCGGACGGACCGCGCGACTTTCCCGGGACTTACTCGGAGTATCTGGCCCGTTGCGGCGACGACCACCTCGACGCCGACGCCGTAGCCTCGAAGGCGCAGCAACAACGTCGGGGAGCCGACCCGGCCGCCGGATCGAGCTGGGAAGATCAAAAGAAACGACGCAACCGGATCGCCCAGCTCCCCAAGCAGCGCGATCGCCTGCTGGCGCAAATCGAGGCCGCCGAAACCAGAAAGAAGGCCATCACCGACCTCTACGCGGACGCTGGATTTTTTCAGCGCGCCGGCATGGCCGAGATCGAGGCGCTGGTGAAGGAGCAGGCCGAGCTTTCGCCCAGGATCGATGCCTGGATGGCCGAGTGGGAAGCGCTCGAGCGCGAGATCGCCGCTCTGGGCGACGACTGACGGGACGGCCTACGGCGCGATCGCGCCGCCGAGCAAGGTCGTCACGATCGCCTTGCCGTGAGGCGCGCTCGCCGGGGGAAGCGCCGTCCGCTCGGCCGCCTGTAGCCGTTCCTTGACGCTGGTGGTCTCCGCGAGGTCGGCTTCCAAGGTGGCGATCTCGGCGCGCTGGCCCAGGAGCTGTTTCTCGAGATCGGCGATCGTGCCGTGGACGGCCGCGATCCGATCCTGAATGGTCTTCTGTTTGCGGGCTGCATCCTCGATGATGTCGGGCAGCCGCACGTTCAGCGATGCCAGCGTCGCGCGAACCACGCGAACCACCAGCTCGGCGTTCTGATCGCCGGGCAGCTCGCGCATCAGCTGGATCGTCTCGGCGATCCCGTATCCGCGCGACGATGCCGACGTTGCGACCGGCAGCACGGCCGCATCCATCCCCAGCTTCGAGTCCCCATCCAGCTTTTTTGCAAACATGGCCATGTCGGTCCTCCCACAGCGTTTTCGGCTGTTCCCGGCCAAACTTGAGCCCGAATCCCGGACTGACAACCGGAGCCTAGGGCTCCCGCCCGCCCGGCCCCAGCCCGGCGCGCACTTCGGCCGCGATCTCGAAGGACCGCAGTCGCGCGCCATGATCGTGGATCTGAGAGGTCAGAACCAGCTCGTCGGCGCCGGTGCGCGCGATGAGAGCGGAGAGCCGACGGTGGACCGTCTCGGCCGAGCCAATGGCGGCGCAGGCCAGGACGTCGTCGAGCATCGCCGCTTGCTCGGCGGTGAGCGATGCCGCGAAGCCCTCGACGGGCGGCGGCAAGGCGGTGGGATGGCCGCTCCGGAGGTTGACGAACGCCTGCTGGAGGGAGGTCAGCAGGAAGTCCGCCTCCGCGTCGTTTCCGGCGGCCACGACGTTGACGCCGAGCATGACGTGGGGGCGCGCCAGCGCTTCCGAAGGGCGAAAGTTGCGCCGGTAGATCTCGATCGCCGGCATCAGCAGGCGCGGGGCGAAGTGCGAAGCGAAGGCGTAGGGAAGCCCCATCGAGGCGGCCAGCTCGGCGCCGTAAAGGCTGGACCCGAGAATCCAGATCGCGACCTTGGCGCCGGCGCCGGGGAACGCCCGCACGCGCTGTCCGGGCCGCAGCGGTCGGAAGTAGTCCATCAGCTCGGCGACGTCCTCGGGGAAGCGATCGACATCCCCGACCAATGTCCGCCGGAGTGCGCGCGCCGTCAGCGGATCGGTGCCGGGCGCGCGACCGAGGCCGAGATCGATCCGTCCCGGATAGAGCGCATCGAGGGTCCCGAACTGCTCCGCGATCACCAGCGGCGCATGGTTCGGCAACATGATCCCGCCGGCGCCGACCCGGATGCTGGAGGTGCCGGCCGCGACGTGGGAGATGGCGAGCGAGGTGGCGGCGCTCGCGATGCCGGGCATGTTGTGGTGCTCGGCCAGCCAGTAGCGGGCAAATCCCCAGCGCTCGGCGTGGCGGGCCAGATCGAGCGCGTTTCGAAAGGCCTGGGCCGCGTCGCCGCCTTGAACGATGGGCGCCAGGTCCAGGACCGAGAAGGGGATCGCGCTCAACGGATCGGCCCGCCCCCGTCGACCACCACGCTGTCGGGCAGCTCGTTGGCG